>DAOQXO010000001.1:0-89850 GCA_035342635.1 Steroidobacteraceae bacterium
ACCCTCGGCGCCTGGGGCCTCGGCTGGGAGGTGTGGCTGAACGGCATGGAGATCACGCAGTTCACCTATTTCCAGCAGGTCGGCGGACTCGATTGCCGGCCGGTCACCGGCGAGATCACCTACGGACTCGAACGCCTCGCGATGTACCTGCAGGGCGTCGAGAGCGTCTTCGACCTCGTCTGGACCGACGGCCCGCTCGGCCGCGTGACCTACGGGGACGTGTTCCACCAGAACGAGGTCGAGCAGTCGAAGTACAACTTCGAGCTCGCCGACACCGCCGTGCTGTTTCGCCGTTTCGACGAGCACGAGGCCGCCTGCAATGCGCTGCTCGAAGCGAAGCTCGCGCTGCCGGCCTACGAACAGGTGCTGAAGGCCTCGCACACCTTCAACCTGCTCGATGCGCGCAAGGCGATCTCGGTGACCGAGCGCCAGCGCTTCATCCTGCGCGTGCGCACGCTCGCGCGCGGCGTCGCGCAGGCCTATTACGAGAGCCGCGAGGCGCTCGGCTTTCCGATGACGAAGTCCGCGCCCGTGCCGAAGAAGGGCGCCGCGTGAGCGCGCGCGATTTCCTGGTCGAGATCGGCACCGAGGAGCTGCCGCCGAAGGCGCTGCCCGAGCTCGAGCGCGCCTTTCGCGACGGCGTGGCGGGCGGCATCGACGCGGCAGGCCTCGCCCACGGTGAAGTCGAGTCGTTCGCGGCGCCGCGGCGCCTCGCCGTGTTGGTGCGCGCACTCGCGAGCAGCCAGCCGGAGCAGGAGATCAAGCGTCGCGGACCGCCGGTGAGTGCGGCGGTCGATGCGGCCGGCAAACCGACGCGCGCCGGCGAGTCGTTCGCGGCGAGCTGCGGGGTCGCGTTCGCCGCGCTCTCGCGAGTCAGGGAAGGCAAGGGCGAGTTCCTGTTCTATTCAGGCCGCAAGGCCGGCGCCGGGACCGTCACGCTGCTGCCGGCGATCGTGCAGGCTGCGCTCGATGCGCTGCCGATCCCGCGGCGCATGCGCTGGGGTGCGGGCGAGGCGCAGTTCGTGCGCCCGGTCCACTGGATCGTGATGCTGTTCGGGGCCGAGACCGTGCCGGCCACGGTGCTCGATACACCCTCCGGCAACGCAACGCGTGGCCATCGTTTCCATGCGCCCGCGCCGATCCCGCTCACGGCACCCGCCGACTACGCCGAGGCGCTGCGCAGCCGTGGCAAGGTGATCGCAGGTTTCGCCGAGCGGCGCGGGAAGATCCGCGCCGGCGTCGAGGCGACGGCCGCGGCGATCGGCGGGCGGGCGATCGTGGGCGATGCGCTGCTCGACGAGGTCACGGCGCTCGTCGAATGGCCGGTGCCGCTGGCAGGCCGATTCGAGGACCGCTTCCTCGAACTGCCGCGCGAAGTGTTGATCTCCACGCTCCAGGACCACCAGCGCTACTTCGCGGTCGAAGACGCGAGCGGGCACCTCTCGCCGTGGTTCATCACGGTCAGCAATGTCGAAAGCCGCGAGCCCGCGCAGGTGCGCGCGGGCAATGAGCGGGTGGTGCGCCCGCGTCTCGCGGACGCTGCCTTCTTCTGGCAGCAGGACCGTCGCGAGCCGCTGGCCGCGCGCCTGCCGGCGCTCGATGCCGTGACGTTCCAGGCGAAGCTCGGTTCGCTCGGAGCCAAAACGCAGCGTATTGTTGCTATTTCAGGAACAATAAGCGCGAATTTTGGCTGGAATGTCGGGCATACGAAGCGATCTGCGGAACTCGCCAAGTGTGACCTGCTGACCGCGCTGGTCGGCGAATTCCCGGAACTGCAGGGCACCATGGGCGCCTGTTACGCCGCCGCCGATGGCGAGGCCGAGGCAGTGGTGACCGCGATTCGTGAGCACTACCTGCCGCGTGGCGCGGGCGATGCCCTGCCGGAGACCGGACCCGGCACCGCGGTCGCGCTCGCGGATCGACTCGACACGCTCGCCGGCATTTTCGCGATCGGCCAGAAGCCGACCGGCACCCGCGATCCCTTCGGCCTGCGCCGCGCGGCGATCGGCGTGCTGCGCATCCTCATCGAGAAGCGCATCGACCTGGACCTGCGTTCGCTGATCGACGCCGCGGTCGCGCTGCAACCGGTTGCGAACGCCTCGGCCGCGGACGATGTGTACGGCTACGTGATGGAGCGCCTGCGCGCGTACTACCTCGAGCAGCCGGGCACGCGCTACACGACCGAGATGATTGACGCGGTGCTCGCCACCGCCCCGCATTCACCGCTCGATTTCGATGCGCGGCTCGCGGCGCTCGCGGATTTCCTCGCGCGGCCCGAGGCGGCGAGCCTCGCCGCGGCGAACAAGCGCATCGCCAATATCCTGAAGAAGGCGGAAGGCTTCACGCCCGCCGCTGTCGATGCCTCGCTGCTGCAGGAACCTGCCGAACGCGCGCTGGCCACGGCGATCGCGACGGCGACGCCGGGAGTGGCCGCCGCGGCCGCGAAACGCGACTATGCCGCCGCGCTGTCCGCCATCGCGACGCTGCGCGGCGTGGTGGACGATTTCTTCGACGGCGTCATGGTCAACGCCCCCGACGAGACGCTGCGTCGCAACCGCCTCTCGCTGATCGCATCGCTGCAGGGTCTCGTCAGCGGCATCGCCGACCTCTCGCGCCTGCCGGGCTGACGCAGCTCAGCGCGGTGACGCGTTGGCTTTGCTCGCCGCCTGTGCCGTGCTGGCCGCGGTCTGACCGAAGAGGATCTTCTTCTCCTCGTCGGTCATCTCCCGCCGGCTCGAGTACTGCTCACCGAGCTTGTAGGCGCGCAGTGTCGCGGGCCGCGCCTCGATCGCTTCGATCCAGCGCGCGATCGCCGGGAATTCAGTGATGTCCTGTTGCAGGCGTTCCCAGGCGAGCACCCAGGGGTAGCTAGCCATGTCGGCGATCGAGTAGTCCGCACCCGCGATGAACGCGTTGCGCGCGAGCTGGCGCTCGAGTACGCCGTAGAGCCGGTTCACTTCCTTCTTGTAGCGCTCCTGCGCGTAGGGAATCTTCTCCGGCGCATAGTTCAGGAAATGGCCCGCCTGGCCCGACATCGGACCCAGGCCGCCCATCTGCCAGAACAGCCATTCGAGCACGGACTTGCGGCCGCGCACGTCCTGCGGGATGAACCGGCCCGTCTTCTCCGCGAGGTACAGCAGGATGGCGCCGGACTCGAACACGCCGATCGGCTCGCCGCCATCGGCGGGTGCGCGATCGACGATCGCGGGCATGCGATTGTTCGGCGAGAACGCGAGGAAGTCAGGCTTGAACTGATCCCCCGCGCCGATGTTCACCGGCACGATCCGGTACGGCACGCCCGTCTCTTCGAGGAAGAGCGTGATCTTGTGGCCGTTCGGGGTCGGCCAGTAATAGAGTTCGATCATGGTGGACGCCATGATAGCCGGCATCCGCTGCTTCGCGTGCGAACAGGCGCACCGACCGCAGGCGCTGCTGACAGTCTGCAGCGCCTGCGGCATGCCGCTGCGCGTCGATTACGACCTCGCGCAGGTGCGCATCACGCTGGCCGATCTCGCGCGGCGGCCGGCGAACATGTGGCGCTATCGCGAAGTGCTGCCCGTGCCCGAGGGCGCGGAGGTCACACTCGCCGAGGGCTACACGCCGCTGCTCGAGGTCGAGCCGAACGTGTGGGTCAAGGACGAGGCGCGCAATCCGACCAGCTCCTTCAAGGCGCGCGGCATGGCCGCCGCGGTGTCGATGGCGAAACACCTCGGCGCGCGGGCGCTCAGCGCACCGTCCGCCGGCAACGCTGCGGGCGCACTCGCCGCCTATGGCGCGCGCGCAGGCCTGCCGGTCACCGTCGCCATGCCCGCGGACACGCCTCGCAGCTTCTTCGAGGAATGCCGGCTGTACGGAGCCACCGTGCACGCCGTGCCCGGCACGATCGCCGACGCTGGCCGGTTCCTGCGCGAGAACGGCCCGAGAGATGCCTTCGACGTCTCGACGCTGCGCGAGCCTTATCGCATCGAAGGCAAGAAGACGATGGGCTACGAGCTCGTCGAGCAGATGCAGGGAGAAGTCCCGGATGTCGTGCTCTATCCGACCGGCGGAGGCACGGGACTCATCGGCATGTGGAAGGCGTTTCACGAGATGGCGGCGCTCGGCTGGATCGCCGCGGGACGCATGCCGCGCTTCGTGTCGGTGCAGGCGGCCGGTTGCGCGCCGGTCGTGCGCGGCTTCGAGACCGGTGCGGCGCGCACCGAGATGTGGGCGGATCCCGACACACGTGCCTACGGCCTGCGCGTGCCCTCGCCCCTCGGCGGCTTCCTGTGCCTGCGGGCAATCCGCGAATCGCGCGGTACCGCGATTGCGGTGCCTGAAGGCGCCCTGCTGCGCGCAACCGCCGAGCTCGCCGCGAGAAGCGGCATCGACGTGTGCCCGGAAGGCGGCGCGGCCTGGGCCGCGCTCGCGCAGCTGCGCGAGCAAGGCTTCGTGCGCCCCGGCGCGCGCGTGGTCGTGTTCAACACCGGCACGGGGCTCAAGTACCGCTGAGCCGTCGAACTTCGCCGTGCCCATGGCTGCCCGCCGGCCCGGTTACACTTGGCGTGCCTATGCAGTGGATCGCCTCGTTCGTCTACACCACTTTCCTGTTCGTGTGGGTGCTGCTGTTCGCGATATTTTTCAATATCGCGAGCCTGGTCGTGCCGCTGCGCACCCGCTATGTGCTGGCGCGCGCCTGGGCACACGTGATCGCGGGCGGCCTCAAGGTCCTCTGCGGCCTCGACTACCGCATCGAGGGTCGCGAGAACCTGCCGCCAGGCGGCCATGTCGCGCTGTGGAAGCATTCGTCGTCGTGGGAAACCTTCGCGATGGTGCTCGTCTGCCCGCCGCAAGTGTGGGTGCTGAAGCGCGAACTGCTGTGGATCCCGTTCGTCGGCTGGGGCATCCGCCAGATGCATTCAATCGCGATCAATCGCGGCAGCGGCCATTCGGCCGTCAGGCAGGTCGTCGAGCAGGGCAAGCGCTACATCGAACAGGGCATCTGGGTCATGGTGTTCCCGGAAGGCACGCGCATGGCCGCGGGCGAGACCCGCAAGTACGGCGTCAGTGGGGCGCTGCTCGCGCGCGAGGCCGGCTGCCTCGTCGTGCCGATCGCGCACGACGCGGGTTACTACTGGCCGAGGCGCGGACTGTTGAAGAAAGGCGGTACGATCACGGTGGTGATCGGCAAGCCGATCGATCCCGCAGGGCGCGATCCACGCGAAGTGAACGAGGAAGCGCAGGCGTGGGTCGAGGAGACGATCCGCGGGATCAGGGCGCGCACCGGCGGCAACGAGAAAACGATCTGAAACGCCCGCGCCGAAGGGGATCGATTGGCTGGCTGACGCTCTACCTGGGGGATTTCATGCGCAAGTTCCTGCCTGCTGCCCTGATTGCGATACCGGCACTCTATTGCTTCGGCCTGTTGGTCGGCGCGGCCACCTATCCGGGCTACAGCCACCTGACGAACTACGCGAGCGAGCTCGGAGCGGCGGATGCGCCCTATCCGTGGCTGTTCAACACCAGCATCATTCTGGTCGGCGCGGCCGCGATCCTTGCGGGGCTGGCGCTTCCCGGCGCCTTCGCGGACCTGAGGGCGAAGCGCGGCTGGACCTTGGCGGCTGCGATCATGCTCGGGTTGTGGGGCGTGTCCATGGTGATGGGTGGCCTCTTCCCGATGCCCGACGAGCGCCATGGCGCCTTCGGCCTCGGCCTTGTTGCGCCGCTGGTCCCGCTCTTCATGCTGCTCGCATTGCGCCCGGTCGAGGGCAGCCGCGGGATGCGCATTTTCCTCGCGATCGTCTTCGCTGCATCGGTGGTCATGCTGGCGATCATGTTCGGAGTCGGCGGCCTGGTCACGCGCGCCAATGTCGGCCTCTACCAGCGGCTCAACAGCAGCGCAGGCATCCCCTGGTTTGCCGTCGTCGGCATCTGGCTGCTGATGCGCGCGCGATCGCCGCGGGTGCGCTGAGGCGCGATCCGCGCGCGGCTCAGATGTCGAGGTTCGCCACCGCGAGCGCGTTCTTCTCGATGAACTCGCGCCGCGGTTCGACCTGATCGCCCATCAGCGTGGTGAAGATTTCGTCGGCCGCCACCGCGTCTTCGATCCGTACCTGGAGCAGGCGACGCGAATCGGGGTTGATGGTCGTCTCCCACAGCTGATCCGGGTTCATTTCGCCGAGGCCCTTGTAGCGCTGGATCGACTGACCCTTGCGCGCCTCCGCGAACAACCAGCGCATGGCTTCCTTGAACGAGCCGACATCGTGGCGATCGTTCCCGCGCGTGACAAAGGCGCCCTCGCCCACGAGCCCGCCCAGCGTGCGGCCGAGGTCGGCGATGCTCGCGTACTCGGCGGACTCGAAGAATTCGCGCGGCAGGAACTTGTCGGTGCTCGTGCCGTGCTCGTGCTTGTGCACGAGGATGCGCGTGCCGTGACCGTCCGCCGGTTCGCGCACGCTCACGACAAAACTGCGCGAGCCGTCATCGAGCGCGGCGAGCCGCAGCGAGAGATCGTGCGTCCAGCCGCGCAGCCACTCGGGGTTGTCGAAGGCGTCGGCGGAAACCTCGGGCATGTAGATCAGCTGCTCGAGCAGGCGCTCGTCGTAGCGTTTCGACCAGCGCTGGATGATCGCCTGCACCTCCATGTACTTGCGCGCCAGCATCTCGAGCCCGGCGCCGCGCAGCGGCGGTGCCTCCGCGTTGACGTGCAGCGCCGAGTCCTCGAGCGCCGAGTTGAGCAGCATGGCGTTCAGCTCGGCGTCGTCCTTGATGTACATCTCCTGCTTGCCCCGCTTGATCTTGTAGAGCGGTGGCTGCGCGATGTAGACGTAGCCGCGCTCGATCAGCAGCGGGATTTGGCGGTAGAAGAACGTAAGCAGCAGCGTGCGGATGTGACTGCCGTCGACGTCGGCATCCGTCATGATGATGATGCGGTGATAGCGCAGTTTCTCGATGTCGAAATCATCCCGACCGATGCCGCAGCCGAGTGCGGTGATCAGCGTGCCGACTTCGGCGGATGAAAGCATCTTGTCGAAGCGCGCCTTCTCGACGTTCAGGATCTTGCCCTTGAGCGGCAGGATCGCCTGCGTGCGCCGGTCGCGACCCTGTTTCGCGGAGCCGCCGGCCGAGTCGCCCTCGACGATGAAGATCTCGGACAGCGCCGGGTCCTTCTCCTGGCAGTCGGCCAGCTTGCCGGGCAGGCCTGCGATATCGAGCGCGCCCTTCCTGCGGGTCATCTCACGCGCCTTGCGCGCCGCTTCGCGCGCGCGCGCCGCCTCGATGATCTTGCCGACGATCGACTTGGCGTCGGCCGGGTGCTCGAGCAGGAACTCGGACAGTTTGCTCGCCACCGCCGTCTCGACGATGCCCTTCACCTCCGAGGACACGAGCTTGTCCTTGGTCTGCGAGGAGAACTTCGGGTCCGGGAGCTTGACCGAGAGGATCGCCGTGAGGCCTTCACGCGCGTCGTCGCCGGTGGTCGGCACCTTCTCGCGCTTGGCCACGCCCTCCCTCTCGATGTAGTCGTTCAGCGTGCGGGTGAGAGCCGCTCGAAAGCCCGACAGGTGCGTGCCGCCGTCCTTCTGCGGAATATTGTTCGTGTAGCAGTACATCGATTCCTGGTAGGAATCGTTCCACTGGAGAGCCACTTCGACCTGAATCGGACCCTCTTGTGTCCGAAACCAGAACACTGTGTTGTGGATCGGGGTACGGCTGCGGTTCAGATGCGTCACGAAGGCCTGGAGGCCGCCCTCGTGCTGGAACACGTCGGACTTGTCCTCACGCTCGTCGACGAGTTCGATGCGGACACCCGAATTGAGGAACGACAGCTCGCGCAGGCGCTTGGCGAGGATCTCGTAGTTGAACGTGATGTTCGTGAAGATCTTCGCGCTCGGCTTGAAGCGGATGGTGGTGCCACGCTCGGTCGTCTCGCCGACGACGGCGAGCGGCGCCTGGGGCTCGCCCATCCGGTACTCCTGGCGATGGAGCTTGCCGTCGCGGGCGATGGTCATCTGCAGGTAATCGGACAGCGCGTTGACCACGGACACGCCGACGCCGTGCAGACCGCCCGAAACCTTGTAGGACGTGTCGTCGAATTTACCGCCCGCGTGGAGCACGGTCATGATGACTTCGGCTGCCGAACGGCCCTCCTCCGGATGGATATCCACAGGAATCCCACGGCCGTTGTCGGCTACGGTGATGGACTCGTCGGCGTGGATCGTGACGACGACGCGGGTGCAATAACCCGCCAGCGCTTCGTCAACCGAGTTGTCGACCGCCTCGAATACCATGTGGTGCAGACCCGAGCCATCATCGGTGTCGCCGATGTACATCCCGGGGCGCTTGCGCACCGCGTCGAGACCCTTCAAGACCTTGATTTTGCTTGAATCGTAAACGTCTTTTTCGGTCATGTACCACTCGGTATCAGGGGTCCCGCATTATAGCGTTTCGGCCCTGCCCTGTCCCATCTGGTAGACACGATCAGGGTTGCCGAAGAGGCTTGAATCGGGCGCCAGGGTCGTGACCACGAGCTGTGTCTCGAGCGCCCGAATGCGCTCGATGACGGCGCCCAGCCGAAAGTTATCCAGTTCTGCGGCCGGGTCGTCGATCAGCAGTGCCGGGCGGATCTGCAGGCTGTCGCGCAGCAGCTCGAGCTGGGCCAGCACCATCGACAGCGCAAGCAGCTTCTGCTGTCCGCGGGAGAGCACCTCCCGGGCTGCGCGGGTACCCATCCGCAACCTCAGATCGGCCCGGTGGGGTCCGGCGCTCGTGGTTCCACGTGAAACATCGTGGGCGGCGCCGGCCGCCAGGGCTTCTTCAAGGGAGCGCTCCCGGTCCCAGCCGGTGCTCCAGGTTGCTCCGACGGTGAAGCCCAGCAACGCGGTCTGCACCCGCATCCAGACGGGCTCCAGCGCCGCATAGTGCGCCGCCCTTGCCTCCGCCATGGGCACGCCCGCAGCGACCAATTCGCGGTCCCAGGGCTTGAGGCCCTCCGGGCCGACGCCGGCGCGCAGCGCGGCGTTGCGCTGCTTCAGCGCGCGGGCGTAGCGGGCCCAGTGCACCCCGAACTGAGGTTCCACGTGGAACACACTCCAATCGAGCCACCGCCGTCGGCCGGTCGCTCCACCGTCCACGAGCTGCTGGACGCCGGGTTCGATGACCTGAACGGGGAAGACTCCGGTGAGCTCCGTGAGCGCCTGGACGAAGTTTCCGTCCACCTTGGCACGTGTCACGGCCGTGGCATGCCCCTGCCCTCGCTGCACCTCGACTCCGATCGCGTGCCGATCCGTGCGTCCGAATACGATCAGGCGATCGGCGCCATGGCGGATGAGGCGCTCCGAGCTCCGGGTACGGAACGAGCGCCCACGGCCCAGCAGAAAAACAGCCTCGAGCAAGGAAGTCTTGCCCGTGCCATTCGCACCGGCAATGAGATTGAGCCCAGGGTGGAGCGTCAGCTCCAGTCGCTCGATGCAGCGCAGATCCTCGACGAGGAGATCGACGAGGGGCATCGCGCCGTCAGAGACGCATCGGCATTACGACATAGCGAGCCGTTGAGGTGGCGTCCGCGCGGATGAGGCAGCTGCTATTGGCGTCCCCGAGGCCGATCTGCACTTTGTCTCCGTCGATGGCGCCCAACGCATCCAGCAGGTAATTGACGTTGAAGCCGATCTCGACCTCCTCGCCCTGGTAGCTCACCTCGATCTGATCCTCCGCCTCTTCCTGCTCGGGGTTATGGGCCTGGATCGTCAACAGATCAGGCTTCACGGTCAGCCGCACGCCGCGGTACTTCTCGTTCGAGAGAATCGCGGTTCGCTGCAAGGCCTGCCGCAGAGGCTCGCGATCGGCTTCGACCACGCGTGACGGCGAGGCCGGGATGACACGGCCATATTCCGGGAATCTGCCGTCAATTAGCTTCGATGTGAAGCGAACGTCGCCGATCTGGGCGCGAATGTGATTGGTGCCGATCGCCAGCTCGATATTGCCCTCGGCACCGAGCAGCCGCTGCAGTTCGAGGACACCCTTGCGCGGTACGATCACCTGCTGCGCGGTGCTGTTCCCGCTCTCGAGCGGGCAGTCGCAGATCGCGAGCCGGTGACCATCGGTCGCGACCGCTCTCAGGTTCTTGCCATCGGCCTCGATCAGCAGGCCGTTGAGGTAGTAGCGCACATCCTGCTGCGCCATCGAGAAATGGGTCTTCTCGATCAGTCGGCGGAACTCCGCCTGGGGCACGGTGAGGGTCTGCTGCGCGTTGATCTCTTCGACGACCGGGTATTCGGCCGACGGCAGGCTCGAGAGCGTGAAGCGGCTGCGGCCCGCGCGCACGATCACCCGCTCACCCTCCGTCGCCAGCGTGACATTCACGCCGTCCGGCAAGGCGCGGAAAATGTCGAGCAGTTTGCGGCCCGGTACGGTGATGTCCCCTGCCTGCTGCACGGTGGCTTCGGTCGCCGCCACGAGCTCCACTTCGAGATCCGTGCCCGTGATGGAGAGGCGATTGCCGCGTGCCGAGAGCAGTACGTTGGCGAGGATAGGCATCGTCTGCCGACGTTCGACGACACCGATGACGCTCTGGAGCGGGTTCAATACCTGGGCGCGGGTGGCCGAAAGCTTCATGAGACGAACCTTCCTGAAATCTTGATTAGTCTTGTATTAGAACCAGAAGCAGTAGCAGTTAGGCCTGTGGATGGGCGAACAAAGCCGAAAATCCTCCGCTGCCCAATCACTTGCCCTTCACCCCGTGCAGCGCAATCCTGTTGGCGCTGCGCGGTTTCCCTGTGCGTGAATTGTGCGCAACTTTACGCACAGTTTCATCCACAACAAATACACCGTTAACCAGTCAGGGTTCTCAACAGGTTTGAGTAGTCCTCGCTGATGCGCTGGTCGGAATCGCGGAATTCCTTGATGCGCTTGCAGGCGTGCAGCACGGTGGTGTGGTCGCGGCCGCCGAAGGCATCACCGATCTCGGGCAGGCTGTGGCTCGTGAGCTCCTTGGCGAGCGCCATGGCAACCTGGCGTGGTCTCGCGATCGAGCGGTTGCGGCGCTTGGAGAGCAGGTCCGCGACGCGCACCTTGTAGTAATCGGCCACGGTCTTCTGGATGTTCTCGACCGTGACCAGCTTGGCCTGCAGCGACAACAGGTCCTTGAGCGCTTCCTTCGCGAATTCCAGCGTGATCGGCCGGCCCGTGAAGCGCGAATTGGCGATCACCCGGCGCAGTGCGCCCTCGAGTTCGCGCACATTCGAACGGATGCGTTTGGCAATGAAGAACGCCACTTCCTCGGGCAGTGCGACCCCCGCCGCCTGGCCTTTGCTCATCAGGATCGCCACGCAGGTCTCGAGCTCGGGAGGCTCGATCGCGACCGTGAGGCCCCAGCCGAAACGGGACTTGAGCCGCTCCTCGAGTCCGGTGACCTCCTTCGGATAGCGATCACAGGTCACGATCACCTGCTGCTGGCCTTCCAGCAGCGCGTTGAAAGTGTGGAAGAACTCTTCCTGCGAACGGTCCTTGCCGGCGAAGAACTGGATATCGTCGATCAGCAGCGCATCGAGCGAGCGGTAGGCTGCCTTGAATTCGTTCATGGTGTTGTGCTGGAGCGCACGCACCATGTCGCTCACGAAGCGCTCGGAGTGCACGTAGGCGATGCGCGCGTCCGGATTGCGCTGGCGGATCATGTGGCCGGCCGCGTGCATCAGGTGGGTCTTGCCGAGACCGACCCCGCCGTAGACGAACAGCGGGTTATAGGCTTTGCCCGGGTTTTCCCCCACCTGCAGTGCTGCGGCGCGGGCGAGCTGGTTGCTCTTGCCCTCGACGAATGTCTCGAACGTGTAGTCCGGGTTCAGGCGCGCGCCGACTACCAGGCCCTCGGTCCGCCGGCCCCGGGGCGTGGCCGCGGGCTCGGGGGCGCTCGCCGTTGCCGACCGGCTGCTGCGGCTGCCGACCTCGACCGTGACGATCGGGGCATCCCCGGTCGACTCGTCGCGGAGTAGCTCACCGATGCGCGCGAGCAGGTTGCCGTTGACCCAGTCGACGACGAAGCGGTTGGGGGCCAGCAGCTTCAGGGCACCGTCGCCCTGGACGGCCTGCAGCGGGCGTACCCAGGTATTGAACTGCTGTTCAGGCAGTTCATCCTCGAGAGCGCGCAAGCAACGTGCCCAGAGCCCAGCTTCCAATGACAACCCCGTGAGCGTAGAGCCTGCCACCGGACGGGGCAGGGCCGCGGAGTTTAACAGGGCCGGGCGTATTGACACTCCCGCCCTTCGTGCTTACCCTTCCCGCCCTTTTTGGTGCGCCCATCATGAGCAAACGCACGTATCAACCCAGCAAAGTCCGCCGCGCCCGTACGCACGGTTTCCGTGCGCGCATGGCGACCAAGAATGGCCAGAAGGTTCTCGCCCGGCGACGCGCGAAGGGCCGCAAGAAGCTGATTCCCTGATACGTCTCACTTTCCCGCCGCAACGCCGGTTGCGCACCAAACCGGACTTCCAGAAGGTCCACGGCGCGGGCAAACGTATCGCAGACCACTTTTTCAGCATGATCGTCAGGCCGAACGAACTCGGCGCACCGCGCCTCGGACTCGCCGTCGCGATCCGCACCGTCGGCAACGCCGTGGCACGCAACCGCGTGCGGCGCATCGTCAAGGAATCCTTTCGCCTCGCGCAGCATGAGCTGCCGGCCGTCGACATCGTGGTCGCGGCCCGCGCGCCCGTGAAGGGCGCGCCCGCCGCCGATCTGCGCGCGAGCCTCGATGTGCTCTGGAAGAAGGTCGCGAGACAATGCGCGTCATCATCCAGGGCCTGATCCGCCTCTACCAGTGGACGCTGAGCCCGCTGCTCGGGCCGAAGTGTCGCTTCTATCCCTCGTGTTCCCACTACGCGCTCGAGGCCGTGGGCCGGTACGGTGTGTTGCGTGGCGGCTGGCTCGCCGCCAAACGCATCGGCCGCTGCCACCCCTGGCATCCGGGCGGCATTGATCCGGTACCGCATCTTCATGACCACTAATCCGCGCGTATTCCTCTGGCTTGGCCTGGTTCTCCTCTGCTGGCTCAATTACGAGACCTGGGTGCGTGACTACACGCCCGTGCCGAAGACCGCGGAACAGGTCGCGCAGGAAATCGTCGAGCGTAGTGCGGCGCTCGAGGGCAATGTGCCCGAGGCGCCGCCGACCGCCGCGACGCCACCGGTGCCCGTCGGGGGTGAGGTGCCCGCCGCCGAGGTGCCCGAGATGCCGCTCACGGGCGCAGCCGGCGAGGTGGCGCCCGCGGCCGGTGCGCTGGCGCCGGCCGCCGCACCAACCGTGCGCGTGCTCACCGACGTGCTCGACCTGGAGATCGGCCTCGCCGGTGGCGAGCTGCGGCGTGCCGACCTGCTCGTCTATCCGCTCGTGAAGGGCAAGACGCAGCCGGTGCGCCTGTTCAATCGCGACGGCCCGACCGGCTTCTACGTGATGCAGACGGGTCTCACCGGCGCCGCCGGCGACGTGCGACCGACCCACGTCGAAACCTTCACGGCGCCGGCCGGCGAATTCCGCCTCGCCGAGGGCGAGCGGGAACTGCGCGTGCCGCTCACCTGGACCGACGGCAAGGGTGTCACCGTGACGAAGACCTTCGTCTTCGAGCGCGCTCGTTACGACATCGACCTCGAGTACAGCGTCAGGAACGACACCGATGCGCCGTGGAGCGCGGCCGCGTACGCGCAGATCCTGCGCGACAACATCCCGGTCGACCGCTCGATGTTTTCGCCTGACAGCTATGCGTTCAAGGGCCCGGCGATCTACGACGGCACCAAGTACCGCAAGCTGAAGCTGAAGGACGCGGACGACCTGCGCCTGTCGCTCGATGTGACCGGCGGGTGGATCGCCGGCATGCAGCACCACTTCGTCACCGCGGTGGTGCCGCCGGTGGAGCAGACTTCGCGCATCTCGCTCAAGGCCGATGGCGACCAGTACCTGCTCTCGACGGTGGGTGCGACGCAGACGATCGCGCCGCGCAGCACCGGGGTGCTGCGCGACCAACTGTTCGTGGGACCCAAGCTGCAGGCGCAGCTCGAGACGACCGGCCCGGAACTCGAGCGCGTCGCCGACTACGGCATGCTGACGCCGCTCGCCAAGCCGCTGTTCATCCTGCTCAAGTGGCTGCACAAGCTGGTCAACAACTGGGGCTGGGCCATCGTGCTCGCGACCTGCGTACTGAAGTTGCTCTTCTACCCGCTGTCGGAGAAGGCCGGCAAGTCGATGGCGAAGATGAAGACGCTCGCCCCGCGCATCAAGAACCTGCAGGAGCTCTACAAGGACGATCGCGAGAAGCTCGGACGCGCGATGATGAAGATGTACCAGGACGAGAAGATCAACCCGGTCGCGGGTTGTCTGCCGATCCTGATCCAGATGCCGGTGTTCCTCGCGTTCTACTGGGTGCTGCTCGAGAGCGTCGAAATGCGCCAGGCGCCGTTCATGCTGTGGATCAACGATCTGTCCGTGCGCGATCCCTTCTTCGTGCTGCCGGCGATCATGGCCGCGGCAATGTTCGGGCAGTACAAGCTGAACCCCGCACCGCCCGATCCGGTGCAGGCGAAGGTCTTCATGGTGATGCCGTTCGCGATGTCGGCGATGTTCGCGTTCTTCCCGGCCGGCCTCGTGCTCTACTGGGTCACGAACACGCTGCTGTCCATCGCGCAGCAGTGGAACATCAACCGGCGGATCGAGGCGCAGGCCAAGAGGTAGGCCCGGAGGCCCGCGTCACCGCAACCTTCGCGCCGTGAGCGCGCGGGCGAGGACGACGCCCACGACGGCGATCAGCGCGAGCGCGGCCACGTGGGCGAAGGCGTTGTCGATCGGCCGCCCGAGAACGAGGCCCCGCGCGAGCTGCGTGGCATGCGAGAGCGGCAGCACCTGCGCGACGAGCTGCACCGCGCGCGGCAGCTGCGCGGTCGGGAAGAACACGCCCGAGATCAGCATCATCGGCGTGATGAACAGTGTGAAGTAGTAGACGAAGTGATCGTAGCTGCGTGCGAGCGCCGTGATCACCAGCGCGATGCCGGCAAACGCGAGTCCGGTCAGCAGCATCACCGGCAGCGCCCACAGCGCCATCGGCGAGCGCACCAGCCCGAGCGCGGCCATCACCGTGAGGATCGCGACGCCCGACAGCACGCCCTTCAGCGCGGCCCACACCCATTCGCCGACGACGATGTCGGTCACGGTCATCGGCGCGTGCAGGATACCCTCCCAGGTACGCTGCTGCTTGAGGCGCGTGAAGGCCGACCACAGGCCCTCGAAGCTGGTGGAATACATCACGCCGTAGCAGATCATCCCGGAGCCGAGGAACTCGAGGTAGCGCATGCCGCCGACACTCGGCAGGAGGCTCCCGAGGCCGAAGCCGAGCCCGACCAGCCAGAAGAGCGGGTCGAGCAGGTTGCCGACGAGCGATGCCGCCAGCAGCTTTCGCCACACGCGGTAATTGCGGTACACGACATGCCGGAAACGCAGCTGGTCAGTCACGCAGATCGCGCCCCGTGAGCTTCAGGAACACATCCTCGAGATTCGCCGCGCGGCGCAGCACGCGCAGCTCCGGCGCGTCCGCGAGCGTCGCGAGCAGCGCCTCGGGCTCGCGGCAGTAGCAGAACGCGGTGTCGCCCGAAAGCTCGGCGCGCGTCGCCAGCCGGCGCGCATGCGTCTCGAACCAGGCGCCGACGCCTTCGCCGTAGACCTCGATCACCACCGGCTCGATCTCGCGCTCGATCAGTTCGTGCGGTGGCGCTTCGGCGAGTAACACGCCGTGGTCCATGATCGCGACGCGATCGCAGAGCCGCTGGGCCTCGTCCATGAAGTGGGTCGTCAGGATGATCGTGCGGCCCTCGCCCAGCAGGCGCTTCAGGCGCTCCCAGACGACGTGCCGCGCCTGCGGGTCGAGGCCGGTCGTCGGCTCGTCGAGGAACAGCACGCGCGGATCGTTGACGAGCGCGCGCGCGATCGTCAGCCGGCGCTTCATGCCACCCGAGAGCGCCTCGATCTGCGCATCGGCTTTGTCCGCGAGTCCCGCGTAGTCGAGCAACCAGGGCACGCGCCGGGCGACCTCGCTGCGCGACAGGCCGAAGTAACGCCCATACATGCGCAGGTTCTCGCGCACCGTGAAATCGGGGTCGAGATTGTCGAACTGCGGTACGACGCCGATACGCGCGCGCGCTTCCCGAGCACGCGCCGGCACCGGCAGCGAATCGAGCGTGATCGTGCCGGAATCGGGCGCGGTGAGGCCGAGGCAGCACCGCAACGTGGTCGTCTTGCCGGCGCCGTTCGGGCCGAGCAGGCCGTAGCATTCGCCGGCAGACACTTCGAAGCTGACCCCGCGCACGACCTCGAGTTCGCCGAACTTCTTGCGTAGCGACTGGACGGTGAGCACAGGCCCGCAAGGATACCGGAGCGCCCTTGCGGGGGGAGCGGATTGTCGCCAGAGTGACCGGCAAAAGGGGGTCACCCGTGTCCAGAGCCTTCACCGGGTCCATCATCGCCGCGCTCGTGCTCGGCGTCCTCGTCGGCTACCTGTGCCATCGCGAAGTCACCGATCCGGCCACACTCGCGAACCTCGCCGGCTACTTCGGTATCGTCACCGACGCCTTCCTGCGCCTGATCAAGATGATCATCGGCCCGCTCGTCTTCTCGACGCTCGTCGTCGGCATCGCGAACATGGGCGCCGGTGCCGCGGTCGGCCGCGTGGGCGTGCGCACGATCGGCTGGTTCCTGTTCGCCTCGGTGATCTCGCTCCTGGTCGGCATCCTGATGGTGCTGCTGCTCGAGCCTGGCACGTCGCTTGCGCTGCCGATCCCGGCGGACGGCGGCGAAGGTGGCGTGCAGCTCGCGCAACCCGGGCTCAAGGAGTTCGTGCACAGCCTCGTGCCGCGCTCGATCGCCGAGGCGATGGCCAACAATGCGATTCTGCAGATCGTCGTGTTCTCGGTGTTCTTCGGCATCGCACTCGGGGCGCTCGGCGAGCACGGGCGCGGGCTCGTCGAGGTGATCGACCAGGTTGCACAGGTGATGCTCAAGGTCACTGCCTATGTGATGTGGGCGGCGGCGCCGGCGGTCTTCGCCGCAGTGGCGGCGACCGTCACCGCCGAGGGGCTTGGCATCCTCGTCACCTACGGCAAGTTCATCGGCAGCTATTACATCGCGCTCGTGATCCTGTGGGTGATCCTCGTTGCGCTCGGCGTGATGGTGATCGGTCCGCGAGTGCGCACGCTGGTCTCGATGGTGCGTGAACCGCTGCTGCTCGCGTTCTCGACCGCGAGCTCCGAGGCGGCCTATCCGAAGACGCTCGAGATGCTGCAGCGCTTCGGCATTTCGCGGCGCATCGCGAGCTTCGTGCTGCCGCTCGGCTACTCGTTCAACCTCGACGGCTCGATGATGTACTGCACCTTCGCCACGCTGTTCATCGCGCAGGCCTACGGCATCGAGCTCACCGCCGGCCAGCTCGTCGTGCTGCTGCTCCTGCTGCTGGTCACCAGCAAGGGCATCGCCGGCGTGCCGCGCGCGGCGCTGGTCGTGCTGGCGGCGACCCTGCCGCATTTCGGAATCCCGGAAGCCGGCCTGCTGCTGGTACTCGCGGTCGACCAGTTCCTCGATATGGGCCGCAGCGCGACCAACGTGGTCGGCAACTCGATCGCGGCGGCCGTGGTCGCCAAATGGGAGGGCGAGCTCGCGGCCGCACCGGCTGCCGCAGACGGCTTGCGCTGAAGCCGTCCTGGGGCTATCTAGGAGATCTTCCGGACGGAGCGATCCATGACCTACCGACTCCATATCAACGGCCAGGTGCATGCCATCGACGTGCCGGGCGAAATGCCGCTGCTCTGGGTGCTGCGCGACAGCCTCGGGCTCGTCGGCACGAAGTACGGCTGCGGCATGGCGCTGTGCGGCGCCTGCACCGTGCATGTCGACGGGGTGCCCCAGCGCTCGTGCCGCCTGCCGGTCTCGAGTGTCGGCGACTCGGAGATCACGACGATCGAGCACATCGGCAGCACCGAAATCGGCGCGCGATTGCAGAAGGCCTGGCTCGATACCGACGTGATGCAGTGCGGCTACTGCCAGGCCGGGCAGATCATGAGCGCCGCGGCGATGCTCGCGGTGACGCCGAAGCCGAGTCACGCGGAGATCCGCGCCACGATGGCCGGCAATATCTGCCGCTGCGCCTGCTACAACCGCATCGAGAACGCGATCCGCATCGCGGCCGGCCTCGAACCGGGCGGCGAGTCGCACGACAAGGAGCACACCGATGTGGTCTGAGCGGCGCACTTTCCTCAAGGCCTCGCTGCTTGCCGGTGGCGGGCTCGCGCTCGAAGCGTTCACCGCCGTGCCGGCGCGGGCACTGGCGGCCGCTGGCGGGGCTGGCGCGCTGGCCACCGCCGCCGCGCATGGCGAGCTCACGGCATTCGTGTCGATTGCGCCCGACGGTATCGTGACGATCACCGCCAAGAACCCCGACATGGGCCAGGGCACCAAGACATCGCTGCCGATGATGGTCGCCGAAGAGCTCGACTGCGACTGGGCGCAGGTACGCATCGTGCAGGCGGATGCGGATACGGCACGCTATGGCTTCCAGATGGCCGGCGGCAGCATGTCGACGCCGACGAGCTGGATGCCGATGCGCCAGACCGGAGCGGCCGCGCGCGCGATGCTGCTGCAGGCGGCGGCGCAGCAATGGTCGGTGCCCGTGGCCGGGCTCACCACCTCCAGTGGCCGCATCACGCACGCCGCGAGCGGCCGCTCCTGCGGCTACGGCGAGGTGGCGAGCGCGGCTGCGCAGCTCGCCCCACCCGCGGCCGAGTCGGTGCCCCTCAAGCAGCCGGGTGAATTCAAGATCATCGGCCGCGCGATCGCGGGCATTGACGGCCCGCGCGTGCTGCGCGGCGAGCCGCTGTTCGGCATCGACACGCGCCTGCCGGGCATGCTCTACGCGGTGTATGAAGTCGCGCCCGCGCACGGCGGGCGGCTCGTGAAGGCGAACATCGAGGCCGCGAAACGTGCGCCCGGCGTGCGGCATGTCGTGCCGATCATCGGCGATGGCAACGCCGACAGTGGTCTCGCCGACGGCGTCGCGATCGTCGCGACTCACTGGTGGCTCGCGAACGAGGCGCGCGCGAAGCTCGATGTGCAATGGGATCTCGCGCGCGCCAAGGGCCACAGCACCGAGGCGTATCGCGCGCGGGCCTCCGAGGCGCTTGCGAAGGGCGGTGGCCACGAACTGCGGCGCGACGGCGATCCCGATGCCGCGCTTGCCAGCGCGGCGACGCGCGTGTCCGCGCGCTATGACTATCCCTTCGTCGCGCATGCCGCGCTCGAGCCGCAGAATTGCACGGCGCTCTTCAAGGACGGCAAAGTCGAGATCTGGGCACCGACCCAGTCGCCCGGACCGGGTCGCGAGCTCACGCAGAAACTCCTCGGTTTGCCCGCGCTCGAGGATGTCACCGTGCACGTCATGCGCTCCGGCGGCGGTTTCGGGCGGCGCCTGATGAACGACTACATGCTGCAGGCCGCCGCGATCGCCAAGGCCCTGCCCGGCACGCCGATCCAGCTGATCTGGTCGCGCGAGGACGATATCCGCCGCGACTACTTCCGCCCGGCAGGCTGGCACGCCCTCGAGGCCGGCCTCGACGCAGAAGGGCGATTGATCGCCTTCACCGACCATTTCGTGACTTTCGGCCAGGGCGAAAACACGGCACGCGGCGCCAATTTCACCCTCACGATGCCGCCGGCGGATCTCATCCCGAACCTGCGTTTCACGCAGACGACGATGCCGACCGTGCTGACCACCGGCTGGCTGCGCGCGCCCGGATCGAATGCGCTGTGCTTCATGTCGCAGGGCTTCCTCGACGAAGTCGCGCACGCCGCGGGCAAGGACCTGCCAGCGCTGATGCTGGAGCTGCTCGGCGAGCCGCGCGTGATCCCGCCTTTCGGCGGGCGCGGCGTGCCGTTCGACACCGCGCGGGCGCGCGCCGTGATCGAGAAGGTGCTCGAGACTTCGCAATGGCGCACCGGCGCGACCGGTGCGCGGGGCGCCGCCGGCGCGGCGCGCGCAAAAGGCTTTGCGTTCTACTTCTGCCATCGCGGCTATTTCGCCGAGGTGGTCGATGCGAGCGTCGCGGACCGCGCGGTGACCGTCCACAAGGTCTGGGTCGCGGGCGACGTCGGCAGCCACATCATCAATCCGTTCGGAGCGGAAAACCAGGTGCGCGGCTCGATCATCGATGGTCTTGCGCAGGCGCTGGTGGGTCAGGCGATCGACGTCGTCGACGGTGTCGTGCAGCAGAGCAATTTCCACGACTTTCCGCTGGCACGCATGCCGATCACCCCGGCGATCGACATCGCCTGGGTGCACTCCGACCACCCGCCGACGGGCCTCGGCGAGCCGTCGCTGCCGCCGGTGATCCCCGCGCTCACGAATGCGATCTACGCGGCCACCGGCACGCGCATCCGCTCGTTGCCGGTGAAGCTGCCGGCGGCATAGCGCGGCGGCTCCATCGTTCCGCCACCCACGGTCGGATCGTCATGACACGCGCCGACACGATCGTCGCCACCGCCACGCCGCCGGGACGCGGCGGCGTGGCGGTAGTGCGCGTGTCGGGCCCCAAGGCTCCGGAGATCGCCGCGTCGATGACCGCCTCCGATCTGCCGGTCGCGCGGCGCGTCACGCTCGCGCGTTTTCTCGACGCGGCCGGTGAGCCGATCGATGTCGGCCTCCTGCTGTTCTTCGCTGCGCCACATTCCTACACCGGCGAGCACGTGGTCGAGTTTCACGGCCACGGCGGACCGGTGGTCTCCGAGGCGCTGGTGCGGCGCGCGATCGAGCTTGGCGCACGCCGCGCCCGGCCCGGCGAGTTCACGCAGCGCGCATTCCTCAACGACAAGATCGATCTCGCGCAGGCCGAAGCGGTCGCCGACCTGATCGATGCGGGCTCGCGCGAGGCTGCGCGCGCCGCGATGCGCTCGCTGCAGGGCGAGTTCTCGGCGATGGTGCTCGGACTCGTCGATGCGGTGACCGAACTGCGCGCCTGGGTGGAGGCGGCCATCGATTTCCCGGAAGAGGAGATCGACTTCCTCGCCGACCGCGAGCTCGACAGCCGTCTGGGGGGCGTGCGCGAGCATTTCGCGGCGGTGGAGCGCAGCGCGCGCCAGGGGCGCCTGCTGCGCGAAGGCATGACCGTGGTGATCGCCGGTCGGCCGAACGCCGGCAAGTCGAGCCTGCTCAATCGCCTCGCCGGCTACGACGCCGCGATCGTCACCGCGATCCCCGGCACCACGCGCGATATCGTGCGCGAGCGCATCGATATCGACGGCATGCCGCTGCACGTGCTCGACACCGCGGGCCTGCGCGATGCCCCCGATGTGATCGAGGCCGAGGGCATCCGTCGCGCCACCGCCGAAATGGCGCGCGCCGATCGAGTGCTGTTCATCGTCGATGCCTCCGAGGACCCGGACGCACACGGGTTCGCCGAAGAGCGCGCCCGCCTGCCGGCCGAGGTACCGGTGACGCTCGTACTCAACAAGATCGACCTCGCGACCGGCATCCCGATGGCGAACACGGTCAGCGGCCCGCCCCGCGTCGCGGTGTCGGCGCTGACCGGCGCGGGGCTCGATGTGCTGCGTGCGCACCTGCGCGAGTGCATGGGATACCAGATCGCAGATGCCGGGACCGTGTCGGCGCGCGCGCGGCATCTCGACGCGCTCGCGCGCGCGAAGGCGCACGTCGAAGAGGCCGGGCGCCAGCTGCGCGAGCAGCGCGCGGGGGAACTGGTGGCCGAGGAGCTGCGCCAGGCGCAGGCGGCACTCGGCGAGATCACCGGAGAGGTGACGAGCGAGGACTTGCTGGGCAGAATCTTCTCCAGCTTCTGCATCGGAAAGTGAACGGGAGCCAGGAGTTTCAATGAAAGCCATCCGCTTCATCCGGCGCGGGCGCCCACCCGAGGTCGTCGACGTCAGGACGCCGACGCCGGCGGCCGGCCAGATCCTCGTGAAGATCGCCGGCGCCGGCGTGTGTCATTCCGATCTCCACATCCTCGACGAGGATCTCGGCCTCGAGGGGCCGTTCATCCTCGGCCACGAGAACTCGGGCCACGTCGCTGCGCTGGGCGAGGGTGTCCAGGGCTGGAAGGAAGGCGATCCGGTCCTCGTCTACGGTCCGTGGGGATGCGGCCGTTGCCACACCTGCCAGACCTCGGCAGAGAACTACTGCGAGAACCACGCGAGCATCGGCACGATGGGCGGCGGGCTCGGTGCCGATGGCGGCATGGCGGAGTACATGCTCGTGCCTTCGCCGCGGCTGCTCGTGCCGCTCGGCAAGCTCGATCCGGTCGACGCAGCTCCCCTCGCGGATGCCGCGCTGACGCCTTATCACGCGATCAAGGCCGCGCTACCGTTGTTGACGCCCGAGGCCACGGTACTGGTGATCGGCATCGGAGGGCTCGGTCACATGGCGGTGCAGATACTGAAGGCGATGACGCCGGCGCGGCTGATCGCCGGCGATATCGACGACAGCAAACTCGCGCATGCCCGCGAGCTCGGTGTCGAGCATGTCGTCAATACTCGCGACGGCGATGCCGCGGCGGAGGCGATCACGCAGCTCGCCGGACCGCGCGGCGTGACCGTCGCGCTGGACATCGTCGGCGCGCAGCCCACCGTCGATCTTGCAGTCCGCGTCGTCGGTCGCAACAGCCGCCTGAGCGTGGTGGGCCTTGCGGGCGGCGCCGTGCACTACGTGGCCAACAGTCCGCCCTACGGCTGCGAAGTCAGCATTCCGTACTGGGGTTCGCGCACCGAATTGATGGAGGTCGTCGCGCTGGCCGCCGCCGGTCGCATCCGCGCCGAAGTCGAGCGCTTCCCGCTCGAGCAGGCGGTAGAGGTGTACCAGCGCCTGCGCGAGGGCCGGATCCGCGGACGCGCGGTGCTGCAGCCCTGAGCGAACTGCTCGCGCGCGCGACGCGCATCCTCCGGGACGTCTTCGGCTATCCGGCCTTCCGCCCCGACCAGGCGGAGATCATCACGCACGTCGCCGCCGGCGGGGACGCTCTCGTGCTGATGCCGACCGGCGGCGGCAAGTCGCTGTGCTACCAGGTGCCCGCGCTGCTGCGCGAAGGCGTGGGCGTCGTCGTCTCGCCGCTGATCGCGCTGATGCAGGACCAGGTTGCGGCCTTGAAGGAGGCGGGCGTGCGCGCCGAGTTCCTGAACTCGACGCTCGACTGGCAGCAGGCGCAGGAGATCGAGTGCCGCGCGCGCGCCGGCGAACTGGACCTGCTGTACCTCGCGCCGGAGCGCCTGCTGACGGAGCGCGGCCTCGCGCTGCTCGATCGCCTCACGATCGCGCTGTTCGCGATCGACGAGGCCCATTGCGTCTCGCAATGGGGGCATGATTTCCGCCAGGAGTACCTGCAGCTCGCGGTGCTCGCCGATCGCTATCCGTCCGTGCCGCGCATCGCATTGACCGCGACGGCCGACGAGGCGACGCGCCGCGAGATGATCGAGCGCCTGCGCCTGCAGGGTGCGCGCTCATTCGTGCAGAGCTTCGACCGGCCCAACATCCGCTATCGCATCGCCGGCAAGGATTCCCCGCGGCGCCAGTTGCTGCGCTTCATCCTCGATGAGCACGCCGGACAGTGCGGCATCGTCTATTGCCTGTCACGCAAATCGGTGGAGGAGACAGCGCAGATGCTGGTCGACAACGGCGTCGACGCACTCGCCTATCACGCCGGCTTCAGCGCAGCCGAGCGGGAAGTCCGGCAGACGCGCTTCATCGAAGAGGACGGCGTCGTCATCGTCGCGACGATCGCCTTCGGCATGGGCATCGACAAACCGGACGTGCGTTTCGTCGCACACGTCGATCTGCCGAAGAGCCTCGAGGGCTACTACCAGGAAACCGGCCGCGCGGGCCGCGACGGCGCGAGCGCTGAGGCGTGGATGGTCTATGGCCTCGCGGACGTCGTGCAGCAACGCCGCCTCATCGATCAGTCCGAGGCGGGTGAGGCGCACCGGCGGGTCGCCCATGCAAAGCTCGACGCGATGCTCGGCCTCTGCGAAACGGTGCGCTGTCGCAGGCAGTACCTGCTCGAGTACTTCGGCGAAGCGAGCCGGCCGTGCGGCAACTGCGACAACTGCCTCGAGCCGCCGGCGCAGTTCGACGGCACCGAGGCCGCGCAGAAGCTGCTCTCGTGCATCTACCGCTGCGAGCAGGCGAGCGGCTTCGCGTTCGGCGCGCAGCACATCATCGATGTCCTGCGGGGCGAGCGGACCGACAAGGTGCTCGCGCACGGGCACGAGCGGATCAGCACGTTCGGCATCGGCGCGGATCGGGACCCGACGCAATGGCGCGCGGTGCTGCGGCAACTGCTGACGATGCGGCTGGTGACGGTCGATCACGATCACTGGAACGTGCTGCGCCTCACCGACACGAGCCGCGAGGTGCTTGCGGGTGCACGCCGGCTGACCCTGCGTCAGGACGCGCCGCGCCAGGGCGCGCGCAAGGGCGAAGGACGGCGCCGGCGCAAAGGCAGCGCGGCGCCGCCGGGCGCGCCGAC
Source organism: Steroidobacteraceae bacterium (assembly GCA_035342635.1). Lineage (GTDB taxonomy): Bacteria > Pseudomonadota > Gammaproteobacteria > Steroidobacterales > Steroidobacteraceae > CADEFQ01. The sequence goes on from DAOQXO010000001.1 coordinate 24,522, forward strand.
GCCGCCGGCGAGCGGCCCGGCTTCGCCGCTGGAGGAAACCGTATTCCAGGCGCTGCGCGCATGGCGGCACGACGTGGCACGCGCGCACGGCGTGCCGGCCTATACCGTGCTGCACGATGCGAGCCTGCGCGAGATTGCCCGCCGCCGCCCGGAGTCCGCCGAGTCGCTGGCGGGGATCTCGGGCATCGGCGCGATCAAGCTCGCGCGCTATGGGGAGGCGATCATCGAGGTCGTCCGAAGCCGGCAGTAGTATTGGTGACCTCTGAGGCCAGGGACAGGCTGCCATGAAGAAGCGCTACAGGATCCTCGGTACGCTCGCGATCGTGCTCGTCGTGGCGCTCGCGGGCGGCGCTTTCATGTTGAGCCGCAACGCCCCCTGTCCTGCGGCACCACCATCACCTACGACTTCGGAAACGATGAAGGCGGTGGTGTCGGCCTGCTACGGGCCGCCCGCGTTCTTGCGCGTTGCGCTCGTCGACAGGCCGACTCCCGCCGACGACCGGATTCTGGTGAAGGTGCACGCGGCCGCCGTCAATCCGCTCGACTGGCATTACATGCGGGGCGAACCGTACATCATGCGCATGGACACGGGTCTCGGCAGACCCGCCGAGTCGAGGCTGGGGGTCGATTTCGCCGGCACGGTCGAAGCCGTAGGCAGCAAGATCACGCGATTCAAGCCGGGCGATGAAGTATTCGGCGGCCGCACCGGCGCGTTCGCCGAGTACGTCGTCGTATCCGAGCGCAGCGCCGTAGCGGCGAAGCCGGCCGGCACCGGTTTCGAGCAGGTTGCCGCGCTGCCGATCGCGGCGATCACGGCACTGCAGGCGCTGCGCGACAAAGGCGAGCTCCGAGCAGGCGAAAAAGTCCTGATCAACGGCGCATCGGGCGGCGTCGGCACTTTCGCCGTACAGCTCGCCAAACACTTCGGCGCCGAAGTGACCGGCGTGTGCAGCACACGCAATGTCGATCTGGTGCGCTCGATCGGCGCCGATCACGTCATCGACTACACGCGCGAAGATTTCACGCGTGGCGAGCAACGCTACGATGTCGTCATCGACAATGTCGGCAATCACTCGCTGCTCGCCGTGCGGCGCGTCCTTGCACCCGATGGCCGCTATGTGATCGTCGGCGGTCCAAGCGAAGGCAAATGGCTCGGTGTCATGATGACTCCCCTCAAGGCATACCTGCTGGCGCCGTTCGTGAAGCAGAAAGTGAGCTTCATGCTCGCCCGGCTCAACGCCGCGGACCTCGCACTGCTCGCCGACCTGGCCGAGGCCGGCAAGCTCACGCCGGTGATCGACCGGCGCTACAGCCTGGACGAGGTGCCCGAGGCGATCGAGTACCTCGAGACGGGGCGCGCTCGCGGCAAGGTGATCATCGACATCAGAAAATGAACCACAGCGCCGGCTTGGGCCCGGCGTAGAGCAGGTGTATCGCGTGCAGCACGGCGAACCCCCGGAACGGCGGCTTCACCGGCCGGGCCGCGGCAGCTCGCTCGCGGTCACGAAGCGCGGCGCGATGTCGATCGGCACGGCACCCAGCCGATCCAGCACGCGCTGCACTTCGGGTCGGATCGTGACTTCGCGCTCGAGCAGCGCCTTGGCGCCGGCGTAATCGCCGTTCGCCTGCAGCGTCATGATGTCGCGAGTGAGGCTGGTGACCGCCCGCTTCGTCCTCTGCAGGTCGAGGCCGAAGCGGCCGTCGGCAGCGACGCGGATCGCGCCGTGGTCGAGCAGGTGGTTGACCTGCAGCGCCATGCCCTTCGCATGCGACTCGTTCAGGCCGAAGCGCAGCGTGCGAAACGAGGAGGCAAGGAAGGTCAGGTACATGCTGCGTTCCTGGCGCTTGTCGATCACGCCTTTGTCCATCAGTTGCTGCAGCGCCCAGAGGCCCGAGATGTCGGCCTTGGCTTCTTCGAGCGTGCCGTTCAGCTCCTTCAGCTCCTGCCGCACCGTCGTCGCGCGACCCGCGACCGTGATCGTCTGCGGCCCGAGCCCGTGCATCAGCTCGTGCATCAGGATGTGCGTGAAGAACGGCTCGAACGCGACGAGTTCTGCGTCTTGCGCATCGAGCGCGATCGCGGCGATGGGCTGCAGCACCTTGTCGAACTTGGCCTGCTGAAAATTGCGCAGCATCACGCGCTTCGATCCCTTTTCGGCGACCACTCGCTCATCGTTCGGCAGGTTGAAGGCGGCGGTCTGCACGCCATGGTTGCCGTCGCCGGCGGCGAAGACGACGTTCACCACCCGGATCGGCGCGAGCGCGCCAAGCTGGGCGCTGCGGAAGCGGGGATCGATCGGCAGCCGGTTCTCCAGCCACTGCAGTTCCTTGCCGAAGCGCTCGAGCTGCGCGCTCTGCGCTGCGTCGACCACCGTGATGAAGGCCTCGAAGGCAGCCTTGTAGTTGAACCACTCGTCCTCGTAGACCTCGTAGGGGCCGATGGTGGGTTCGATCGAGGCATCGAGCTCCATCCACGCGACATCGCTCGCGTAGTAGTCGTTCGACAGGAACGCCGCGGCGCGTGTCTCGAGGAAGCGCCGCAGTGTCGGTTGCTTCGTCAGCGCCGCCGCCTCGCGCAGCAGGCGCGCAAGTTCACCGAGTTCACTCTGGTATTCGATCGAATAGGGCACGGCGGCCAGCTCGCCTCCGGGCATGCGGCGGATCGTCGTGAAGAATCCGGTGGCCGCGGTGCGTTCGGTTTGCGGCAGCGAGTCGATCCACGCGGCGATCTCCGCGCGCGTGGCGTCGGGCGGATAGTAGTTGCCCCCGTCGGGCTTGGGCCCCGCACCCGGGATGAACGGCCGGTTGTGATCGAGCTCCGACCATGGGCCCTTGTTCAGCACGAAATAGGCGAGCCGCGCGCGCCCGAGCGGCGTTTCGTCGCCGACGAGCGTCAAAAGCTGCGCCGTTGTTGCGGGCGAGCGCTGGCGAAGGAACAAGGCGTCGATCGCTCGCGCGGCTTCGACCAGGCAGGCGAGCGCGGCGCGCTCGTTTTCCGGCAGCGTCGCGAGATCGACAGTGATATCGACCGGCGCGAAGCGCGCGGCCATGGTTTCGAGCTGCACGGTGTCGGGTGTCGGATCAGCCGCCGCCGCGACGGTCGCGCATGCCCAGAGGGCTATGGTCACCGGAATGATGGGTTTCATTGCTCAATTGTAGAACCTCCCGCGGCCACCTGCGGCAACGCCCGCCTCCGTGAAGTGCGGGCCGCGCCCGGCGCCTGCCGGGCGCGGGTCCGCATGCCGCTTCGACGGTAGCGCAGCCACAAGGGGCCCGGCTCGCTGGGACGGCGGGTGCCATCGGCCGTTCGCCGGGCTTGCTCCTGGGCGGCCACTACTTCGCCTCGCTGGCGCTCTGGTAGGGGCCGATCGGCAGATGGCGCGGCACGGTGCCGTGACGCCGGCTGTCGCTGCGGGCCTCCGTCCGCCACGGCGCAGACAGGTCCTGCGTACGGGCCATGGCGTCGAACCAGGTGCACCAGCCCCGCGATATCCCTGCGAGGAGCGGTGACGACCAGATGTTGATGTACATTGTTCTCTCCTTGTCCGAATGGACAGTTTGTGGAGAGGATCATGGCCGACGGGTGGGCCCTTTGAGTTCCGAAATTCTCGCGCTCGCGTAAGTTGCGCTTAAGGCTGGCCGGCGCCCCTCGCCTGCAACAGGCTGAAGTACAGGATCGGAATCACCGCGAGCGTGAGCACGGTCGAGACGAGGATGCCGAAGATAAGCGACACCGCGAGGCCGTTGAAGATCGGATCGTCGAGGATGAACACCGCGCCGATCATCGCCGCGAGCGCGGTCAGCACGATCGGGCGGGCGCGGACGGCACCGGCGCGGATCACGGCCTCGGCCGGTGCGCGGCCCTCGGCCAGCTCCTGGTTGATGAAGTCGACCAGCAGGATCGAGTTGCGCACGATGATGCCGGCGAGCGCGATCATGCCGATCATCGAGGTGGCCGTGAACTGCGCGCCGAGCAGTGCGTGACCCGGCATCACGCCGATGATCGTCAGCGGGATCGGCGCCATGATCACGAGCGGCACGAGGTAGGAAGCGAAGTGCGCGACGACCAGCAGGTAGATCAGCAGCAGGCCCACCGAGTAGGCGAGCCCCATGTCGCGGAAAGTTTCATAAGTGATCTGCCACTCGCCGTCCCACTTCACGGCGGCGGCGAGCGTATCGGCGGGCTGGCGAATGAAGTATTGCGCCACTTCCTCGCCGGCGTCGCCGGCGCGCAGCTGGCCGACGAGGTCGAACATGCCGTAGAGCGGACTGTCGAGCCGCCCGGCCATGTCGCCGGTGACATGAACGACCGGCAGCAGGTCCTTGTGGTGGATCGCGCCATCCCACTGCGCCTCGCGCACGGTGACGATCTCCGATAGCGGCACCATCGTGCCCCCGGCCGCGGGCACCTCGAGCGCGAGCAGGTCGTCGAGCGTTGCACGCCCGGCGACCGGCAGTTCGAGGCGCACCGGGATCGGATAGCGCTCCTGTCCGGCGCGCACATAGGTCGCGTCATAGCCGTCGAGTGCGACCTGCAGCGTGCGCACCGCCGCCTCCTGGCTCACGCCGAGCAGGGCCGCGCGCGAGCGGTCGATCGCGATGACCTCGCGCCGCGCCGGTGCCTCGACCGTGTCGTCGACATCGACGATATCCGTCGTCGCCTCGAACAGGCCGCGCAGCCGCTGCGCAAGGGCGCGCCGTGCCTCGGGCGTCGGGCCGTACACCTCGGCGACGATGGGCGCGAGTACCGGCGGACCGGGCGGGACTTCGACGACCTGCACGCTCGCCGCGCCGTGGCGGCGGCCGATCGCAGCGAGCGCCGGCCGCACGGCGAGCGCGATCTCGTGGCTGTGGCGCTTGCGTTCGTGCTGGTCAGCGAGGTTGACCTGGATGTCGCCGTAGTGGGGCGCATTGCGCAGGTCGTACTGGCGCACGAGTCCGTTGAAGTTGATCGGTGCCGAGGTGCCGGCGTAGATCTGGTAGTGCGTGACCTCCGGCGTCTTGACGAGTTCCGCGGCGAGCTCGTCGAGCAGCATCGTGGTGCGTTCGAGTGCGGTGCCCTCGGGCATGTTCACGACGACCTGGAACTCCGACTTGTTGTCGAAGGGCAGCATCTTCATCACGACGAGCGTGAACGCCGCGAGCGATACCGCGAGCAGGATCGCCGCCGCAGTCGCACCGTAGAGGCGGTGGCGCCGACGACGGGCGTCGGCGCCGTGGAGGAAGGGGCCCAGCAGGCGTTCGAAAAAGCGCTGCAGTCGCGCGTCGATGGCGAGCGACGCGCGCGTATCGCCACCGTCCTGCGCCCGGATCCGCTGCAGCAGCCGTCGTGACAGCCACGGGGTGAAGACGAGCGCGACCGCAAGCGAGATCACCATGCCCATGCTCGCGTTGATCGGGATCGGGCTCATGTAGGGGCCCATCAGGCCACTGACGAAGGCCATCGGCAGCAGCGCGGCGATCACCGTGAAGGTCGCGAGGATCGTCGGCCCGCCGACTTCGTCGACCGCATGCGCGATCAGCGCGGGCAGGTCACGGCCGCCCTCGCCGGGAGGCGCGTGCTGCAGGTGACGATGGATGTTCTCCACCACCACGATCGCATCGTCGACCAGGATGCCGATCGAGAAGATCAGCGCGAACAGCGAGACGCGGTTCAGCGTGAAGCCCCAAGCCCAGGAAGCGAACAGGGTCGCGGCGAGCGTGACGACCACGGCGCTGCCGACGACGAAGGCTTCGCGCCGGCCGACGGCGAGGATGACCAGCACGATCACCGCGACGGTCGCGAACAGCAGCTTCTGTATCAGCTTGACCGCCTTGTCATTCGCGGTCTCGCCGTAGTTGCGGGTGATCGTCGTCTCGACGCCCGTCGGCAGGTACACACCGCGCAGTGCATCGACCCGCTCGATCAGCTGGTCGGCGACGTCGATCGCATTGCTGCCGGGCTGCTTGGTGACCGCGATCGTCACGGCCGGGGCCTTGACCGGCGCGCCGGCGCCGCCGAACCAGACCGCCGAGCGCGGCTGTGCGGGCCCGCGCGTCACCGTCGCGACATCCTGCAGATAGACCGGGTGGCCCGCGTGCATTCCGACGACCAGGTTCGCGACATCGTCGCGATTGGCGAGGAACTCTCCGGCCTGCACCGGAATCGCACGGTTGCCTGCGACGAGCTTGCCCGCGTGCGCGACGATGTTGGCCGCCTCCAGCGAGCGCATCAGCGCATCGACGCCGAGGCCGTGGCCGGCGAGCCGCTGGGCGTCGAGGCGCACGAGCACCGCGTCGTCGGGCCCGCCGATCGTGTAGACGTCGCGCGTGCCCGGCACGCGCTGCAGCTCGGCTTCGATCGAGTGCGCGATGTGGCGCAGGTCGTAGCCCGCGCGGTCCTCGTCGGCGGTCCACAGCGCGAGCGTCAGGATCGGCACATCGTCGATGCCCTTCGGGCGGATCAGTGGCTCCTGCACGCCGAGCCCGGCGGGGCGCCAGTCGCGGTTGGAATAGACCGCGTTGTAGAGGCGCACGACCGCTTCGTTCCGAGTCTCACCGACTTCGAACTGCACGGTCAGCACCGCCATGCCCGGCTGCGAGACCGAATAGAGATGGTCGACGCCGTCGATTTCGCCGAGTATCTGCTCCATCGGCGAACTGACGAGCTGTTCGACCTGCGCGGCGCTCGCGCCGGGGAACGGCACGATCACGTTCGCCATCGTCACGTCGATCTGCGGCTCCTCCTCGCGCGGGGTGACCAGCACCGCGAACACGCCTGCAAGCAGCGCGGTCAGCGCGAGCAGCGGAGTAAGCTGGCTGTCGAGAAAGGCGCGCGCAAGACGCCCGCTCACGCCGAGGCGGCGCGGGCCGGCGTTCATGGCGCGCGGCCGGCCGATTCGCGCAGCACGCGCGCAGCGGCGTGCGGGTCGATGGCGATGCGTTCGCCGTCGACGAGCCCGGCGAGGATCTCGAGCCGCTCACCGCTGCGGCGGCCGACGCGCACCTGTCGCAAACTCGGGCGATCGCCCTCGCCGAGCACGTATACGGCGGTCACTTCACTGCGCTCGACCAGCGCACTGGCCGGAATCGTCAGCCGCTGCGCCTCGCCGACGATGAAGCCGACCTTGACGAGCATCCCGGGGTAGAGATCGGCGGCGTTCTCGGGCAGCTCGACGCGCGCGCGAAAGGTGTTCGCGGCGGAGCTCGCCTGCGGAAAGATCGTGAGACCGGTGGCCTCGATGCGCTGGCCGTCGACGTAAACGGCGGCCTTGCGGATGCCGCGCACCTGCTCGACGACGCTTTGCGGCAGGTCGACCGTGACGCGCAGGAACTGCAGCGACAGGCCGCTCATCAACGGCGTGCCGGGCCGCACGGCCTCGCCGACTTCGACCAGGCGTTGAGTAACGACGCCTGCGTACGGCGCGCGAACCTCGGTGTAGCTGATGCCCTCGCGCGCCGCATCGAGACCTGCGCGGGCCGCAGCGAGCCGGGCTACCGCGGCGTCACGCGCGGCAAGGGCCGCCTCGAGCTGGGCCTTCGATGCCGCGTCTTCCTTGTACAGGTTGCTGGTGCGCGTGTAGTGCGCCTGCGATTCGGCCTCGAGGGCAATCGCCTCGCGCAATGCCGCCTGCGCCTGCGCGAGGCCGGCACGCTGCTCGGTCGCGCGCAGGCGCAGTATGACCGCGCCCGCCGGCACGAAGTCATTGACGTCGTAGAGGATCTCGGCGATGCGCCCCGAGGTCTGCGCCGACACGGTGGCCTGGTTCACTGCCTCGATCCTGCCGTCGAGCATGCGCTCGAGGGGCGCCATGGTCGTCTCGACGGTCAGCGCGGCGAGTGCCTCGGCGGCCGGCGTCACCGCGAACGGTGCGCAGAGCGATGCGCAGACGAGCGCGGTGAGCGCGAGTTGTCGCCTTGCCACGATGCGTCGCCTTCAGAACGCCGCGCCGGACTTGACCCCGAGCCGCTTCAGCACCATTGCGAGCGGGCAGAAGCCCGTGAAGGATGCCTGGAACAGGTTGGCACCGACGAATGCGCTGAGCCACAGCCAGTTCGGGTGCACATAGACACCGAGCGCGAGACCGGCGAGCACCATCAGGCCCGCGAACCTCATCACCATGCGATCGATACTCATAGCTCGCTCCTCCCGGGCCCGGAAGAGGCCCGCTCCAAGCCAGTATATTAGTATTCGCTAATTTAGCAATACATGATATAGAATGCGCGAATGGCAGCTCATGATACCTCCCCGAAGCGGCGCGCCGGCTCGAAGATGGCGGCAGACGACATGCGTGCCCATGCCGGCGACGCGGCGGCCCTCCTGCGTCCGCTCGCGAACGAACAGCGGCTCGCGATCCTCTGCTGTCTGCTGGGCGGCGCGCAGTCGGTCAGCCAGATCAATGCAAAGGTGGCTTTGAGCCAGTCGGCGCTGTCGCAGCACCTCGCCGTGCTGCGCGAGGCCGGCATCGTCGAGACGAGCCGCGAGGCGCAGGCCGTGTACTACTCGCTCGCGCCCGGTCCGGCGCGTCGGGTGCTCGCGGTGATGCACGACATCTTCTGCGCCCGGTGACCGGGGTGAGGCGCCCTGCGGCCGGCAGCGGATCGGCATAATGGATCCAGCCAGTCCGGAGGACGACATGCTGCAGCAAGCCATTCGCCAGATCGCCACCACGCCCGATCCCTACGCTCCGTTCAGGATTTCGCAGGCCATCGAAGCCGGGGGCTTCGTCTTCGTGTCCGGCCAGGCCGCGATGGATCTGCAGGGTAACCTCGTCGGCGGCAACGACTTCGGCGCGCAGGCCGAACAGGCGTTCAAGATGCTGGGGACAGTGCTCGAGGCGGCGGGTTCGAGCCTCGCGCGCGTGGTCAAGGTCACGATCTACCTGACCGACATGGCGAATTTCCCGGCGATCGTCCAGCTGCGCGAGAAATATTTCACGCGGCCGTATCCCGCCGACACGATCGTGCAGGTCCAGCGCCTCGCGCTCCCGGAACTGCAGATCGAGATCGATGCGGTGGCGCTCGCGGGCAGCGCGAAGGGCTAGTTGCCGCGTGGCAGGTGTCCCGCCTCGATGACGCTGCGTGCGGCGTGCTCGTAGGCCGCCCAGGCCGCCTTCGCGAATGCGGCCCCGACGCTGACCCTCCGCACGCCCGCCTCGGCGAGTTCGGCCACGCTCATCGATGCATCCATCAACAGCACGTTGACCGGAGTCGGGGCCACGGCCGCCACCAGTGACCTGATGTCGGTGATGGAGCGGATCCCGGGCGCGAACACGCAGTCGGCGCCCGCGGCGGCGTAGGCGATCAATCGCTCGACGGTCGTGTCGATGGTGGTATTGCCGAGCAACAGCCCCTCGCTGCGGCCGACCAGCAGCACGTTCTCGCCGCTGCGGTCGATCGCCTGGCGCGCCGCGCGGATGCGCTCGGTTGCAGGTCCGATAGGATAGAGATCGATGCCGCGACGATCCTCGATGGACAGTCCCGCGACGCCGGTGGCGACTGCGAGGCGCACGTTCTCGGCCACGCCCTCGGGTTGTTCGGCGAATCCGTCCTCGAAATCGGCGTTGACCGGCAGCATGGTCGAGTGGCAGAGCGCGGTGAGATGCGCGAGCACTTCGTCGCGCGAGGCTTCGTTGTCGTTGCGGCCGAGCGACCAGGCGAAGCCGGCGCTCGTCGAGGCGATCGCCTTGTAGCCGAGCTTCTCCGCCCGGCGCACGCCGCCGATGTCCCAAGGGTTCGCGAGCACGAAGCAGCCACGCGCGTGCAGTGCGCGAAACGTTTCGCGGGCCGCGGCGATCCTGTGGGCGGCGGTGGTGGTGCTCATGGCGATGCTCCTCGGGCCGCAGGCTCACGCGGCATCCTGGAAGGTTACGCCCAACGCGTGTCGATCGTCCGTCGGCCTGCGACCGGTCGTGCGGGCGCTCGGCCGGGATGACCGCGCCCGCCCCGGTTCGGCCTCACTCCCGCGCCTCGCGCGCGAGCAAGGCGCGCTTGCGCTCGATGCCCCAGCGATAGCCGGAGAGGTCGCCGTCGCTGCGCACCACGCGGTGGCAGGGGATTGCCACCGCGAGGTGGTTCGCGCCGCAGGCCTGGCCGACGGCGCGCACCGACTTCGGTGCGCCGATGCGTCGCGCGATTTCGCTGTAGCTGGCGGTCGAGCCCGCCGGGATCGCACGCAGCGCCTGCCAGACGCGCTGCTGGAACGCCGTTCCGCGCAGGTCGAGCGGCAGGTCGAGCCCGAGCGCCGGTGCTTCGACGAAACCCACGACCCTGGCGACCAGTCGCTCGAACTCCACATCGCCGCCGATCAGTTCGGCCCGCGGGAACTGGTCCTGCAGGTTGCGCGTGAGCGTCTCCGGGTCGTCGCCAAGGAGAATCGCGCAGATGCCGCGTGTAGTCGCGGCGACCAGGATAGAGCCGAACGAGCACTCGCCGACCGCGAACCGTATAGCGGTATCGGCCCCGCCGGCGCGGAAGCTGGATGCGGTCATGCCGAGCACATCGTCGGCTTGATCATAGAAGCGGGCGTTGGAGTTGTAGCCCGCGTCGTAGATCGCCGCCGTCACCGACTTGCCGCGCGCGAGTTCGCGCCGCAGGCGCTCGCCGCGCCGCGCGGCGGCATACTGCTTCGGCGTCACACCCACGATCGATTTGAATACGCGATGGAAGTAGTACGGGCTCACCTTCAGCTGCGCGGCGAGCGCCGCGAGGGTCGGGGGCTCCTCGCTCGCATCGATGATGCGGCAGGCATCGGCCACCCAGGCGGCCTGCTGTCCGGCGAGGGTGTGTCCATCCGGCCGACAGCGCCTGCAGGCGCGAAAGCCCGCGTGCTCGGCCGCTGCGCGCGAATCGAACAGCTCGACGTTCTCGGGCCGCGCGCGCCGCGACGGGCACGACGGCCGGCAATACACGCCGGTCGTGCGCACGCCGTAGTAGAACTGGCCGTCCGCGGCTGGGTCTCTAGCAGTGATCGCCGCCCAGCGAGGATCGTTCACAATGGAAGTTTTCATGGCTGCGAGTCTGCGGGTCCCCGGAGCTGCCGGCACCCCGGTCCTTGCTTTCGTATTCAAGCACAGCCGGGAGTTGCCGGGCACTCCGCGCACGTTAGCGTCTTTTAGCCACATGAACCAGTCAATATGAGTGATTTTCAGCCCAGATGGCTGCGCAAAGGGCGCCGGGTCGTGCCACCGGCGGCCCTGCGGGCCACGCTGCAGGAGCTGTTCGGCGAGGGGGTCGACACGGTGCAGGTGATCGAGCACTCGTGGTTCGCCTGGGCGCACGTGCGCGCCATCGCCACCACCCGCCGCCGCCGCATCTACCTGCGCGGCGCGGCCGGCCCGTTCTTCGCCAATCCGGAATTCGTGCTGCACGAATACTTCCACGTGCTCGCCCAGTGGGAGCCGCGGCAGCTCTCGGTGTGGAAATATCTGCTCGAGTGCTTCCGCCGCGGCTATTGGGACAACCGTTTTGAAATCGAAGCCCGTGAGTTTTCCGAAGATCATCGCCGCCGCTACTGCGCGCTGCTCGCGCGCCACGAATCCTTGCGCTCGCACCGGCATGCGTAGCGGATCGCGGCGCTCGAAGCCTGGCATCGCCGCTGCGCTGTCCGCTGCGCTGCTCGCCACGCTTGCGACCGCGCAGGCCGCGACTTTGCCCGAGGTCTACGCGAATGCGCTGCGCGCGGCGGGTATTCCGGTGGGCGCCGTCGGCGTCGTCGTCATGCCGCTCGATGGACAGGGTCTCGAAGCCGAGGCGAATCGCAACCGGCCGATGAACCCCGCCTCGACGATGAAGCTGCTGACGACCTACGCGGCGCTGCGCACGATGGGTCCCGCCTATGCCTGGCGCACCGACGTCGCCATGCTCGGTGCGCGCGAGGGCGATGTCATCCTCGGTGACCTCGCGATCCGCGGCGGCGGCGATCCGTCACTGGTCGTCGAGCAACTCTGGCTGCTCGTGCAGAAGGTTCGCGGCCTCGGCATCCGCGAGATCCGCGGCGACCTGGTGCTCGACCGCAGCGCCTTCCAGCTCCCGCCCCACGACATGGCTGCATTCGACGGCGACGCGCTGCGCAGCTACAACGTGGGTCCCGATGCGCTGCTCGTGAATCACAAGTCGATCAGCTACAGCTTCGTGCCCGATGAGCCGGCCGGGGTCGTGCGCCTCGCGATCATACCGCCGCTCGCGGGATCGAAGGCGCCGGCCACGGTACCCGCCGCGAACGGTGCCTGCGGCGACTGGCGGGGCAAGCTGCGCGCCGACTTCTCGCGCCCCTTCGCGCCGGTGTTTCGCGGCGCCTTTCCGCTCGCCTGCGGCGAGCGCAGCTGGAACCTGAGTCCCATCGAGCCGAACGCGTATTTCGCCGCCGTGTTCCGCGCGCTGTGGGAAGCGAGCGGCGGCCGCTGGGTCGGCAAGGCGCGCGAGGGCATCGTGCCGCAAGGCAGCGTGCTGCTCGCCACGCACGTCTCGAAGCCGCTCGCCGAGGTGGTGCGCGACGTCAACAAGTACAGCAACAACGTGATGGCGCAGCAGGTGTATCTCGCCTTCGGCGCGGAGCGCATCGGCTGGCCGGCGAGCTTCGAGCGCTCCGGGGTCGCGATGCGCGCGTGGCTCGCGGAGGCCGGCCTCGCCATGCCCGAGCTGGTGCTCGAGAACGGCGCGGGTCTCTCGCGCAGCGAGCGCATCAGTGCCGATTCACTCGCGCGCCTGCTGGCGGATGCGTATCGCAGCCCGGTGATGGCCGAGCTGATGGCGTCGATGCCCGTGGTCGGTGTCGACGGTACCGCCGCGCTGCGCAGGGGCGCGGCCGGCGCGGCGCACGTCAAGACCGGGCTGCTCAACGAAGTGCGCGCGGTGGCGGGCTATGTGCTCGCGTTGAGCGGGCGCCGCTACGTCGTGGTCTCGATCGTCAACCACGCCAATGCCGGCGGCACGCAGCGCGCGCACGACGCGCTGCTCGAGTGGGTGCACCGCGAGGGCTGAAGCGCTACGCGAACAAGTTCAGGAACACCGTGATGATCAGCGCGTTGGTGAAGTCGATGAAGAAGGTGCCGACGAGCGGCGCGACCAGGAACGCACGCGGCGCCGGCCCGAAGCGCTCGACCAGCGTGCGCATCACCGCCATCGCATTGGCGGTCGTGCCGAGCATGAAGCCGACGAAGCCGCCGCCCATCACCGCGGCGTCGTAGTCGCGCCCCATCAGCCAGAACACCGGCAGGCAGGCGATCGCCACCAGCACGATCTGCGCGGCGAGGATCGTCACGAGCGGCAGCGCGAGTCCGGCGAGCTGGGTCAGATCGAGCGTCATCAGCGCCATCACGAGGAACAGCGACAGTGTGATCGCGCCGAGCGTGTCGATCGTGCGATGCGAGAGGCCGATCAGCCCGGTGTAATCGTCGATGCCGCGGATCGCGGCCGCGGCGATCATCGCGCCGATGTAGGAGGGCAGCGTGAGGCCCGTCGCGCCGATCAGCGCGCTCACCCACTCGCCGACCCACATCGCGACCAGCACGACGACCACCGTCTTGAGTGCCGTGTAGGCCTCGACGGATTCATCGTCGAGATCGTCGGACGAGGGTGCGGCCGGCTCGTCGGCCTGCGCGGCCTGCGCGTCCGCGGTGACGCCCTCGCCCTTCGCGCGCTGGCGCGGCCCGGGCACGCGATAGCGCTCGATCAGGTGGGTGGCGATCGGTCCGCCGACGAGCCCGCCCAGCACGATGCCCGCCATCGCGACCGCGATCGCGATCGCGGCGGCGCCCTCGATGCCCGCCGCCTCGAACAGCGGCGCGAAAGCGAGGCCGGTCGCGGGACCCCCCGTCAGCGTGACCGAGCCGGCCAGCACGCCGAACAGCGGTGGGCGGTCGAACAGCACCGCGACACCGGCGCCGAGCAGGTTCTGCAGCACCGCGAACACGGTGCCGATCGCGAGGAACACCGCCACCTGCGGGCCGCCGATGCGCAGCAGCTTCAGACTCGCCGCAAAACCGATCGAAGTGAAGAACGCGACCATCAGCGGGCGTTGCAGCGTCGCGTCGAACTCCGGTACCGGCAGGTCCTGCCCGCGCACGATCAGGATCGCCACCGAGACGATCAGGCCGCCGAGCACCGGGGCGGGCATGTTCAGGCGCGCGAGCAGCGGGAACAGCCGCCGCAGTCCGTAGCCGAGGAAGAGGGCAACGCCGGCGAAGGCAACGGTCTGGATCAGATCGAGCTTCATGGACGAAGGATAGCGGTTCGGGCCTCAGCCGAGCAGGGATTCGCGGCGATAGAGTCGGCCGGCGATCCACGCGAGCACCGCGCCGAGCGCGAGGCTCGCCAGCACGGACACGAGCACGTGGGCCGGCTCGAGCGCCGCGCCGCGCAGCAGCGAGGTGATCAGGAAGTGCTGCCCGAGCGAGGGCACGGCCGACAGGGCGAGGCTCGGCTGCAGTTCGGCGAGGCCGACGAATGCGATCGGCAACGTGGGCACCAGCATCACCACGCCGAGCCAGGTCTGCGCCTCGCGATAGCTGCGCGTGAACGATGCGACCACGGTCATGAGCCCCGCCGCTGCCGGCGCGAGCGGCGCGGTCACGAGGATGATCTTCAGGACCACCGACGCATCGAGATGCGCGGACATGCCGAAATTCTCGAGCGCGACGAACCGCAGCGCCAGGGCGCAGGCGATCGCGGTGAGCGTCAGCGAGACGATCATGAAGGTGGTCGCCGCGAGGATTTTCCCGTAGATCAGCCGCGCGCGCGGCACCGGTGTCGTGAGCAGCGGCTCGAGCGAGTGGCGCTCGCGCTCCCCGGCGGTCGCGTCGATCGCGAGGTACAGACCGCCGAGGATCATCGCGAGCAGCAGCAGATAGCTCAGCATGCCGAGCACCGTGACCGAGCGGCTCTGCGGCGTCGACACGTCGATGTCCTGTACCGCGAGCGGTGCCGTCAGCAACGGATCGACACCGCGCGCGAGCAGCCGCAGCCGCCCGATGCTCGCCCCGTACTGGGCGATCAGCATCCGGGTGCGCGCAGCGTTGCGGTCCGCGCGGCCGCCCGCCGCATCACTGTAGAGCTGCAGCGACGCGGGGCGCGCGGCAGCGAGCCGCTCGGCGAAATCCGCCGGGATCGACAGCACGAGCGGATGGCTGCGCTCGCGTACGGCGCGGCGCGTCGCCTCGTCATCGAGCTCGACCGGCGTCACGATGACATTGCGCGCCTCGAGCCACGCGACGAGGTTCGGCGCGCGCTCGACGTGCCGCACGGCGATCTCGAGACGCTGGTCGGCCTCGTCGGCGGTGCGCTGGACGAGGAACTGCAGCGCGGCCGCGAGGATCAGCGGGCCGAACAGCGGTCCGAACAGCAGGGCCGAGACGAGCGTGCGCCGGTCGCGCAGGTTCTCGCGTACTTCCTTGCGCCATACGATGCCGACCGCGCCCATCAGCCGAGGCCCTCGTCGGTACCGATCAGCTTCACGAACGCATCCTCGAGCGAGGCGCAGCCGGTGGCTGCGCGCAGCGCGTCCGGCGTACCGTGTGCGACCACCTCGCCGCGCGCCAGCACGAACACCACGTCGCACAGGCCCGAGACCTCCTGCATCACGTGGCTCGAGAACAGCACGCAGTGCCCGGCATCCCGCAGCCGCGCAAGCAGCACCCGCAGGTTGCGTACGGCCATCACGTCGAGGCCGTTGGTGGGCTCATCGAGCAGCACGTTGCGCGGGCTGTGCACCAGCGCGCGGGCGAGCGCCGTCTTGATGCGCTGGCCCTGCGAGTAGCCCTTGGCGCGCCGCCCGGCAAAGGCGCCCATCTCGAGCCACTCGATCAGCTCATCGGCACGCCGCTCGCGTGCCGCGCGCGCCATGCCGTGCAGTTCGGCAAAGTACAGGATGTTCTCGCGGGCCGTCAGGTGCGGGTAAAGGCCCGAATCGTGCGTCAGCATGCCGAGCTGGCGGCGCGCGTCGAGCGCGTCGCGCACCGTGTGCGCCGCGTCGATCCACGCCTCGCCCGCGTCCGGGCGCAACACCGTGCACAGCATGCGCAGCGTGGTCGACTTGCCCGCCCCGTTCGGCCCGAGCAGGCCGGTGATCGCGCCGTCCTCCGCGCGCAGGGTCACGCCGCGCACGGCCTGTACGCCGCCAAAGGCCTTGGCGAGTCCCTGCGCCGACATCATGCGGCGCCGATCACGGCGCGGGGCCTGCGAGCGTGGTGAAGAACGGCATCGGACGCAGGCGCTCGACGCAGGCGGCGTCGAGCCCTTCGGCCGTGCCGCTCGTGACGAACGCGGCGAGCAGCCGATCGACGCAGGGTGCGCCGATCTGCCCGTGCCCGAATCCCTCGACGATCACGTGCCGCGAATGCCTGAATCCGGCCGCCGCGTGCGCGGCACCCGCGGGCGGGGTCACCGGATCCGCGCTGCCGGACAGCAGCAGTGCCGGGACCTCGCTCGCGAGCGGCGCATGCAGGTCATCGTCGATGACGCCACGTGGCCATATCTCGCACAGCGCCGCGAGGCCGTCGAGCTGGCGCGTACCGATGAACGTCGCGGCGAGCACCACGCGATCGGCGCGTGTATCCGGGAACCACGGCGCGTCCTCGGTGCAGACGACGCTGTGGTGCATGCCGTAGGCCATCTGTCCGCTGAGCGAATCGCTCATCAACAGGAACTGGCTCGCGAGCGGCACGAAGTTGCGGTGCATGTGTGCCTCGTACAGCGCGAGCGGCAGGAGCGCCGCCTGTTCGGCGCCGTAGGTGGACAGGCGCAACACCGTCGCGAGATGGGCCGGGCCGAATTCGACCGCGACCCGCTCGCCGGTGCGCGGCGCAGGAAGCAGCATTCCCGCCGGCTGCTCTTCGAGCCGCGAGCGCAGCGCCCGATAGTGCACCACCGGATCGCCGAAGGCGCCGCGGCACGCAGCGTCGTTCGCGCAGCGTGCCAGCACCTGTGCGAGGGCCGCTTCCGCGTCGACCGCGATATCGGGGCCGAGGATGCGCTCGGCGGGCACGGTCCCGTCGAGCGTCACCGTGCGCACCCGCGCCCCGTGGTGACGCAGGTAGTGCTGCGCGACCCTCGTGCCGTAGGACACGGCATAGAGATTGATGCGTTCGTAGCCGAGCGCGCGGCGCGCGAACTCGAGATCCCGAACCGCGGCGCTGGTCGTGTACTCGCGCACGTCGGCGCGCGTCGAGACCTCCTCGAGACAGCGACGCGTCTGCGCCAGGAACCGTGCGTCGTCGGCGCCGAGCAGGGCCTCGTCGTCGAAATCGCAGTGCAGCGCGTTCGAGCGTCCGGTGCCGCGCTGGTCGATGAGCACGATGTCGCGATCGCGATTGACCCGCGCAAAGGCCGGCGCGACGCCCGCGTAGAACTCGCTCGCCGCCGCTCCCGGTCCGCCCGCGAGGACGAACAGCGGGTCCGGCGTCTTGCGGGCGTTGACGGCCGGGACCCGGGCGACGAACAGGCCGATCCGGCGGCCATCGGGGTCGGCGGCCCTCTCCGGCACCTGCAGCGTCGTGCATTCGGCGGCGACCGTGGCCACCCCGGCGGGGTGGGTCAGCTGGCAAGGGGCCCATGCCACGGCCAAGGCGAGCGCGGTCAGCATGCGGGCAATATGCCGTACAATAGGCGTTTGCCATCAAGCCATTGAAGTAAATGGATTTCTTCGACGTCATAGTGATCGGCGGCGGTCATGCCGGCACCGAGGCCGCGCTCGCGGCGGCCCGCATGGGCCGGCGCACGCTGCTGCTCACGCAGAGCCTCGAGACGCTGGGCGCGATGAGCTGCAACCCGGCGATCGGCGGCATCGGCAAGGGCCACCTCGTGCGCGAGATCGATGCGCTCGGCGGTGCGATGGCGCGCGCGATCGATCGCGCCGGTCTTCAGTTCCGCACGCTGAATGCGAGCAAGGGTCCCGCGGTGCGCGCAACGCGAGCCCAGGCCGATCGCGTGCTGTACCGGCGCGAGATCCGCGCGCTGCTCGAGAACCAGCCGAACCTCAGCCTGTTTCAGCAGGAAGCGGCCGACCTCGTCGTCGAGGGCGAGCGCGTGTGCGGCGTCGTGACCGTCACCGGCATCGTATTGCGCGCGCGCGCCGTCGTGCTCACGGTCGGCACGTTCCTCGGGGGCCGCATTCACGTGGGCCTCGACAACTACCAGGGCGGCCGCGCGGGCGATCCGCCCTCGAATCGCCTCGCCGCGCGGCTGCGCGAGCTGCCGCTGCGGGTCGGACGGCTGAAGACCGGCACGCCGCCGCGCATCGACGGGCGCACGATCGATTTCACGCGCCTCACCGAACAGTGGAGCGACGCACCGGCACCGGTGTTTTCGTTCCTCGGCCGCGCGAGCGAGCATCCTGCGCAGCGCCCCTGCCACATCACCGCGACCAACACGCAGACGCACGACATCATCCGGGCCGCGACCGATCGCTCGCCGATGTTCACGGGCGTGATCGAGGGAGTAGGCCCGCGCTACTGCCCGTCGATCGAGGACAAGGTCGTGCGCTTCGCCGACAAGGCCTCGCACCAGGTGTTTCTCGAACCCGAGGGGCTCGACACGCACGAGGTGTATCCGAACGGCATCTCGACCAGCCTGCCCTACGACGTGCAGCTGCGGTTCGTGCATACGATCAAGGGCCTCGAGCGCGCGCACCTGACCCGGCCCGGCTACGCGATCGAGTACGACTACTTCGATCCGCGCGACCTCGCCCCGAGCCTCGCGACAAAGGCACTTGCGGGGCTTTATTTCGCCGGCCAGATCAACGGCACGACCGGCTACGAGGAGGCCGCGGCGCAGGGGATCGTGGCGGGCATCAACGCCGCGCGCGCCGCGCGCGAGGAGGCGCCGTGGGTGCCGCAGCGCGCGGAGGCCTACCTGGGCGTGCTGATCGACGACCTCGTCACGCGCGGGGTGACCGAGCCCTATCGCATGTTCACGAGTCGCGCCGAGCACCGCCTGCTGCTGCGCGAAGACAACGCGGACCTGCGGCTCACGCCGGTGGCACGCGAGCTGGGTCTGGTGGACGACGAACGCTGGGCCTTCTTCGAGGCCAAGCGCCGCGCGACCGATGCCGAGGTCGCGCGACTCGAGCGCACGCGGGTGCGCGCGGTGAGCGCGATGGAGCTGCTGCGCCGTCCCGAAGTGAGCTACGAGGGCCTGCTCGCGCAGATCGGATTGCCCGCTGCGGACGCATACGACGACGAGCGCATCGCGCGCGAGGTCGCCCTGCAGGTCACGGTGCGCGCCAAGTACGCCGGCTACATCGAGCGCCAGCATGCGGAGGTCGAGCGCCAGCGCGCGCATGAGACCGCGGCCCTGCCGGCCGACCTCGACTACCTCGCGATCGGCGGGCTCTCGAACGAGGCGCGCCAGCGCCTCGCGGAAGTGCGCCCGGCCACGCTCGGCCAGGCCGCCCGCGTGCCGGGGATCACGCCGGCTGCGATCTCGATCCTGATGATCCACCTGAAGCGCCGCGGGCGTGCGGCGTAGTCTCGCGCTCGTCCTGGGCGCGTTCGCGCTCGCCGCGCTCGGTGGCTGCGCGCCACCGCCGCCCGAGACCTCGAACATCCTCCTGCGCGGCAACGGCCCGGAGCCCGACTCGCTCGATCCGCAGAAGGCGCGCTCGGTCGAGGCCCTCACCGTGCTGCGCGACCTGTACGAATGCCTGACCTCGCTCGGCAGGGATGCCGAAACGGTGCCGGGCGTTGCCGAGACCTGGGCCGCGAGTGATGACGGGCTGACCTATACGTTCCGCCTGAGAGACAATGCGCGCTGGTCCAATGGAGATAGTGTCACAGGCGAGGATTTCGTCTTCGCGCTGCGGCGCCTCGTCGACCCGGCGACCGCCTCGCAATACGCCCAGCTGGTCGATGTGATCGACAACGCGGCGGAGATCGTCGCCGGCCGCGCCGCCCCGGAGGCGCTCGGGGTCAGTGCGCCGGACCCGCACACCGTCGTCGTGAGGCTCGCCTCGCCGGCGCCCTACCTGCCGGGCCTGCTGTCGTTTCCGTCGACCTGCCCGGTGCACCGCCCGACACTCGAAAAGGAAGGCGCGCGCTTCACGAGGCCGGGCGTCATGGTGTCGAACGGCGCCTTCCGGCTCACCGAATGGGTGCCGGGTTCGCACATCAGCGTGGTGCGCAACCGCGCGTACTGGAACGACGCCGCGACTCGCCTCGAGGGCGTGAAGTACCTGCAGATTGCCGACGAGAGCGCCGAGTTCACGCGCTACCGCGCGGGTGACCTGCACACGACCGCCGTGGTGCCACGTGGCCAGTTCGACGTGATCCGCAAGGACCATGCGGCGGAGCTGCACATCGGCCCGCAGCTCAGCACCTACTACTACGGCTTCGCGCTCGACCGGCCACCCTTCCGCGGCGCACCCGGACTGCGCCGCGCGCTGTCACTCGTGATCGACCGGGAGCGCCTCGCCGAGTCGGTGCTGCGCGTCGGCGAGCTGCCGGCGTACGGATGGGTCCCCCCCGGCGTGCACCAGTACACCTCGCAGACCTTCGGTTACGCGGGGCTCCCGATGGCGGAGCGCATCGAGGAGGCGCGGCGCCTGTATGCCGCGGCCGGCTACTCCGCCGCGAGGCCGCTGCGGTTCGAGCTGCGCTACAACAGCGGCGAGGTGCACAGCCGGCTGGCGGTGGCGGTCGCGTCGATGTGGAAGGAAGCGCTCGGCGTCGAGGCGCAGCTGACCGCGGTCGAATTCCGCTCGCTGATGGCGGATGTCGATGCGCGCAACGTCGAGATGTTCCGGCTGAGCTGGAGCGGCGATTACAACGATGCCTACACCTTCCTGCAGTACCTGAAGAGCGATTTCGGCATCAACCTGCCGCGCTACGCCAATCCCGCCTACGACGCGCTGCTCGCGCGAGCCGCGGGCGCGTCCGATGCGACGGAGCGCCGGAATCTCCTCGAGACGGCCGAGCGCATGATGCTCGCCGACACGCCGCTGCTGCCGCTCTATTTCTACGTGAACAAGCACCTCGTCAGCCCGCGCGTCGAGGGCTGGTACGACAACGTCATGAACGTCGTCTACAGCAAGGACCTGGCGCTCGCGGCGCCCTGACCCGCCCCGTGTCGAGGATGCGCCCGCGGTTGCCGGGCTGCGCCTTGAACCGGGCGAGCTGCACCGGTGCCGAGATGAGCCACGCCAGCGCACCCTGCCACAGGAAGACCTTGGTCAGCGCAACCGCATCAGGGGGAACTTGGCACCCAGGGGCGCGGTTCGCAGCGCACCTCCGTCTTCACCGAGTTGGCGATGAAGCACTTGTCGTGCGCCTCGTCGTGCATGCCCGCGATCTCGTCATCCGTGGGGAGCTTCCCTCCGCTGAACTGCACCGCCGGGTGCAGGATGACCCGTGTCATCGCCATGCGCCCGGCCGCATCCCGGCCCAGCCGGCCGGCGGCCTCGTCGACATAGCGGTCGACCACGAAGCCGCGCTCCGCGGCGATCGAAAGGAACCACAGCATGTGGCAGCTCGAGAGACTCGCGATGAACGCCTCTTCCGGGTCGACCGCGGCCTCGACCGAATGCGGCAGCGGCACCACGTGCGGGGATGCGGAGCCGGGCACCTCCACGCCGCCGTCGAAGCGCCAGCGATGGGCGCGGCTGTAGCGGTTGTCGGTGAATGTGGCGCCCTCGCGCGCCCAGTCGATCGTCGCCTTGTGCTCAGCCAAGAAAGACTCCAGCCGCAGTTATTGTTGCTTCTGTGAATTTATCCAGGCATGGACCTGCTCGGTAAGCACGTCCATTGGAACAGGGCCGCTCGCGAGCACGGTGTCGTGGAAGGCGCGAATGTCGAACCGCCCGCCGAGCGCCGCTTGTGCCTCGCGCCGCAGGTCGAGGATGCGCAGCTGGCCGATCTTGTAGGCGAGCGCCTGTCCGGGCCAGGCGATATAGCGGTCAACCTCGTTGACGATGTCCGCCTCGGTCTTCGCGGCGTTCGCCTTGAAGTAGTCGATCGCCTGCTGGCGCGTCCATTGCCTGGCATGGATCCCGGTGTCGACGACGAGGCGCACGGCACGCCACATGTCGTAGGTGAGCTGGCCGAACTTGTCGTACGGGTCGTCGTAGAGCCCCATCTGCTCGCCGAGCCGCTCGCTGTAGAGCGCCCAGCCCTCGACATAAGCGGTGAAGTCGGCATTGCGCCGGAACAGCGGCAGCGTCCGGTCCTCCATCGCGAGAGCGATCTGCAGGTGGTGGCCCGGCACCGCCTCGTGCACCGTCAGTACCGGGATCTCGTACTTCGGCCGCACTTCGGGGCGGTAGAGGTTCACGTAGTAGTAGCCGGCGCGCGAGCCGTCGATCGCCGGGCCCTGGTAGTAGGCGGTGGTCGTGTCCGGGGCGCTGGTCATCGGGATCTCGCGCACGCCGTAGGGCGTGCGCGGCAGCTTGCCGAACAGCTTCACGAGTTCGGGGTCGATGCGCTTCGCCATGGCCGCGTAGGCGGTGAACAGTTCCTCGCCGCTCCCGTAATAGAACTGCGGATCGGTGCGCAGGAAGGCGAGGAACTTCTCGAACGTGCCCTGGAACCGCACTCGCGCGATCACTTCGTCCATCTCGGCACGGATCCGAGCCACCTCGCGCAGCCCGATCTCGTGGATGTCGTCGGGCGTGAGGTCGGTGGTGGTATGGAAGGCGGTGCGGTTGGCGTAGAACGCGAGCCCGTCCGGGGTATCCCAGATGCCGTCCGAGCTGCGCGCGGCCGGCAGGTACTCGTCGCGGAAGAAGGCGTCGAGACGCTTGAACGCCGGGATCACCACCTCGACGATCGCGCGTCCGCCGGCGCCGATCAGGCGGGCGCGGTCCTCCTCGCCGATGTCCTCGGGCATGCGCGTGAAGGGTGCGAAGAACGGACTGTCCTCGGCGTTCGCCGGGATCTGGTTCGCGAGCTGCGCCGGGATCCGCTGCATGATTGAACGGGGCTGGGTGCGCCCCTCGCGGATCGCGGTCGCGAGCATCGCGATGTGCTGGTCGATATAGGTGCCGAATTTCGTGAGCCGCACGATCCAGGCCTCGTAGTCGGCCACGGTTGCAAACGGCAGCAGCTCGGCGAGTTCGCTCGCGCTCTGCACGCCGTCGCGCGGCCGGATCGCCTCGTAGAGCCACGGCTTGAAGGGCTGCGCCGCGAGCCGCCGCTCGTATTCCTGCGCAAACAGGTCGTAGTTCAGCCGGTCGGCGCCCGACAGGCCGTCGCGTGGAATGGCCTTGAGTTCGGCCATCACTGCGGCGTAGCGCGCATAGCGTGCTTCGAGCGCGGCGGCCGACAGATCCGGCCATTGGTCCGAGTAGCGGTGATCGCCGAGGTAGTCGGCGGCGGTGGGGTTGTCGCGCAGGTCCGCTTCCCACGCTGCATCGAACAGGGCCTGCAGGCGGGCATCGGTCGCGAGCGAGGTGCCGGGTGCCGCGATGAGGCTCGCGGCGAGCAGCCAGAGGAGCTTGCGCATGCGCCGATTGTGCGGCAATCGCGCCGTGGCGCAACTCTCAGGCCGGATCTAGCCGCAGCTGTCCCATGCTGGGCCGAAAGCGCAGCCTGCGCGCCACGCCGTACTCGACCTCGTGCGACACGATCCGCACGCCCGCGTCGATCAGATACTCGCCGATCAGCGCGAGCACCGCGGCGGCGGCCTGGCGCGCCGGCTCGCCCGATTCGACGCTGGCGGCAATCTTGCCCTGCACGTCGACGCCCCGCTCCATGGCGTCCCGGAAGCCCTCGACGCAACGGTCGAGCAGCAGCAGGTCCGAGGCGAGGGTGCGGTCGGTGACGTCGCCCTGGTTCGCGCCGCGGGCGATGAAGCGCAGGTGCAGGAGTGCCCCGTGCTCCTCGACCGCGTCGTACAGGCACACCGCCAGCGTCCCGTCGAGGAGCGCCGAAAAAAGGACATCATCCGACGCCACATCGAAGTGGTCGGGCGGGACCTCGACTCGGCGCGGATCGGGGTGCAGCACACCGCGCATGGTGCGGGTTTCCGGCGGCCGGAACCTTGAACTGCATCACGGGCGGCACATGGCTAGAATGGTGCCCGCGGCACACTGCCGCCGATTCGCGACACGCAAGGGGACTCGGCAATGCTCGATATCGGCTTTCTGCCCATCATCATTCTCGTCGCGATCATCATCGTCGCCTCGAAGGCCTGGCTGACCGTGCCTCAGGGTTACGAGTACACGCTCGAGCGCTTCGGCAAGTTCAAGAAGTCGATGGAACCGGGGTTCCACTTCATCGTGCCGTTCGTCGAGGCCATCGGCCGCAAGATCAACATGATGGAGCAGGTGCTCGACGTGCCGCGCCAGGAGGTCATCACCAAGGACAACGCGATGGTCAGCATCGATGCCGTGGTGTTCTTCCAGGTGCTCGATGCGCCCAAGGCCGCCTACGAGGTCGACAACCTGCGCCTCGCGATCATCAACCTCACGATGACCAATATCCGCACGGTCGTCGGTTCGATGGACCTCGACGAGACGCTGTCGAAGCGGGACGAGATCAACCACCGCTTGCTGAAGGTGGTCGACGACGCGACGACCCCGTGGGGCATCAAGGTGACCCGCATCGAGATCAAGGACATACAGCCGCCGGCCGACCTCGTCGAATCGATGGCCCGCCAGATGAAGGCCGAGCGCGACAAGCGCGCCAACATCCTCGACGCCGAGGGCTTCCGCCAGGCCGCGATCCTGAAGGCCGAAGGCGAGAAGCAGTCGGTGGTGCTCGCCGCCGAGGGCAGCAAGGAAGCGGCGTTCCGCGAGGCCGAGGCCCGCGAGCGGCTCGCGCAGGCCGAGGCGCGCGCGACCGCGATGGTCTCGCAGGCGATCGCGCAGGGCGACGTGCAGGCGATCAACTACTTCGTCGCGCAGAAATATGTCGAGGCGCTCAAGGATTTCGCGACCTCGCCGAACCAGAAGGTGATGTTCCTGCCGCTCGAGGCGAGCGCACTGCTCGGCAGCCTCGGCGGCATCGCCGAGATCGCCAAGGAAGCGATGACGAAGCAGGGCGACGGCGCTGCGCCGCGCGTGCGGGGGTAGCGATGAAGGAATTCCTGATGCAGATCGAGTGGTGGCACTGGTGGATTGCCGCCGCGGTGCTCGCCGCCCTCGAGACTTTCATGCCCGGGGCGGTCGCGATCTGGTTCGCGGTCGCGGCCGCGGTCGTCGGGGCGCTGGTGCTGGTCCTGCCCGTGCCGTGGCAGCTGCAGCTCGTGCTGTTCGGTGCGCTCGGGCTGGGGGCGATTTTCGCCTATCGCGCCTACGCGCGACGCAATCCGGCAACGTCGGCCCAGCCGAACCTGAATCAGCGCGGCGCGCAGTACGTCGGCCGGGAGCTCACGCTGGTCGAGCCGATCCAGCAGGGCTTCGGCAAGGTGCGCGTCGGCGATACAGTCTGGAAAGTCACCGGGCCGCCGCTCGGTATCGGCGCGAAGGTCCGGGTGACGGGAGTCGATGGTGCGGTATTGATCGTCGAGGCCGCACCGTAAGCCCAACGCTGTAGCGGCAGAGGAGGTCGCCATGCTGGTACGTCACGTGCTCGACAGGAAGGGCTCGGCGGTGCATGCCATCGGACCGGACGCCACGGTGCTCGAAGCGCTCAGGCTCATGGCCACGCACGGCATCGGCGCATTGCTGGTCATGCAGGGCGACAAGGTGCTCGGCGTCATTTCCGAGCGCGACTACGCGCGCAAGGTGGCGCTGCTGGGGCGGGCGTCGCACGACACGCCGGTCTCGCAGATCATGACCTCCCCCGCCGTCACCGTGGCGCCCGACGACACGGTCGATTCGTGCATGCGCGTGGTCACCGACAAGCGCATCCGTCATCTGCCCGTGATCGCCAATGGCCGCGTGGTCGGCGTGCTGTCGATCGGCGATCTCGTCAAGACGCTCATCGGCGAGCAGCGCGAGACGATCGAGCAGCTCGAAGCGTACATACGGAGCTGAGAGCCCGGGGCGGGTGCCCGGAGCCAGAGGACCAATGCGCTTGCCGTGGCTGCTGTCGGCGTTGCTTGCGGGGCTCGGGGCCTGCCTGCCGGCCGTGTGCGCCCCGGCCGCGGCAACCGCGGCGCGCTGCGAGACCGCGTGGTCGTGCGAAGGCGTCGCGCGCATCGTCGCCGTGGGGGATGTGCACGGTGCGCTGGCCGAATTCACCTCGATCCTGCGTGCCGCGGGCATCATCGACGACGCGGGTAACTGGGCGGGTGGCGAGAGCTTCCTCGTCAGCACCGGCGACCTGATCGACCGCGGACCCGAATCGCTTGCGGTAATCGAGCTCCTGCGGCGCCTCGAAACCGAGGCGCAGGCCGCGGGTGGGCGCGTGCTCGTGACCCTCGGCAATCACGAGGAGATGAACCTCATCGGCGATCTGCGTTACCTCGTCGCGGCCGACTATGCCGCGTTCGCCTCGAAGGAGGCCGCGGCGGGCGAAGGCGCGGCGGGCGAAGGCGCGGCAGCGGCGAGCCGGCTGCCGCCCGGCTGGCGCGCGCGCCAGCAGGCCTTCAGCCCGGACGGCGACATCGGCCAGTGGCTGCTGGCTCGCCCGCTGATGGTGCGCGTGAACGGCGTGCTGTTCACCCACGGCGGCCTGCCGCCCACCCTCGCCGGCACATCCCTCGAGGAACTCAACACTTCGTCACTGCACCGGGATCTGGTCGACTACGCCGTCACATGGCATGCGCTGATCGCCGCCGGCCTCCTCGATGCCGACACCGATGACGCGGCGCGCGTCGCGCTCGCGAAGGAGCGCCTGGCCGCTCGCGCGGGCGCCGATCGGGAACGCCTCGCCGCGCTGGTCGCGACGCTCGAGCGAACCGATGCTTCGCCCGTGCTCGGCATCGCCGGGCCGCTCTGGTATCGGGGCAGCGCGATGTGCCACAGCGCGTTCGAGACCGATACGGTGTCGAGCGTGCTCGCCCAGCTCGAAGCGGGGAGCGTCGTGATCGGCCACACGATCACCACCACCAGGCGCATCACCACCCGGATGGCGGATCGCGTCACGATGATCGATACCGGCATGCTGCCCGAGTACCGCGGTCAGCCCTCCGCGCTCGTGATCGAGGGCGACGCGCGCGGCGTGATCTACGCCAGGGCCCCCGGCGAGCGTGCCGTGCCCGAACGCGAGGCGCGGCGGGTGGGCGAGCGCCCGGGTGGCCTCACCGACGATCAGCTCGAGGAGTTCCTGCACCATGCCGATGTCGTCGCGAACGAAGCACCGCCGCCGGAGCGCGCGGGCGCGCGCCTGCTGACATTGCGGCGGGGCGACCTGCGCCTGCGGGCGCTCTTCATCACTGCGCCGCCCGCGGGCCGCTGGCAGCATGAAGTGGCGGCCTATCGACTCGATCGCCTGCTCGGCATAGACATGGTGCCGGTCACCGTCGAACGCAGGATCGACGGCGAGGCAGGTGCGCTGCAGTTCTGGATCGAGAAGGCGGCAAGCGCCGCGATCGTCGAACGTGACCGGATACGGCTGCCGGGCTGGTGCAGCCTCGAGTCGCAGTACGGGTTGATGCGCGCATTCGATGCGCTCGCAGGATTCGCCGGGCGCCGATCGGAGAACGTGCTGCTCGGGCGCGAAGACGGCCTCGCGCGCCTGGTCGATTTCGCCGCCGCCTTCAGCAGCGCGCGCGGGCTCGACCGGCGCGTCGCGCAGCCGCCGGTCGGCGCCGAACTCGCGCGCCGCCTCGCCACGCTCGACGCGGCGAAGCTGGCCGAGTCCCTGTCGCCGTGGCTCGGTCGCGCGCAGCAGAGGGCGATCCTCGCGCGACGCGATGCGCTGCTCGCCGGGCGCTGAGCGCCGCCGGCGGTCTAGAACGCCTTCGCGATTATCGCCACGGTGAGCGTGGCGTGGATGCCGGCGAACAGCCACGGCACCAGCAGCTCGACCCGGGTGATCTGCAGGTAATCGCGGCGCGAGCGGTCGGCTTCGAGCGCGACCCACTCGGCTGCATAGGGTGCGAGCGGCAATCCCTTCTCCATCGCGAGGATCACCCTGAACTTGCCGGCGTTCAGCTGCCGGTAGGACAGCACCATCATCCACCACGCCGCGCACATCAGGATCGCGGCGCATGCGGGCGCGAGCACCAGTGCGCGCGTCGTGATCAGGCCCGCCCGCAGCGCGAACACCAGCGCGCCGACCACCGCGGTGTTCATGCCGACGAAGAAAGAGTTGGCGAGCATGCGCCGGTTGCTGACACGGTCGGCCATCTCCACGTACATCTGGTACTGGCGCAGCGAGTGGTAGCGGTAGTCGTCGCCGTACCTGTCCTCGGGCGTCGAGAACAGGGCCTTGTTGATGTTCTCTTCGGTACCGGGCATGGCCGTGGTTCCTAGTGTGAAGGCAGGTGGCGCAGTTTGCGATCGCGGTTCAGCAGCACCCAGGTCGCGTGTTCGGACAGGGCCGCCCGCGCGAGTGAATAAAGCACGGCGCGCCGCCGCTCGTCCCCAGCTGCGCCCTGCAGGTGCGTGCGCGCCTCGTCGAACAGGCGGTACATGTAGCCATACTGGCGGGCCAGTTCCTTGGCGGCGGTCTTCTGCAGCCAGGCTTCGAGCAGACCGGCCACGAGCGGCAGCAGGCCCATCGTGACGACGAGCGGCGTTTTCACGTAGGGAACGTGTAGCACCGGGATGAAGCACAGCACCGCGGCCGCGGTGAGGCCCAGCACGAGCGTGACCGCGCCAATGCGTTCGGTGAGCGCGATCATGCGCCGGCGCCGTTCGCCGGCGCGCCAGAAATAGGCGAGCTGGCCGCCACCGCGGTCCTTGGTCAGGTCGAGCGAACCGACCCAATGCTCGATCACATGCTCGATGCCGCCGCTCACGCCGGTGCGCCCCGCATCGTGCATCTCGAAGTCGACCGCGCGCATCGCGGTGCGGATCCAGTCGAGTTCGGTGTCCTGGCGGCGCAGGAAACTCTCGTCGCCGGTGTGCAGCCTGCCCTCGTCGCGCACGCCGGCGATACGCAGGTAGAACTGCACGCGCAGCCCCTCGCACAGCGCACGATACTCGAGATGGTCGCGGTGCCAGCCACGACCCTCGGCAAAACGGCTGAGCGCGATGGTCGTGAGCGCGGCTCCGAAGAACAGATAGATGAGTCCCCACATCGCCGGGATCTTCGAATACAGCACGAACGCGCAACCCATCACCGCGCCGATCGCATAGGTCCACGCGGTGATGCGCATCAGGCGCCGCCGATGCTGGGTCGCAAGTCCGTCCGCGACCGCGATCAGGCGCGCACAGCGCGCGATCGCGGGCGGCGCGCCGACGAACGGTACGCTGCCAGGTCCGGCCAGATCGCCGGCGGCGGCGGCGGCGGCGTTGAACTCCTCGGTGCGATCGAGCACGTGCCGGTTGAGGTCTGGCATCGCATCGTGCAGGGCGGAGCGTCCGCCGGCGAACTCGTGGACGTAGCCTGCCGCGAGCGGATGGTGGCCGTTCGTCGGCTTGCCGTTAGGTCGCGCGCGCGACACGAGGATGTGGAACACGAGCGAATTGTCTACCTCGCCGAGCGCGAGATCGCGCAGGTCCTCGACCGCGGGCCGCACGCCGCCGCGCGACGCGAGCCGGTAATCCACCACCGCCGCCGTGCCGCCGGGGCTCGCCGCCGGCTTGCCGTCCCACAGCGCAAGCAGGATGTAGCAGTAGCGCGCGAGGAAGTCGCCGGCACTGGCGTACAGCGTGTCGCGGTCGTAGCTGGCTTCCCCGGATGCGAGATCGAGTACGCGCGAGGCGGCGCGCAACTTGTCGAAGCGCCCGCGCGCCGCATCGTCGGTCATCTGCGAGCGGTAGTCCTCGAGCGGCAGCGGCTGCAGGAACACGAGCTCGAGCCCGAGCGCGAGGGCCTCCTCGGCGACCAGCAGGTCGGCGCCCTCGGCAAGCTGCGAGGCGACCACGATCGGCGTGTGCGGCCAGCGCTCGCGCAGGCCCTGCAGGAACTCGTGCACGCGTTCGCGGATCGCCGGCAGCTCGCTGTCGACGAGATCGCGGTGGCCGGTGACACCGATGACGAGGGGAATGGCTGCGGGCAGTTCCATTTGCGGGGCGGTTCTCCCTGTGTCAGCGGGGCAGGCGGGCAAGCCGTTGCTCGAGATCACGCGTGTAGTATCGCTCGCCGCCAAAGCGTTTGCGCACGATCGGCAGTGCTTCGGTCAGCAGCCTGCGGGCTTCGGGATATTTCTTCTCCGCGGCGTAGGTGGTGGCGAGCACGGCGTCCTGCAGCGCGTAGCGCCAGGCCTCGTCGGGCATCTCGGCAAGCGGGTACTGTTGTTCGAGCAGCGTTCTTGCCCGGGAGAGCAGTTCCCCGGCCTGCGGGGCGCGGTCCGTCTTTGCGTACACATCGGCGAGGTTGGTCAGCACCTGGTCCCGCATCCAGTGGTTTCGCTTCTCGGCGATACCCAGTGCCTCGTCGAGCCTCGCCTCCGCCCCTGCGTACCTGCGCCGCGCGAGGTCGATCATCGCGAGGCTGTTGAGTGGCAGGATCAGGTCGTCGTGGTCGGGGGGCTTGGTGCGCCGGTGAGTGTCGAGCGCCCTGGCCAGATAGCCTTCGGCCTCATCGAGCCTGCCTTCGATCAGCAGGCCACGGCCGATGTTGTTGGCCACACTCGCGCTCTCAGGGTGGTCTTTCCCCGCCCATTCGTCGGAGATGGCCAGGCATTCCTGCCACGCCGTCACCGCCTCCTCATACTGCCCGGTCTGGAAACTGATCGCGCCGAGATGATTCAGACTGTCGGCGACCTTCCAGTGTCCGCGACCGAGCGAGTTCCTCCTGATCGCGAGGCTGTCGCGAGTGAGCTGCTCCGCCTCGCCGTACCGCGCCTCGTAATAGAGCGTGATCGCGAGTCCCTGCATCGTCTCGGCGACCTCCAGGCTCTTCGCACCGTGCAGCCGCGTGTCGATCGCGAGCGCCTCGCGATAGGCGGTCTCGGCATCGGCATCCGATCCCAGCTGCGACAGCGTATCGCCGAGGCCAACGAGTATGCGCGATACCAGTGCGTCGCCCTCGGGCGCAAGCTGCCGTGCACTGGCCAGGGCAATCCGGTATTGCTTCTCGGCCTCGACGTAAGCGCCGTCGAGGTACGTTGCGGCGGCCAGCGCCCGCCGCGTTTCGGTCGTGGCCCGTGTGTCGGCGCCCGCGGACCGTTCGCGCAATACCAGCGCATCGCGCAACAGTGCCTGCGCCGGGGCCGGCAGGCCGAGGCCCGTGTACGCCCGGCCCATCGCGGTCATCAGGCTCGAACGGATGGCGGGTCGATCCTGCAACTGGCGTTGCACGTCGGCGGCACCGCGGTCGAGCATCTCGCGCACCGTGAACTCGTTCGCGCGGGCCTCGGTCGGGTCAGCGAGCGTGAACAGGGAGACCATGAAATCCATGGTCTGCTCGGTCGTCGACGCCTCGGTCTCTGCCCGCTCCCGTTGCGAGGTGGCGACGAGAGCGGCGGTGGTCGCTGCCGTGGCGAGCACGGCCAGGCCGGCAACCGCGCTGTTGCGGGCGAGCCGTGCGCGGCGTGCCCGCGCCTGCGAAGCCTCGATCAGCGCGACTTCGGAGGGCGTGAGTTCCATGCCGGCAGCGGCGACACTCGCAGCCTCCTCGAGCGATCGGCCCGCCGCCAGCAACAGATCGGCCCTGCGGCTTTCCTGCTCCCAGCGCTCCGCGTTCGCCGCCAGGCGTGCCCGGGCCCGCAACAGGTCGCGATTCTCGCCGAGCCAGTCGCGCACGCGCGGCCAATGGCGAAGCAGGGCCTCGTGCGCGATCGACACCACGGGTCGTGCGTCGTTGCCGAGTTCGGACACGCACAGGCGCGCCTCGATCAATGCATGCACGAGGTCCCACTGCGGACCGGCGGGGAACTCATCGAGCGCGGCGCTGCGGCGGCTGAATGCGCCCGCACCGGTGGTGGTTGCGCTGATGAGCCTGCGCAGGACCGATGACAGGCTTTCGCGGGTTGCCTCGGGCAGCGCCATGAACACCGCCTCGGCGCGCCGCGCGAGCGCGCCCTCGACGCCCCCGATGTCGTGGTAGGCGGCAAATGTCAGCGTGCCGTCGGACGCGCGTCGCAGGTAGAGCTCTTCGAGCGCGAACTCCAGCAGCGGCAGGGCCTCCGGGCTGCGTGCCGCTTCATCGCGCAGCACTTCGTCGAGACCCTCGCCGCCATCGACGCGCGTCTCGAAGCGCAGGCCGGCCGCCGCGGCAGGCAGCCGGATGATCTGGCCGATCTCCGCCGGCGTGGGTGCACGCAAGTCATATTGTCCGTCGCCCGCCTTCAGCGCGACGAGGGTCCCGTGCTCGACGCAGCGCGGATAGAAATCGCTGCGCAATGTCGCGATCGTCCAGACCTTGCGCGACGCCGTCACCTGCGCGAGCCGCGCAAAAAAACGCTCGCGCTCCGCGTGGCCGATTCGCTCGTCGGCGAACACTTCCTCGAACTGGTCGATCACGAGCACGGTGCGTCGGTCCGGTGGCGCGGCCGCGGCCGCTTCGCCCAGGCTCTCTTCGAGCAGTGCGCAAAGGTCGTCCCTGCGGTCCCGCGGTCGCAACTCGACACGCCGCCATTCGGCAATACCCTCGATGACACCCGGTTGCGTGAGTACCGGCAGCAGGCCGGAGCGCACGACTGACGACTTGCCGCTGCCGCTTGCCCCGATCACGAGCAGGAATGGCCGGTCCGCGGCATCCTGCCGGCGCAGCGCCGCGATCATCTCGCCGATCGCCGCGGTCCGGCCGAAGAACACCGGCGCGTGTTCGAAGTCGAAGGCCTCGAGGCCGCGAAACGGTGATTCGTGACGCCAGGTCGCGACATCAGTGCGTGCGGCGCCGACCGCCTCCGGGAACGTGCGCGCGATCAGCTTGCGCAGGTGGACATCGATCAGTTCCTCGAACTGCGCGACGTCGGCGAACGGATGGAACGCCGCGCGCAGCGTGCCGTCCGTCTCGTCGTGGAACCACCGGCGCACGAAGGCATCGAGGGCCTGCTTCTGCCGCAGTCGCTCGAGCGACTGCGCATCATCGTCGGCATCGAGCAGCGGAGGAGCGGTCTTTCGATACACGAGCAGCGCGGGCCGTCCGTGCCGACGGTAACCCGACAGCGCGTCCTCGAACTCGAACTCGGTTCCCGATTCGTAGTGCTTGCCGTCCGGCTTGCGAAACGATGCCGGCAGGCGCGTGCCGAGGCGCGACCACAGCACGCAGATGGCGGCGTGCGCATCGGCCGGGTGCGGCAACTGGTCCTGGAAGGAGGCGGAGGCGACGAGCGGTTCGTGTTCCCAGAAGACCGGCTCGATCCGAACGCGCCCGTTGAACTCGCTGCCCAGGCGGTCGATGACGCGCCGGGCGATCAGCCGCTCTTCGGCGACATCCCCCGGCGACGACAGGAATATCCGGAACGTGTCCAACGCGCGCACATTACCGAAGACCGCGCCGCGGCCACAATCGCGCCCTGGGTCGGCGGGGCGCCGGCCACGATCAACGAGCCGCGGGCTGGCCAGTGCGCCGCCGGATCATGAGCAGGGCGGCAAGTCCGGCGAGCATCAGCACCAGGGTGCCAGGTTCCGGGACGGGCGCAGGCGGCGGCGGTGTCGTGCCTCCCACGAGCACGCCATCGCGGAAGCGGAAGAAGTAATCGGCATCCTCGACCAGCGCGTCAGTGCTGCGAAACAGATCGGCGCCGCCGGCGGTGATGAACTGGTTGCCGATCAGCGATGGGAAGGACGAGTCGAGGGCGTTCGAGCCGTAGCGCATGTCGACGTCGAAGTCGCCGTTGCCGAGGAAGTAGATGTACGCCTGGAAGTCGTAGGTCGTGTCGGGATCGTCCGCGAGCGCGATGTTGGTCCAGAAGAAACGTATGCCGGCCACCGCGGCGTCCGCGTCAGGTGCGGCGTCACTGAGACCCATGCCGAAACCGAAGGTATACGAGGTGCTGCCATCGCCGTTCGACGAGAAAGTGCCGTCGCCAAGGTCGTAGGCATTCGAGGCGAGATCGGCCGCAAACACGCCGAACAGCGGATCCGCGGCGCTGTAGCCGGTGGCGGAGTCGAAGAGCGCGAAGCTGCCGTCTTCGAACATCCGCAGCGAGTCGTAGCTGGTGCCGCCGATATTGAGGGCGTGCGAACTGTAGGGGCCGCCGAGCAGCGTATCGTCGCTGTCCCGGTACTCGGTCGTGAAGAGGAGCGACCCGTCGGCGGGTGCCGAGGTCAGGTCGACGCCGTCGTCGAAGGAGCTGTCGAACCCGACCCCGGGCCGGCCAGGCCAGCCCGCGCCGGACTGCGGAAACGACTCGGGTCCGAAGTCGACCTGGACCCGTCGGGCCTCTGCGGTCCCGATTGGCAGCAGGGCCACGGCAACGGCGGCGATCAGGGCCCTGGACACCCGGTTGGTGGACATTGTCGCGACTCCCCTGAAGTTCCGTTTCAGGTGCCGGCAGGCCGCATCCCTGCCGACGCCGGTGAGAGGACAAGCGCAGCAAGTACGATGCCACGGGATGGACGGGCTCGTCCGATCAAGCAGTTAGTCCAGGATTGGCGGCGAGTGCGATTCCCGTGTGGGACCAAGTGTAAGATTCGCCGACGCCCGCCGGGAGAATGCGGGCCGGGGTATCGCGATGGAATGCGGTGTACGCAGCTGGTCGGTGGGCGCGGCGGTGCTTTACGGGGCCCTGGGCCTTCTGCCCTTGCCGGCAGCCGCCCGGGAGTCCTGCGCCCTCGACGCCCTCGCATCCCCGGATCTGGTCATCGCGAACGTCGAGCCCGTGCGGTTCGCGAACGACATCACCCGCAAGGCGATCGCCCATACGGCGACCGATCCGGCGGCCTTCAAGATCAAGGTGAGGCGCGCGGGTCCCGGCGCGAGCTCGTTCAACAACGAGCCCCGCTACGAACTGGCGGCTCTCGAGATTTCGCGACTCCTCTACCCGCCGGGTGAGGACGTCGTGCCGCCGATCGCGCTGCGCTCGGAGTCTTTCCCCGCCTTCTACGCCATCGACCCCGCGGGCGTCGAGGCGTGGCGCGGCACCAATGCCGCACTGTTCATGGTGCAGTGCTGGCTCGAAGGCGCGAAGTCCCATCGCCTCGAGATCGACAGGTCGCGCTTCGCGACCGATCCCGCCTACGCGCGCGCGATCAGCCGCCTGAACGTGCTCACCTACCTGATCGAGCACAAGGACTCGAACCTCGGCAACGTGATGCTGACTGGTGAGGGCGAGACCGTGCGCGCCTGGGCAATCGACAACGGCGTCGCGTTCGATTCTGCCGAGAGCGATGTCGGCGTGTTCTGGAGGAACCTGCGTGTCGACGCCGTCGATCGCGCGCTCGCCGATCGACTGCGCTCGCTCACGCTTGAGGAACTGCGCGCGCGGCTCGGCGTGATCGCGCAGTACGAACTGGTCGACTCGCGATGGCAGCCGCGCGAGCGCGGCGCCAACCTCGATGCGCGGCGCGGCGTGCGCCGTCGTGCCAACCAGTTGCAGCTCGGGCTCACCAGTGCGGAAATCAATTCGATCGAGCGCCGTCGGCAACGGCTCGTGCGCCGGATCGACAAGGGCGAGATCAGCCTGTTACCCGACGCATCCTGATGATCGCGGTCGCCGTGGCGCCGTCCATGTCGCTCGCGACGATCTCGATGTACTCCTCGACCAGCACATCGCCCGGCGGCACGCCTGTGAGGCGTGCCAGCGCGCCGTCGAACTCGAGCCACGGCGGCAGCGGTCCACCGCCCGCGAGCCGCGCCTCGTAGGCGAGCACATCGCCCGGATCGGGATCGAAGAACGTCTCCGCCGGCAGCACGTGGTCGATAGCCCGGCCCGGATGCACGAGCAGATCCTCGGGCTCGCGCTGGCGCACCGGCGCGGTGTTCTGCGTCTCGGCGCGCGACAGCGCGCTGTAGTGGCGACCGATCCGCGCGGCGACGCCGAGCCAGACCACGCAGAGCGCGGCGTTCAGCATCGCGAAGCTGCGCGTGCCGAAGCCGAACCAGTTGAGACCGGCAAACACCACGCCCGCCTGCAGGATGTCGCCGAAGCGCCAGAAGAAAGTGTCGATCGTCGTCTTGCCGTCGAACTTCGCCGCTGCGCCCGTCGGCAGATAGAGCGTCTGCTCCGTCGTGTTCATCAGCGAATAGTTGGTCGAGTTCTCGAGGATCTTGGCGACGTAGATCATCGTGAACACAGGCACGAACGCGATCGCGCCGTAGACGAACAGCGCGATCGCCGGCAACACCAGCACTGCGCCGCGCACGCCGATCGCACGGTAGACGCGGGATACGGCGAGCGCCTGCACCAGCACACCGACCAGTGTGACCCACAGCTGGAAGCGCGCGTACAGCGAACCGATGATGGCTTCGCGCTCGGTGAGCAACGCGTCCGCGCCGGCGAGCATTTCGGCGCGTGCCTTGATCAGCGCCGCGAGCAGGTAGTCGCCGGTCGAGCCGATGCAGTTGAGCAGCACGACGAAAGTCGCGACGAGCAGCAGGTAGCGGCTGCTGAACACGACCTGGAAGCCGCCGAATACCGAGCTCACTGTCTTTGCAGCCCCGGTCACCGGCACGGGCCGGGACGATTCGGGCACGGCGCGCGCCTCCGGGCTGATCACACCGATGCTCGCAACGAGCAGCAGCGCGCCGAGCAGCAGCAGCGGCAGTGGGCCAAGGCGCACGATCGCAAGATCGGTGATCTGCGCGCCGGCCAGCGCACCGACGGTGGCGCCCAGCATGATGGCCGGGAAGAGCCGCTGTCCGCTCTTGGTGTTGAACGAGCTGGCGGCGAGCGCCCAGAACTGCGCGACCACCATCAATCCGTACACACTCACCCAGATGAAGAACACGATGCCGAACCACTTGCTCGCGCGAAATGGATAGGCGACAGCGAAGGCGAGGATGTTCGCCGCGAAGAAGGCGCTGACCAGTCCAACGAGACGGCGGCCGTCGATCCGGCGGCGCACGGCGCTGTAGAGAGGTACCAGCAGCATCAGCACCACGCCATTCGCCGCGACCGCGTAGCTGCGCACCTCGGCTGCGGCGCCAGCGAGCAGGAATGACTCGCGCAGCGCCTTCAGCACGTAGTACGACGCCATAATCAGGAACGCGTGCGAGCCGAACAGCGCGATGCAGCGGCCTTCGCCGGCGCGCACGCGGGTGAGCAGGCGCAACGCGCGCTCGAATGGCGTGAGTTCCGCAGGTGCGCTCAATGGACCCCCGTCGATCGACGATTCCCGGCGCGAACCGCCGACAGCTTACAGCCAGCGCACCGGCCTGCTCAATTGCGCCAGAACGCCGGCGTGAACAGCACCAGCACGCTGAAGATCTCGAGCCGGCCGAGCAGCATCGCGAGCGAGAACATCCAGGTCTGGAAGTCGGTGAACGACTGATACTGGGTCGTGGGACCGGCCTGGCCGAGGCCGGGGCCGAGATTGTTGATCGAAGCCACGACCCCGGTGAAGGCCGAGACGAGGTCGAGCCCCGAGAGCAGCAGCGCGAAGGTGAGTGCCACTACGGTCGCAAAATACAGGGAAATGAACGCCAGCACCGAGAACACCACGCGATCGGGAATCACGATGCCACCGATGCGGATCGGCACGATGGCGCGCGGGTGCAGCAGCATCTTCATTTCGCGGAACGCATGGCGTTGCAGCAGCAGGGTGCGGAACATCTTGATACCGCCGCCGGTCGAGCCCGTGCTGCACACGATGCACGAGAGGAACAGCAACCATACCGGCGCGAACACCGGCCAGGCCTCGTAGTTGTCGGTGACGAAGCCGGTCGTCGTCGCGATCGACACCACGGTGAACGCGGCGTGCCGCAGCGAGGCGCCGAAACCGGCGTAGGTTTGCGAGGCCCACAGCAGTGCCGTGATCGCGGCCACGCTGACACCGAGCACCAGCATGATGGCCTTGGCCTCCGCGTCGCGTGCGTAAGGCTTGAGTGAACGCCGCTGCACCACCATGAAGTGCCGCGAGAAGTTCACGCAGGCGAACAGCATCAGCGCGATCAGCACGATCTCTACCGCCGCCGAATCGAAATGCCCGATGCCGCTGTCGTAGGTCGAAAAGCCGCCCAGCGCCATCGCCGAGAACGCGTGGCAGATCGCATCGAGCCAGTTCATCCCGGCGAGTCGCAACGCCAGCACGCCGACCAGCGTGACGGTGGCATAGACCAGCCACAGCGCCTTGGCGGTCTGGGTGATGCGCGGGGTCAGCTTCTCGTCCTTGACCGGGCCCGGGCTCTCGGCCTTGTAGACCTGCATGCCGCCGACACCGAGCAGCGGCAGGACGGCGACGGCCAGCACGATGATGCCGAGGCCGCCGTACCAGTGCAGCGCGTGCCGCCACAGGTTGATCGACGGCGGCAGCGATTCGATATGGGTGAGCACGGTCGCACCCGTGGTGGTGAGCCCCGACATCGTCTCGAAGAAGGCGTCGGTGACCGACAGGTCGGGCAACGCCATCAGCAGCGGCACCGTGGCGGCCGCCGACATCATCACCCAGGCGAGGGTCACGAGAAGGAAGCCGTCGCGCGCCTTCAATTCGCGCTTGTGACGGCGGAACGCCAGCGCGAGGCCGAGGCCGACCAGCACGATGACCGTGGCGCCGACGACAAAGTGGACCAGCATGCCGTCGCCGGTCAGCAGCGAGCAGGCGATCGGCAGCAGGAAGGTGCTCGCGAACAGCGCGAGCATCAGGCCGAGTACGTACAGGACGCCGAACACGCGGCGTTACGGGCTGGTGCCGGACACGAACAGTTTCTCCACCTGGTCGACGTGGCGACGGTCGCCGAGAAAGATGATCACGTGGTCGTTTTCCTGCACCACCGTATCGTCCTTCGCCATGATGACGTCGTTGCCGCGCGTGATCGCCCCTATGGTGGCGCTGTCCGGCAGCGGGATGTCGCCAACCGCGACACCGACGATGCGGGAGCTGCCCGCCCTGCCGTGCGCGATGGCCTCCATCACCTCGGCGCTGCCATGGCGCAGCGAATGCACGCGCACCACGTCGCCGCGCCGCACATGGGCGAGCAGCGAGCCGATCGTCACCGTCTGCGGCGAGATCGCGACGTCGATGCTGCCGCTCTCCATCAGCTCGGCGTAGGAGGGCTTGTTGATCAGCGCCATGACCTTCCTTGCGCCGAGGCGCTTGGCCAGCATCGCCGAGAGGATGTTGGCTTCCTCGGAGTTGGTGACCGCGGCGAACACGTGCGAGTTGTCGATGTTCTCCTCGATCAGCAGTTCCTCGTCCGCGGCGTCGCCGTTCAGGACGATGGCGCTCTCGAGCCGTTCGGCGACGTACCTCGCGCGATCGGCATTGCGTTCGATCACCTTGACGTGGTGGCTGTCTTCGAGCGCGTGCGCGAGGCGCAAGCCGATGCTGCCGCCGCCGGCGATCACGATGCGGCGGGCGGCCTCGCCCGCGACGCGCAGTTCATCCATGACGCGGCGCATATGCTCGCGCGTGGCGAACAGGAACACTTCGTCGTCGGCCTCGATCACCGTTTCGGGCCCGGGCTCGATACGGCGCCCGTCGCGATACACGGCGACGATATGCGAGTCGAAGTCCGGCAGGTGCTCGCGCAGCATGCGGATCGGCTGGCCGACGAGTGGCGCGCCGGTCTCGGCACGCACGCCGACGAGCCGGACCCGACCCGCCGCGAAGGTCAGCACCTGCAGTGCACCCGGGTAGCGGATCAGGCGCTCGATGTACTCGGTGACCAGCTGCTCGGGGCTGATCCAGACGTCGACCCGCAGGGCCTCGGCGCTGAACAGCGCGGGCGTGCTGGCGTACTCGGACGAGCGGATACGGGCGATCTTGGTCGGCGTGCGATACAGCGTGTAGGCAATCTCGCACGCGAGCATGTTGATCTCGTCGCTGTTCGTGAGCGCGATCAGCACTTCGGCCCTGGCGGCGCCCGCAGCCTCGAGTACCGACGGGAACGAGCCGCTGCCCGCGACCGTGCGGATGTCGAGGCGGCCCTGCAGGTCGCGCAGCACCTGTTCGTTCGTGTCGACGACCGTGACGTCGTTCGCCTCCTCGCGCGACAGGTGGTATGCGGCCGTACGACCGACCTGGCCCGCGCCGAGAATCACGATTTTCATGTTGTCACATGGCCTCGAGGTTAGCGTACGCGAGCATGAGCCATTTCGTGCCCTGGCGCTCGAAGTTCACCTGTACGCGTGCCTGCGGGCCCTGTCCCTCCACATTGAGCACCGTGCCTTCGCCGAACTTGCCGTGGCGCACGCGTGCGCCGAGGCGCATGCCCGGCGCCACCGGCTCCGCGGCGATCGCGCGCCGTCCCGCCTGGCCGGGAGACCACGCCGCGCCGCCGCGATCCCCGTGGGTGGGCGCAGGGTGACCCGAGCGCGCATAAGGACGACCGAGCTGGATGCGCGGCCGCACTTCCTCGACGAGTTCCTCGGGGATCTCCGCCAGGAAGCGTGAGGCCTGGCCGTAGCTGTCCATGCCATGCAGGCGGCGTTGCTCGGCATAGGTGACGTACAGCTGCTGCATCGCGCGGGTCATGCCCACGTAGCACAGGCGGCGCTCCTCCTCCAGGCCATCGAGGTCGTTGAGCGAGCGCTGGTGCGGAAACAGGCCATCCTCCATGCCGCACAGGAAGACCACCGGGAATTCCAGGCCCTTCGCGGTATGCAGGGTCATCATCTGCACGCAGTCTTCCCATTCCTCGGCCTGGCCCTCGCCCGATTCGAGGGCGGCATGCGCGAGGAAGGCATCGAGCGGCGGCAGATCGCCCTCGGGTTCGAAGCCGCGCGCGGCGCTGACGAGCTCCTCGAGGTTCTCGACGCGCGCCTCGCCGCGATCGGCCTTTTCCTTGCGGTGGTGTTCGACGAGGCCGCTTGCTGCGAGCACGAGGTCGACCTGTTCGTGCAGCGGCAGGTTCGCGGCATCCGCAGAGAGCCGCTCGATCAGCTGCACGAAGCCGCCGAGCGCGCCAGTGGCCCGTGCGGCGAGCGTGCCGTCGACGATCGCCTGGCGCGCCGCCTGCCACAGCGAGATGCCCGCCGCGCGCGCGGCGACCCGCAGCTCATCGACGGTCTTCGCGCCGATGCCGCGCGCCGGCAGGTTCACGACGCGCTCGAACGAGGCGTCGTCGTCGCGGTTCGAGAGCAGGCGCAGGTAGGCGAGCGCATCCTTGATCTCGGCGCGCTCGAAGAATCGCAGGCCGCCGTAGACCTTGTACGGAATGCGCGCCGAGAGGAACGCTTCCTCGAACACGCGCGATTGCGCGTTCGAGCGGTACAGGATCGCGATATCGCGCCGTGCGCCGCCGCGCTGCACCCAATCGCGGATGCGGTGCGTAACGAAGTCGGCCTCGTCACGTTCATTGAAAGCGGCATAGAGCCGGATCGGCTCGCCGTGGCCGCCGCTCGTCCACAGGTTCTTGCCGAGCCGGCCGCTGTTGTGCGCGATCAGCTCGTTCGCGGCCTTGAGGATGTTGCCTGTCGAACGATAGTTCTGCTCCAGCCGGTGCAGTATGGCCTGCGGCCAGTCGCGCTGGAACTGCTGCAGGTTCTCGACCCGCGCTCCGCGCCAGCGATATATGGACTGGTCGTCGTCGCCAACGATGAACGGCGCGCCCTCGCTGCCGACCAGCAGCTTCAGCCACGCATACTGAATGGCGTTCGTGTCCTGGAACTCGTCGACCAGCACGTGGCGGAAGCGCGTGCGGTAGTGCCGCAGCACCTCGACGTTGTCGCGCAGCAGTTCGAACGCGCGCAGCAGCAGCTCGGCGAAATCGACGACGCCGGCGCGCGCGCAGGCTTCCTCGTAATCCCGGTACAGCTTGATCAGCTGGCCGCGTGTCGGGTCGTTGCCGTCCTTGAGCGCCTTCGGGCGCAGGCCCTCGTCCTTCTGGTGATTGATGAACCAGGTGACCTCGCGCGGCACCCAGCGCGACTCGTCGAGCCCCTGCGCGCGCAGCAACTTGCGGATCATGCGCAGCTGGTCCTCGGCGTCGAGGATCTGGAAGCCCTGCGGCAGGCCGGCTTCGCGCCAGTGCAGGCGCAGCAGGCGGTGTGCGATGCCGTGGAAAGTGCCCACCCAGAGCGAACTGCCGGGAATGCCGAGCAGGGCCTCGATGCGCGCGCGCATCTCGCCCGCGGCCTTGTTGGTGAAGGTCACCGCCAGGATGCTGTGGGGCGAGGCGCCTTCGGCCTGAACCAGCCAGGCGATGCGATGGGTGAGAACACGCGTCTTGCCGCTACCGGCACCGGCGAGCACGAGTACCGGCCCGACAGGCGCGGTGACCGCTGCACGCTGCGCGTCGTTCAGCGGCGAGAGAATCGGGGAGAGGTCCATAGAGCCGCCTATTATGCCGGGGGCTCCGACCTTTCATCCATGTAGTCGAGCAGTGCGGCGGCGAGGGTCAGCACGAGGGGGCCGACGATCAGGCCGATCGCGCCGAATGCGGCTGCTCCGCCGAGCACGCCGATGAACACCGTGAGCGTGGAGATCCTCGCCCGGCTCGACACCAGCAGCGGGCGTACCAAGTTGTCGGCCGAGGACACGCCGAGGCCCCATATCAGCAGGAAGATCGCCATGCCCCAGCGGCCCTGCATCGCGAGATAGAGCACGCCGGGGATCCAGACGATCGCGGCGCCGCCGAAAGGCAGCAGGGCGAACAGGGCCGCGAGCACGCCGAACACCACGAAGGAGGACAGGCCCGCGATCGCGAAGCCGACGCCTACCGCGGCGCCCTGCAGCAACGCCGTGATGCCGCTGCCGAATACGACCGCGCGGGTGACCTGGGCGAGGTGATCGACCAGGCCGTCGCGCCGCTCGGGCTGCATCGGGATGAGCCGCACGCCGCGCCTGATCCAGGCGGCACCGTCGCACAGGAAGAAATAGAGCAGCACGATCGCGATCGCGAAAGCGAGCACGGTGCCGAGCGCACCGACGACCACGTTGCCGCCGATTGTCGCGCCCCACTTGAGGAACGACTCGCCGCTCGAGAGCAGCCAGTCGCGCAGCTCCTGGGCGCCGAAACCGGTGTGCTCATCGACCCACAGCAGGACCGGTCCGACGACCGGATATTGCTCGAACTGGGTCAGGCCGCCCACGCCGAGGCCCTGCACGAAGCCCCGGGCACGGCCGGCCAGCTCCGCAGCCTGCGCCGCGAACACCCCGCCGATCACGGCGAGCGGTATCAGGATGGCGACGGGTGTCAGGACCGTGATCAGCGCGGCCGACATGGTCGCGCGCCCCTTGAAACACCTGGTCCAGCGCTCGTGCAGCGGGTAGAGCATGAAGGCGAGGAACGCCGCCCAGACCATCGGGCCGAGGAAAGGCTCGAGAACCCGGAACAGCAGATAACCGACGAGCAGCAGGGCGGCGACTGCGAACCCGCGCCGGTAGAACGGGGAGTCCATCGGCGCATTATGCTATCGGCAGGAGGCCTTGGCGATGAAGCTCTACGACTATCTCGACTCGGGCAACGGCTACAAGGTGCGGCTGGTGCTGGCGCAGCTCGGCCAGTCCTGCGACTGGGTCGAATGCGACATCCTCCAGGGCGCCACCCGTACGCCGGAGTTCCTGGCCCGCAACCCGAATGGGCGCATACCGCTGCTCGAACTCGACGACGGCAGCTTCCTCGCTGAATCGAACGCGATCATCTGGTATCTCGCCGAAGGCTCGCCGCTCGTTCCCGACGATCGCCTGCTGCGCGCGCAGGTGCTGCAGTGGATGTTTTTCGAGCAGTACAGCCACGAGCCGTACGTGGCCACGCCGCGCTTCATCGTCAGGCACCTGCCGGCAGATTCGCCGCGCCGGGCGGAATTGCCCGAGCGCCTGGAGCGCGGCCGCGCCGCACTCGCCGTGATGGACCGCCACCTCGGTGGCCAGCGCTTCTTCGTCGGCCATCGCTACACGATCGCCGACGTCGCGCTGTACGCCTACACGCACGTAGCCCACGAGGGCGGCCACGACCTCGCCCCGTTCGCGCACGTGCGCGCGTGGCTCGATCGGGTGCAGTCGCAGCCCGGGCACATACTGCTTGCAGCGCGGCCGGCGCCACGCCGCGCCTGAGCGCAGTTACCAGCGGTTGCGCAACTCGCGCAGCTTGAGGAAGACGTCCCGCGGGCTCGGCTGGTCCGGCAGATCGGGGCAGGCTTCGCGCAGCCGGGCGACGATCTGCGGGTTCTGCAGCCGGAAGAACGTGTTGATCCGCTTCTCCTCGCCGAGCGTGGTGATCGGCGCAGCCGCCGGGTCCTGGACCTGCGCGTCGCGATGCATCGTCGCGGCGATCTCGTTACCCGGCTCGCGATCCAGCGTGAATGCCAGGTTGCGCTCGAGATATTCATGGCCCGGGTATATACGCGTGGCGTCGGGCAGACGGGCGAGCTGCTGCGCGAATGTCTCGTAGAGCAGCTCGGGGTGTCCGCCGTGGTGGCAGTTGCCGGCGCCGGCATTGAAGAGCGTGTCGCCGCAGAACAGCACCGGCGTCTCGCCACGCCCGTAGAGGCACAGGTGCGCGAGCGTGTGGCCTGGCGTATCGAGGCACTCGAGCTCCACGGTGCGCCCGACGCGCACCACGTCGCCGCGCGTGAGTCCGACGTCGACATGGCCGATGCGAGCGGCCGCCCCGGCATGCGCCAGGACGCGCGCGCCGGTGGCCTCGCGCAGCGGCTCGTTGCCACCCGTATGGTCGCGGTGTTCGTGCGTGTTCAGGATCTGCGTGATCTCGTAACCGCGCGCGCGGGCCGCCGCGACGCACTTGCGCCAGTCGAGCGGGTCGATCGCGAGCGCCTCGCCGGTTTCGGCGCAGGCGACGAGGTAATGGAAGTTGCGGTAGTCGTTCGCGGTCCAGATCCGTTCGATCAGCATGTCCCTACCCGCCCATGCCCGTGCGCCCGATGACGCGATGATCGTGGTCGTCGGGCTCCAGCGGGGCGGTGATGCGCACGCGCGTGCCGCGGCCCGGG
This sequence comes from Steroidobacteraceae bacterium, assembly GCA_035342635.1. Lineage (GTDB taxonomy): Bacteria > Pseudomonadota > Gammaproteobacteria > Steroidobacterales > Steroidobacteraceae > CADEFQ01. The sequence continues at coordinate 69,366 of DAOQXO010000001.1, forward strand.
CTGGAGTCGATCTCGAGCGTGCCACCGATGATGGCCAGGCGCTCGCGGATGCTGTAGAGACCGAAGCCCCCCTGCTCTGTAGGCAGGAAGGTCAGGTCCGAGACGTTGAATCCGACACCGGAATCGGAAATTCCGAGTTCGAACTGGCCGTCGGCTACCCGGGTGCGGATCGCAACGACCGTCGCCTGCGCGTGCCGCGCCACATTCTGCAGCAACTGGCGCGCGGCCTGGTAGATGAGCACGGCGGTCGACTCGGCGAGGGGCTTTTGCGCGCCATCGTCCTCGAACTCGACCTGCACGCGCTGGCGCTTGGCGAACTCCTCGGCGAGCCAGCGCAGGCCGGAGACGATGTCCTGGTCGGAGAGCCCGGGCGGCATCAGGTCCGAGAGCAGCGCGCGCACCTGGGCGGTGGATTCGCTGATCGTCAGTTCGAGCGCCGAGAGGTCCGGCAGCGGCCGACCCTGTTCGACAGTGGCGCGGATCGCCGCGACGTGCATCTGCAGGCCGATCAGGCTCTGCGCAAGGCCATCGTGGAGGTCGGCGGCGATCTTGCGCCGCGCGCGCTCCTCGGTGAGCGTCAGTTCGGTGGCGAGCGCGCGCAACTTGCGCTGCTGCTGCTCGAGGCGCCGCTGCGCGGCGCGATAGTGCGTGATGTCGCGCGCCACTCCCCACAGGCGCCGCAAGGCGCCGTGGTCGATTTCGGTCGTGAGCGACACGAGCAGTGTGCGGTCGAGTCCATAAGGGCCCGGCAGCACGCATTCGAGGTTCTCGACACGTCCGCCCGCGATGATCGCGTCGGGCACCGTTGCGAGGCAGTGCTTGAGCCACGGCGGATGGCGCGTGATGCGATCCGTCACCTCGCCCGTGCCTTCCGCCTTGCGATAGGCGTCGTTGGCTTCGGCGATCCAGGCATACTTGTCGAGCCACTGGCGCTGCTCCTTCGCGGACAGCAGCAGCGGCATCGGTTGCGACAGCTCGAGCCGGAAGATCGCCTCCGAACTCTGGCTGACGAAGGCGCGATAGCGCTCGTCGCTCGCGCGCACGAGCTGCAGGGCATCGCGCTTCTCGGCGATCGACGCCTGCACCACCAGCAGGGGCACGACGACCAGCGCGAGGAATGCCTGCAGGTTCAGTGTTGCACCGAACGGCTCGCCTGGCGTCACGGCGAACGGTCCCCTTCCGGCGAGCGTGCACGTGGCCGATACGAGCGCGACCAGGAAGAGCGCCAGCGTGATGCGCCGCGCCCCGCAGTTCGCCGAGATCCAGAGCAGCGCGGCATAGACGACATACGGCGAATCCAGCGCGAATGTCTCGAACCTGTGCTCCATGCCGAACACGAACCACAGCAGCAGCGCCAGCACCGTGAACTGCAGCAGCACGTACCAGGCCCGCGGCGGCGGCTGGGCCGGCGCGGCGCGCACGCCCGACTCCGCCCAGGACACCGCCAGCGGCACGATGATCACCGCGCCGACGTAGCCGCTGAACCACCAGGTCTGCTGGTTGCTCCAGTACGCCGCTGTGCCGGCCGCAGTGGCTACGGCGGCGCCGATCACGCCGCCGACGAAGGTGGCGACGAGGAGTATGAAGGTCAGGCGCGCGGTCGGGCCGGTGCGGGAAAAATCCACCCGCGGGCCGATATGGCGCCCGATGAGCCAGGCCGCGAATACCGCCTGGCCGATGTTCACCAGGCCGACCAGGGTACCGGCGAGCGGATTGAATACCGAATGGACGAGCGCAAACGCGCAGACCTCGGCGAGCAGACCCGAGGCGAACAGCCATGGCCAGTAACGCCGCGGAAAGAGCATCAGGGCGGCGATGTAGGTACCGGCTCCGGGCCAGATCACCGCGGCGCTGTGGGCGCCGATCATCAAATGGCTGCCTAGCCAGGCGGCGGCGAGGTGTACAGGGAAAAATCCTGCCGCGACCGCGAGCGGCGGCCACTTCGCCAGGAACTGTCGCGGCTCGTCATGCACCGGTCGGCCTCGCACGCCTCGTGCCGGTCACCTTGCCGGTGTGGCCGATCCGCGTCAACTGCGCAGCGAGTCGGCGATCAGCTGGGTCGTCGGCAGGTAGTGGTCCACCAGCAGCGCGATGAAGATCCACATGAGCCAGGTCACGGAGAACTTGAATACGCGCATCGGCAGCTCCTGCCGGTCGGTGAATTTCATCGCGAGCGCGTAGTAGAGGAAGATGCCGTTCAGCACCAGTGCGGCGACGAGATAGATCAGGCCGCTCATGCCGGTGACGAAGGGCATCAATGTCACGAGCACCAGCAGCACGGTGTACAGCAGCACCTGCAGGCGCGTGTACGCCACGCCATGCGTGACCGGCAGCATCGGAATGCCGGCGCGCGCGTACTCGTCCTTGCGGGCGATCGCGAGGGCCCAGAAATGCGGGGGCGTCCATACGAAGATGATCAGGAACAGCAGCAGCGCGTCCGGGTCGATCGAGTTGGTCACTGCGGCCCAGCCGAGCACCGGGGGAGCCGCGCCCGCCGCGCCGCCGATCACGATGTTCTGCGAGGTCGCCCGCTTGAGCCAGGCGGTGTAGATCACCGCGTAGCCGATCAGCGAGAAGAAGGTCAGCACGGAAGTCAGCGGATTGACGAGGATCCACAGGATCAGCATCGACAGGACGCCGAGCGCCGCCGCGAACAGCAGCGCGCGTGCGGTGCTGATCTTGCCCTTCGGGATCGGCCGGTTGCGCGTGCGCGCCATTTTCTCGTCGATCTTCTGGTCGAGCACGTGGTTGATCGCGGCGGCGCAGGCGGCGGCCAGGGCGATGCCGAGGTTGCCCCACACGAGCGGCCCGAGCGGCGGCCAGCCGGGACTCGCGAGCAGGGTGCCGACGATCGCCGTGAAGACGATCAGGTAGACGACCCTGGGCTTGGTCAGCTCGAAGTAGTCGCGCCAGCTCATGCGCGTACGCGCCGGTTGAGCAGCACCGCCGACAGCAGCAACAACGCGGCTCCGGCGTTGTGCGCGGTGGCGAGCCATAGCGGGAAGCCCCGCCACACCATGAAGATGCCGATCAGGAGCTGCAATGCCAGGGCGGCGATGACGAATACCGCGGCACGCACCGTGCCCGGCGTCCTGATGCGCGCGAGCGCCGTGGCGGCGGCGATCAGCAGCGCGATGGAGGCGACGATCGCGCCGAGGCGGTGCACGAAGTGGATCGCGACGCGGGTCGGGTGATCCAGCACGCCACCCTCGTAGTTGATGCCGAGTCCGTGCCACAACACGAACGCATCGCCAAAATCCATTCCAGGCCACCAGCGGCCCTGGCAGGTCGGAAAGTCCGGGCACGCCATCGCGGCATAGTTGCTGCTGGTCCAGCCGCCGAGCGCGATCTGCAGCGCAAGGGCGACGATCGCGATGATCGCCCAGCGGCGCACGAGGCGCGGCGCATCGTGGTTCTGCGGGCGGGGTCGCAGCGACAGCCACAGCCAGGACAGCATCGCGAGCGTGGTGAGGCCGAATACCAGGTGTGCGGTCACGATCAGCGGTTTCAGCAGCCAGGTCACCGTGAGCATGCCGAGGATGCCCTGGAACACGACGACGGCGAGCAGCGCGACCGACAGCCGCAGCGGCACGAGCCTTCTTGCGCGCGTGGCGATCGCGATCGCCGTGAGAACCACGATGATGAGCCCGAGCGTCGTCGCAGCATAGCGATGGATCATTTCGCGCCACGCCTTGCCCGCGTGGACTTCCGCGCCGGGGAAGCGCTCCTGCACGGCGGCGTCGTTGGCGAGGGCGCCGATCGGGGTGATGTGTCCGTAGCAGCCCGGCCAGTCCGGGCAGCCGAGACCCGCGTCGGAGAGGCGCACGTAGGCGCCGAGGACCACGACGATGAGGCACAGCAGCATGGCCGCGAGTGCGAGCCGGCGGGCGAGTGTGGTGACGGTCACCGAGCGAGGTCCTTCAGCCGACATGGGATAGCCCCAGCAGTTTCTTCAGATCGGTGAGCAGGCCCTTGGGATCGTCATGCGAGTCGAATGTCATGATCAGGTTGCCGAGCGGATCGATGAGGTAGATCGTGTTGTCCGGCGTACCGGCCGGCAGCGCGCCGAGCAGCGCACTGCCGGCGCTGCCGGCCGGGTCGAGTGTGATGATTCCCGGATGTTCGCTTGCGAGGAAGTCCGTCTCGCAGCAATCCGCCGGCGCGATGAACACGCGCTGCACGCGATCGAAATCCTTCGCCAGCAGCAGGTGGGTCTGGCGGGTCTTGTACAGGGCCTCGCGGCAGCTGTCGCTGCAGGCGTCGCTCGCGACGAGCAGCAGCGTCCATTTCGATTCCGGCCACGGCACTTCGAGCGCCACGGGATCGGCGAGCAGCACGCCGTGGTTGGTGCTCTGCGCGGGCCGCCAGCCGCCGCCGTAGTAGAGCGCGAAGGCGATGAACAGCGGCACGAAGAACAGCGCGGCGAGGCCGATCAACGTACGAAGTCCGCGGGCATTGGCGTTGTTCATCGATCTGTCTTGTGCAGGTTCAGGATCACGTAGAGCACCGCGACGGTCGCGGCAAACAGCCACCATTGCGCCGCGTACGAAAAATGACGTTCCGGCGGTATGCCGGGTGCCTGCCATTGGCGAATGTAGCCGTCCGGCGCATCCGCATCGAGCAGGACCTGGCGGGTCTCCACAGCCCGCCCAAGCACCGCGACGAGTTCGTCGTGCCGAGGATAGCTCGTAAGCTTGGGCCACGATGCATCCGGATCCGGCGCCGCGTGGCCGGCGGCCATGCCCTGCACCGGCAGCGTATCAACGCGGCCAGTCACGGTCACGGACCCCGTGGTGCCGGCCAGTGCGACATCCGGCAAGCGGTCGCGATAGCCGGTGAACGGCACCCAACCGCGGTTGACGAGGACCAGGCGGCCATCGTGCAGTTCGAACGGCGTCAGTACCTCGTAGCCGGCCCGGCCTGCGTGCGTGCGGTTGTCGAGCAGGATCTGGTGCTCGCCGTCGTAGCGCCCCTCGAGCCGCACGCGCGTGAAGCGCGGCAGGGCCTCGAGTGCCTGCATGCCGGGGTCGATGGTCGGCGCAGCGTCAGTCGCGAAATCCTGCCACACGGCTTGCCTCGCGACGCCGCGGTTCCATTGCCAGGCACCACAAGTCACGAACACAGCGATGCTGAGCACTGCCAGTGCGGTCATGGGCCAGGAGGGCGTGAACACCCGCCGGCGGCCGATGTGGATCGATAGCCTCAAATGGCGCTACCCGGGGGGAAATGGCCGCGAATTGTGGGGTCTGGGTGTCGGGAAGTACAGGGGCGCGCCGCCTGCGGCGGCCCTATAATCGCCCCCACATGGAGCTCATCCAGATCTTCGTCGTGGTCGTGCTGATCGCGATCGTCGCAAGCCTCGGCAGCGCACTGTTCCACCTGTCATCGCCCGGTCGCGACCCGAAGAAGATGGTGCGTGCGCTGACCTGGCGCATTGCGTTGTCGGTCTCGCTTTTCCTGCTGCTGATGCTCGCCTGGCAGCTGGGGTACATTACGCCGCACGGGCTCTAGCGCGGCACCGTCTCAGCTGCGGATCGTCGTGCCCGCGCGCCCCGCGAGGATGCCGGCGACATCGTCGAGCGAACCGACGCAGGCACGCCGGCCAGGCCCGCTCGTCGCAAAGCGCCGCGCCGCCTCGACCTTCGGTCCCATGGAACCTGCCGGGAACGTGTATTGCGCCAGTTCTCCGGGCGTCGCGGCGCGCAGCTCGCGTGCCTGTGGCGTGCCCCAGTCGATGAACACCGCGGGCACGTCAGTCAGCATCAGCAGGCAGTCGGCGTGCAACCGCTCGGCGAGCAGCTCCGACGTCAGGTCCTTGTCGATCACGCACTCGATGCCCTCGTAGGATCCCGCGGCCGAGCGCCCCACGGGAATCCCGCCGCCGCCTGCGCAGATCACGACATAGCCGGCGCCGAGCAGCAGCTCGATGGCGCCCAGTTCGAGTATGTCCACCGGTTCGGGCGAGGGCACGACGCGGCGCCAGTGCCCGCCATCCGGCGCAATACGCCAGCCGCGCTCCGCGGCGAGGCGCTGCGCTTCGGTCGCCGCATACACCGGACCGATGAACTTGGTCGGCCGCTCGAACGCGCGATCGGCCGGATCGACTTCGGTCTGCGTGAGCAGTGTGGCGGCGCGCCGTTCGCCGAGCTCGTTCATCAGCTCCTGCTCGAGCACGTAGCCGATCATGCCCTCGGTCTGCGCGCCGAGGACGTCGAGCGGATAGGAAGCATCGCCGGCCGCGGCCGACTGCAGCGCAAGCAGGCCGACCTGCGGACCATTGCCGTGGGTCACGACCAGCTCATTGCCCGCGGCGACCGTGGCAATCGACGCCGCGGCGCGCTGCGCATTGCGCCGTTGCGTCGGGACATCGAGCGGTTCGCCGCGCTTCAGGAGCGCATTGCCGCCGAGTGCGATGACGATGCGCACGCGTCAGGCGCGCGTGCGCGCGGCGGGCTGCTGCTGCGTGATGCAGTGGATGTTGCCGCCGCCGAGCAGGATTTCTCGCGCGGGCACTCCGACCACGCGCCGGTCGGGGTACAGCCTGGCGAGCAGATCGAGCGCCGCCTGGTCGTGCGGGTCGCCGAAGGTCGGCACGACGACGCCGCCATTGCAGACGTAGTAGTTGACGTAGGAGGCCGAGAGGCGATCGCCGGCCTTGCGCGGCAGGGTTCCGCGCACGCTGTCGACACCCGCTGCCTCCTCGCGCGAAATCAGCACCGGGTCGGGTATGTGGATGCGCACCACTTCGAGCTTGCGGCCGCGCGCATCGGTGGCCGCGGACAGGCGCTGGTAGGCATCCTGCGAGATCTCGTACTGCGGGTCGCTCCTGTCGTCGGTCCACGCGAGCGCCACGACGCCCGGCCGGACCGGCGCGCAGATGTTGTCGATGTGGCCGCTCGTCTCGTCGTTGAAGATGCCCCGGTCGATCCACACGACCTTCGCCACGTCCAGGTAGTCGCCGAGCAGGCGCTCGATCTCGGCCTTGGAGAGCCCCGGGTTGCGATTGGGGTTCAGCAGGCATTCCTCGGTCGTGAACAGCGTGCCGTCTCCGTCCACGTGGATGGAGCCGCCTTCCATGACGAGCGGGGCGTCGTACCGATCGATGCCCTCGATCTCGAGCATCTTCACCGGCACGAGGTCGTCGAGGTCCCAGGGGAAGTACAGCCCGCCGGCGAGCCCGCCCCAGGCATTGAACTGCCAGTCGATGCCGCGCACCTGGCCCTGTCCGTTCACGACGAAGGTGGGTCCGCAGTCACGCATCCACGAGTCGTTGTTCGATATTTCGACGACCCGCACCTGCGACGGCAGGCTGGCGCGCGCGTTGTCGAACTGGCGCTGGTTGACGCCCATCGTCACCGGTTCGAACTGCGCGATCGCGCTGGCGACGGCGACGAAGGCGTGCTGCGCGGGCTTGGCGCCGTTGCGCCAGTTGTCCGGTCGCTCGGGCCAGAGCATCCAGGTGCCGGCATGCGGCTCGTGCTCGCCGGGCATGCGAAAGCCGTCGCGCCGTGGCGTGGACTCGATGACGCGCGTCACGACCCGGTCGCTCCGCCGCGGGGCGGGGCAGCGCGCTGCGCGCGGGAGATGAGCACATCGCCGACGATCCAGGTGACGATGACCCCGACCACCAGCAGCACCGCCTGCGACGTGTCGAGCGGCTCGCCCGGCACCCAGACGAACAGCACGATCGCCTGCAGGATGAACAGGATGCACACGGTCGCGGCGAGCTTGGCCGCCATGTTGCCGCCCGGCATGCGATAGGGCCGGGCATGCGAGGCCTCGGTGACCCGCAGCCTGGCGAACGCGGCGAACATCAGGATGTAAGGCATCAGGAACACGATCGAGCTGAATGCGAACAGCGACCAGAACAGGTCTTCGGCGGTGGCGGCGAACAGGCCATAGATGATGATCACGACGGTCGACACGACGCCGGTGATGATCGCGGCGCTCGCAGGCGTGCGATGTATCGGGTGCAGCTTGCCGAACACGCGCGGCAGGTCGCCTCGCTCGGCCGCCTCGCTTGCCGAGCGGTTCGCGCCCATCGTCCAGGTCACCATGTTGGCGATGAAGGTGGCGAGTGCGCCGATGCCGAGCACGGTCACGAAGGCAGGGCCCCAGCTGTACTCGCCGAACAGCTTGTGCAGCGAGTCGAGCAGGCCTTCGATCAGGCCGATCTCGTCCACCGGCAGTGCGATCAGGATGCCGACTGTCCCGAGCAGGTAGAACGTGGAGATCAGCAGCCCCGCGATTCCGATCGCGATCGGCACGTCGCGTTGCGGGCTCTTCATCTCCTCGCTGGCGCCGGACATCAGCTCGAAACCGAGGAAGTTGTAGACGATGACCGGCAGGAACGCGAGTCCGGCGCCCCAGCTGGGCGCCATCGCGCGCAGCGACATGTCGTTGGCGACGCCGTGGCGCGTTGCATAGACGATGCCGCCGACGCCGATCGTGACCATGATCGCGGCCTTGATGACGGCGCCGCCGTTCGGTACCCACTTGCCGACAGCGAGCGAGATCACGTTGATGTATACGGTGACCCAGGTCAGCACGATGCCGATCGCGATCTGTGCCCACAGCGACAGGTCCGGCGCGAACATCTGCGCGAAGATACCGGCGAACAGCACGTACACCGAGGGCATCCACAGCGCGACGTTGATCCAGTAGAACCACGAGGTGCGTGCACCCCAGCGCGGGCCATAGGCGCGGCGCACCCAGGCATAGATGCCGCCTTCCTCCGGATAGGTCGCGCCGAGTTCGGCCGAGATCAGCGCGTAGGGCACAAAGAAGAAGACGAGGGTGAACACCCACCAGAAGATGCTGGAGGCGCCGATCGAGGCCGATGCGGCCAGCTGATCGATCACGAGGATCGCGCAGACGGTGAACAGGGTCACGTCGAGCCTGCGCAGAACTCGATGGAATCCGCGGCCCGTGCTTGGTGCTGTCAAGATGGTTTCCCCTATCTCTTGGGTAGGCCCGGCACATGCGCCTCGAGGCGGCGATCGAGGAAATGCTCGATCCGGCCTGCGTGGTAGGCGCGAAGTTCGGGGCTGGGGCGCTTGAGGTGCGGGTAGACGAACCACACCAGCAGGCCCTTCTCGGTATGCAGGCGATTCTCGGACTGGTCGAAAATGATCGATTGCGGCGAGTCGAGCACTTCGTCGGTCGCTTCGACGCCGCGCGAGGCGGGCAGGCAGTGCATCACGCGACAGTGCGCCGGCGCCTTGGCGAGCAGTGCCTTGTTGAGCTGGTAGCGCGGCATGAACGCCCTGGTGCGGTCGGGAATCTCCGCTTCCTGCCCCACCCACCACCAGAGATCCGTGTAGACGAAGTCCGCATGGGCGACGGCCGCGACCGGGTCGTCGGTGAGCCGCAAGGTGCCGCCCGAGACCGCACAATTGGCCGTCGCGATCGCGCGCACCTTCTCCGCTATCTGGTAGCGGGCGGGCGCCGCGTGCGTGAAGTGCATGCCCATCTGGGTGCAGATCGCCGCGAGCGAATTGCAGACGTTGGTTGCATCGCCGATGAACGTGACCTGCAGCTCCTCGAGCCGTTTGCCAGGCGGCAGGTACTCGCTCATCGTGAAGACGTCGCACAGCACCTGGGTCGGGTGGTTGTAGTCGGTCAGGCCGTTCAGCACCGGCACGTCGGCCTTGGCGGCGAGCCCGACGACGGTTTCGTGCTTGAGGGTGCGCGCCTCGATCACGTCGACCATGCGTTCGAGCACGTCCGCCGTGTCGTTGAGCGATTCGCGCGCGCCGAGGTGGATCTCGCCGGGTCTCAGGTACAGCGCGTGTCCGCCGAGGCGCGTCATCGCGACTTCGAACGAGACGCGCGTGCGGGTGGAGGGTTCCTCGAACAGCATGCCGAGCGAGGCGCCCTTCAGCAGCGGCGGGCAGGCGCCTGCCTTGTCGGCCTCCTTGAGCGAGGCGATCAGTTCCATGATCGTCAGCAGCTCCGCCTTGTCGAAGTCCTGAGTGTCGACGAAATGGCGTACAGGCTTCATGCTGGCAAGCTTAAGATCAAGTTCCCCGCAGCGCCATCCTGGGTCTTGCCGGGCCGCCCGCTGCGCCGAAGTGCCTATGGAGCGCCTGATGCACAAGATACTGGTGGTGGTTGATCCCACCGCGAGCCGCTGGCCGAGCGTGGAGAAGGCGGCGCGCATCGCGCGCGGCGTCGGCGCTGCGCTCGAACTGTATGTGTGCGACGTGGACCAGGACGTGCCCGAAGGTCGGAGCGACGCGTCGGGCATCGCGGACCATCGCGCGCGACTCAGGGCGCGTCGCCTCGAGACCCTCGAGCGCCTCGCGGTACCGCTACGGGAGGCCGGCCTCACGGTCACGACCGCCGCCGAGTGGCATGCGCCGCTCGAAGAGGGCATCGGTCATCACGTCATCCGTACGGCGCCCGATCTCGTCGTCAAGGACACGCACTGGCGCGCCGCCGTGCCGCGGGCAATGCTCACGCGTACCGACACGAACCTGATTCGGCAGATTCCCGCCCCCTTATTGCTCGTGCGCGAGACGGAATGGCCTCGGCGGCCGCTGGTCGCAGTCGCCGTAGATCCCTGCCATCCCGCCGACTACCCCCCGGCGCTCGACCAGGCGATGGCGGGAATCGGTCGCCGGCTCGGCGATGCCCTCGATGGCCATGTGGAACTGCTGCACGTGTTGCAGGACCCGCCGCACCTGCCGGGTGACAAGGTCGGGGTGCTCGAGCGGGCGCAGGCGCACGCGAAGGCGCGGGCGGCCGTGGAGCGGCTCGCCGGAGATTCAGGGCTCGCGGTGCACTACACGGAAGGCCGCGGCCTCGACGGGCTCGTCAGCCTGGCAGCGAGGCGCGAGCCGACGGTGCTCGTCATGGGGGTGGCGTCGCGGCCCCGCTGGCAGCATTCGGCCGGCGGCGGGACGGCGGCCACGGTGCTCGAACGCGCGGAATGCGACCTGCTGGCCGTCAAGCCGCCCGGCTTCGTCAGCCCGCTGCTCGTCACGGATGACTGATCTCGCGCGATCAGATCCAGTAGACGAAGATGAACAGCCCGAGCCAGACCACGTCGACGAAGTGCCAGTACCAGGCCACCCCTTCGAAGGCGAAGTGGCTCTTCGGCGTGAAGTGACCCTTCATGACGCGCAGCCAGATGATCAGCAGCATGATCGCACCGATCGTCACGTGCGCGCCGTGGAACCCGGTCAGCATGAAGAAGGTCGAGCCGTAGATGCCGGTCGAGAGCCTGAGGCCGAGCTCCTGGTAGGCGTGGATATATTCCTCGGCCTGCAGGCCGACGAACAGGAAGCCGAGCAGGAAGGTCGCGGCGAGGAAGATCTTCAGCTGCGTGCGCTTGCCCGCCTGCAGCGCGTGATGCGCGATCGTGATCGTGATGCCCGAGGTCAGCAGGATCGCGGTGTTGATCGCCGGCAGGCCGAACGCCGGGATGATCTGGAACGAGCCGTCTTCGTGGCCACCGACGCGCGCCGGGCCGTTGGTCGGCCAGGCCGGATCGAAGTCCTGGTACAGCAGCAGCTTGTTGAACACCTTGACGCCCTCGCCGCCGATCCACGGTATCGCGAGCGAACGCGCGTAGAACAGCGCGCCGAAGAACGCGGCGAAAAACATCACCTCGGAGAAGATGAACCACATCATTCCCATGCGGAACGAGCGGTCGACCTGCGCGTTGTAGGCGCCACTCTGGCTCTCGCCGATCACGTCGTGGAACCAGCCGAAGAACATGTAGGCGAGCAGCAGCGCGCCGGGGATGAAGATCCAGTTGCCGAACCACTCGTTCAGGTACGCGACCGCCCCGAACATCATGACGAACAGCGCTGCCGAGGCGGTGATCGGCCACCGGCTGCCGTGGGGGACGAAGTATTTGTCGGCGGTATGCGCTGATGGAGTTGCCATGGTTATTTGAGCCCTACGCGAATCGATTGATCGTAGATGGTGTAGGCGAGCGTGACGCGATCGAGATGCTGGGGCAGCGCCCGATCGACGATGAAGCGCACCGGCATGCTGCGCTGCTCATCCTTGGAGAACTGCTGCGGCGTGAAGCAGAAGCACTCGGTCTTGTGGAAGTAGCCCGCGGCATTGCGCGGCGCGAGGTTCGGCACCGCCTGCATCGTGGTGTCGTTGCCAGTGAGGTTCTTCGCGACGAAGGAGGTCTCGTAGAGCTTGCCGGGATGCACCTTCATCGAGGTGACGGCCGGCGTGAACTCCCAGCTGCCGACGTTCGGCAGTTCGGCGATGAACTCCACGGTGACGGTGCGGCTCTCGTCAGCCGCCTGCGGCGCGACGTCGGACGCGCGCGCCAGGTTCTTCTCGTTGCCGAAGCCGGTGATCGTGCACATCACGTCATAGAGCGGCACGAGCGCGAAGCCGAACGCGAAGCTGCCCAGGGTCATCAGCGCGAGCCGGGCGGTGAGCCGGGCGTTGTCGCGCGCGCGCTGCCCGGCGGCGTCGCTCACGGCATGCCCCGTGCGATCGACATCACGATGAAGCCGACATAGACCGCGAACGCGACCAGGCCCAGCACTATCGCGCTGCGCTTCACGCGGCGCCTGGTCTCATCCGCCGCGCCGTAGTCGAGCTCGCGGCTCAATGCTCGGCCCCGCGCGCGATCACGGCGGCCGACGGCGGCGTCTCCCAGCTGTGGAACGGCGCCGGCGAGGGCAGCTCCCACTCGAGGCCGCGAGCGCCGTCCCAAACGCGGTCCGTGGCCTTCTCGCCCGAACGCACGCACTTGATGATGATGTACGGCAGCAGCAGCTGCGAGAGGCCGAAGCCGAACGCGCCGATCGAGGAAACCATGTTCCAGTCGGCGAACTGCGTCGCATAGTCGGGGATACGCCGCGGCATGCCGGCGAGCCCGAGGAAGTGCTGCGGGAAGAACAGCACGTTCACGAAGATGGCCGACAGCCAGAAGTGGATCTTGGCGAGCTTCATGTCGTACATCCTGCCCACCCACTTCGGCAGCCAGTAGTACACCGCACCCATGATCGCGAACAGCGAGCCGGGCACCAGCACGTAGTGGAAGTGCGCGACTACGAAGTAGGTGTCGTGGTACTGGAAGTCGGCCGGCACGATCGCGAGCATCAGGCCCGAAAATCCGCCGATCGTGAACAGGAACAGGAACGCGATCGCGAACAGCATCGGCGGCTCGAAAGTGAGCGAGCCGCGGGTCATCGTCGCGCACCAGTTGAACACCTTCACGCCGGTGGGCACCGAGATCAGCATGGTCGCGAGCATGAAGAACAGCTGGCCGGCGAGCGGCATGCCGACCGTGAACATATGGTGCGCCCACACGATGAACGACAGGAAGCCGATCGCCGCGGTCGCGTACACCATCGACTCGTAGCCGAACAGCGGCTTGCGCGAGAAGGCAGGGATGATCTCCGAGACGACGCCGAACGCCGGCAGGATCATGATGTAGACCTCGGGATGCCCGAAGAACCAGAAGATGTGCTGGTACATCACCGGGTCGCCGCCGCCCGCGGCCGAGAAGAAGCTCGTGCCGAAGAAGTGGTCGGTCAGCAGCATCGTGACCGCACCCGCGAGCACCGGCATCACCGCGACGAGCAGGTAGGCGGTGATCAGCCAGGTCCAGACGAACAGCGGCATCTTCAGCAGGTTCAGGCCGGGCGCGCGCATGTTCATCACGGTGACGACCACGTTGATCGCGCCGAGCACCGACGAGATGCCCATCAGGTGCACCGCGAAGATCATCATCGGGAAGCTGTCGCCGCCCTGCAGCGCGAGCGGCGGGTACATCGTCCAGCCACCAGCCGGGGCGCCGCCCGGCACGAAGAACGTGCCGAGCAGCAGCAGGAACGCGAACGGCAGGATCCAGAACGAGAGGTTGTTGAGCCGCGGCAGCGCCATGTCGGGCGCGCCGATCTGCATCGGCAGCAGCCAGTTCGCGAGGCCGACCCACGCCGGCATGATCGCGCCGAAGATCATCACCAGCGCGTGCATCGAGGTCATCGAATTGAAGAACTGCGGGTCGACGAACTGCAGCCCGGGCTGGAACAGTTCGGCGCGGATCACGAGCGCCATTGCGCCGCCGACGAAGAACATCGTGCACGCAAACACCAGGTACATCGTGCCGATGTCCTTGTGGTTGGTGGAGAACACCCACCTGCGCCAGCCGTGTGGCTTGTGGTCGTGATCGTCGTGCGCGGTGACGGCGTGATCGTGGCTTGCCATGTGTGATTCTCTGCTCAGTAAATCGTCTGGGTGGCCGCCGAGGCGACCGCGGCGGGCTGCTGCCCGGCGCGCTGGGCTTCGAGCCAGGCGTCGAAGTCTTCCCTGCTCAGGACGTCGACGACGATCGGCATGAAGCCGTGGTCGCGGCCGCACAGTTCGGCGCACTGGCCGCGATAGCGACCGGTCTTGTCGGCGTCGACCCTGATCCACATTTCGTTGACCATGCCCGGCACCGCGTCCTTCTTCATGCCGAAATCGGGCACCCACCAGGCGTGGATCACGTCCTGCGCGGTCACCAGCAGCCGCACCTTCGCGCCGGCCGGTACGACCAGCGGCCGGTCGACGTCGAGCAGGTAGTTGGGCACGGTATCGATGTCGGCACCCGACTGCAGCTGCCGCGCCAGGTTGCTCTCGTGGGAAATGGTCGAGTAGAAGCCGACGTCGGTACCCAGGTACTCGTACTGCCACTTCCACTGGTAACCGGTCACCTTGATCGTGAGTTCGGTGTTGCGGGCGTCCTCGATCTCGATCAGTACACGCGCGGCCGGTACCGTCATCAGCACCAGGATCCCTACCGGGATCAGGGTCCAGATGATTTCGGCCTTGGTGCTGTGGACCATCGCGGTATCGGCGACGGCGCCTTTCGATCTGCGGAACCTGACCATCGCCCAGACCATCCAGCCGAACACGACGACGCCGATGGCGACGCACCACCAGAAGATCATCATGTGCAGCGAGTAGATCTGCTTTGACAGCTCGGTCACGCCTACCGGCATGTTGAGCTGGCCCCAGCCGGATGCCGCGTGGGCGGGCGCTGCAAGCAGCGCGAACACGCTGGCCGCGAGCGCGGCGCCGGTCTTGTGCATATTTCGAATCATTTGAACCTTAAGCCTCACGGTTTGCCGGACGGGAGCGGCGGCGACTCGGCCATGCCACCGATCAACGGTGCAAGGCGCACCGCGAGGTGCTGTCGTTCCTGCTCAGTCAAAAAACTGCCGATCTCGCAGCTGCGCCCGCCGGACTCTATCGTGAGCCGTGTAGGGCGAAGCGGCGAGACATCTCGACGCAGTCTAACCTGTGACCAGTGCCGCGGAAACTCGGTGCGCACCGAAGCGCCGCGCAGATGCCGTTCCACGGCCACGGAATCCTCGGTGATCTCGATCGTTTCGCCCCGATGGCGACGCTGCATGCTGGCGTACAGCGCCCAGCCGAGCAGCCACATTTCGAGACCCGCGAATGCGACCACCGGCCAGAAGCCGCGCAGCGCCATCAACCCCGCGATGCCGAAGGATACGCCGCAAGTGCCGAGAAAGAACGACCGCGCACCGGACGGCGTGAGCGAACAGTTCGGGGCGATGGCGATGCGGGCGGCGTGCGTTGACATCGTCTTGCGGCGGTCCACGGGGGCAGCGAGTTTAGCCCCGGCATTTTCTTCCGGCAACTCAACGGCTTAGCAGCCGATCGAGAGATACGACGAACTCGCCGCCGGCGCGTGCGGCCCGTGGCTCGCCGGCAAACGCCGCGCCATAGATCACCTCGAAGGTGGCGGGCAGGCGGCCGTTCTCGCGCCGGCCCTCGTAGGCCTGGGTCAGCGTCGCGAGGCGGCGGCGAGTGGTGAGGCCGCGCGGACGTGCGGCGTGCGCATTGCGTGCTCCCGCGGCGCGCAGCGCGGCGGCGAGGGCGGGGAGCGACTCGAAGTGGCGCCTGTAGTGCTCGACATCGAGCACCGGCTCGGCGAAGCCGGCACGCGTGAGTGCGCTGCCGAGGTCGTGCATGTCGACGAAATCGTGGACGTGCACGGCCGAGTCCGCCGCCGCCCAGCTCTCGCGCAGTTCGCGCAGCGTATCGGGGCCGAGCGCGCTGAAGAGGAACAGACCCCGCGGCGTCATGACGCGCCGGATTTCCGCGAGCGCCGCGTCGAGGTCGGCGAACGAGGGCAGCGCGAGGCTCGAATGCACGAGATCGATGCTGCCGCTGCGCAGCGGCAATGCGCAGGCATCGCCCGCCACGCGCTCGAAGCGGCGCGGCCAGCGCGCCTGGCGCGCGGCGATCGCCAGCATCCCGGGTGACAGGTCGAGCGCGATGACCAGTGCGGCTCGAAAGCGCGCACGCAGCGCGCGGCTTGCGTGCCCCGTGCCGGCGCCGAGGTCGAGTACGGTGCGCGGCGCGAGGTCGAAGTACTCGACCCGCGACAGCAGCTCCGCGCCGATATGGCGGGTCAGAGCGGCTACCGAGTCGTAGCTCGCGGCCGCGCGCCCGGCCTCGCGGGCGACGGCCGCACGGTCCAGTGTTTCAGGCGGCGGCATCGCGCGGCAGTGTACCCGCGCGCGCAAGGCCGAGCCGCTCGAGCAGGCGCCGGTCGCGCTCGACGTCCGGGTTGCCCGTCGTGAGGAGCTTCTCGCCGTAGAAGATCGAGCCGGCACCGGCGAGGAAGCACAGAGCCTGCAGTTCGTCGCTCATCGTCTCGCGACCCGCCGACAGCCGCAGGGTCGCGCGCGGCAGCACGATGCGCGCAACCGCGATCGTGCGTACGAAATCGAACGGGTCGAGCGGCGGGGCGTCTGCGAGCGGCGTGCCGGGTACCGGCACCAGCTGATTGATCGGCACGCTCTCGGGCGGCTCGGGCAGGCTGGCGAGTGTCGCGAGCATGGCCGCGCGGTCGCGCACCGACTCGCCCATGCCGACGATGCCGCCGCAGCACACTTTGATGCCCGCATCGCGCACCGCTGCGAGCGTGTCGAGCCGGTCCTGGAAGTCGCGCGTCGTGATGATCTCGCCGTAGAACTCGGCCGAGGTGTCGATGTTGTGGTTGTAGTAATCGAGACCCGCGTCTTTCAGCTGCGCGGCCTGCGCGGGCGTCAGCATGCCGAGCGTTGCGCAGGACTCGAGGCCGAGGGCGCGCACCTCGCGCACCATCGCGACGATGTGCTCGAGGTCCTTCTGCTTCGGTGAGCGGTACGCCGCGCCCATGCAGAAGCGCGTGGCGCCTGCCGCCCTCGCGGCCAGCGCGCGCCGGCGCACTTCCGCAAGCGGCAGCAGTGCCTCGCGCTCGACGCCGGTGTCGTAGCGGATGCTCTGCGGGCAGTAGGCGCAATCCTCGGGGCAGGCGCCGGTCTTGATCGACAGCAGTGTCGAGAGCTGTACGGCGTGCGGGTCGTGGTGCTCGCGGTGCACCTGCTGCGCGGCGAACAGCAGGTCGACGAACGGCTGGGCGAAGAGCCGTTCGACTTCGGCAACGGTCCAGTTCATGGCATTTCTCGTCAAAGAGGCAGGAAATCCGGGCAGACGCGGCGACTCCGCGCCGCAAGACTCGCGGCATGTTCCCGAGGCCTGCTACGACTGTCAACTTTCGCGAGTCTCTCAAGTCGACAATTGCCCGCTACCTGATCCGCGCTGAATGCCTGTGCCTGCCGCCCACCTGCGCGCTGTGCGGCGCCCCTGGGGGTTTCGATCCCGCGGGCCGCGCCTTCGACCTGTGTGCGCAATGCGACCGCGAGCTCCCGGCGAACGCCGCGCCATCCGGGCTGGGCGGACAGGCGTGCGCGGCGACCTGGACCCTGCTCGTCGCCCCTTGCCGCTACGACTACCCGATCGACCACTGCGTGCGTGCGCTCAAGTTCCACGGCGAGGCGGCCTGCGGGCGCCTGCTCGGCATGCTGATCGCGCGTCATCGGCGTGCGCTCGGCGCACCCTGGCCCGATCTCGTGGTTCCGGTGCCGCTGCACCGGGCGCGCTATCTCGAGCGCGGGTTCAACCAGGCGGCGGTCATCGCCCGCCATGCCGCGCGTGGCGTCGGACTGCCGCTCGCCAACGGGCTGCTCGAGCGCTGCCGCGCGACTGCCGAGCAGAGCCACCTGCGTCGCGCGGCACGCGCCGGCAATGTCTCGGGGGCCTTTCGCATGTCGCCGCGCGGCGAGCGGGTGCTGCCGGGCCGGCGCGTGGCGCTGGTCGACGACGTGTTGACGACCGGCAGTACCGCGCGCGAGGCGAGCCGCGTGCTGCGCGCCGCGGGCGCCATTGCCGTCGAGCTGTGGGTGGCGGCGCGCGCCGCGCCCGCGCACTCAGTGCCCGAAGGTGTAATCGAGCAGGATGCCGATGAAGATCGCCATGCCCACGTAGTTGTTATTGGTGAACGCGCGCAGGCAGGCCGCCGGCTCGCGGTTGCGGACCAGCCATTGCTGGTAGAGGAACAGGACCGCCGCGGCGATGAGCCCCGCCCGGTACCACGCCCCGAACTGCATGCTGCGCCCGGCGAGGTGTAGCGCGAACAGCATCATCAGCTGCATCGCGCCGATCAGTATCCGGTCCAGGTCGGCGAACAGGATCGCACTCGACTTCACGCCGATCTTCAGATCGTCGTCGCGATCCACCATCGCGTAGAGCGTGTCGTAGACCATCGCCCACAGTACGGCCGCAAAGAACAGCACCCAGCCGACCCGCGGGATCGTGCCGAGCGTCGCGGCGAAGGCCATCGGGATGCCCCAGCCACCGAAGGAGAGCCCAAGGTAGAACTGCGGCAGCGGGAACCAGCGCTTCATCAGCGGATAGCTGACCGTCAGCAGCGCGCCCACCACCGATAGCTTGATCGTGAACGGATCGAGCCGGGTCACCAGCCAGAACGCGATGCAGATCAGTACGCCGAAAAGCGCCATCGCCTCGTAGGGTGAAATGCGCCGCGAGGCGAGCGGCCGCTCGCGCGTGCGCTTCACCTGTGGGTCGATGTCGCGGTCGGCGAAATCGTTGATCACGCAACCCGCCGCGCGCATCACCACGACTCCGAGCACGAAGATGATGAAGACCTGTTGCGGCGGGTGGCCCTCGCCGGCGATCCAAAGCGCCCACAGCACCGGCCACAGCAGCAGCCAGGTGCCGATCGGGCGGTCGAGGCGCATCAGCTGGCCGTAAGCTGTCAGCGTGCGGGACAGACTGCGCAGGGTCATCAGGCGATCCGTGCCGCGTGTGTATCGAGGCCCGCCACGCCGATGCCCGGCAGGAACGCTTCCTGCACGGTGAGCGGCGCGCCGGCGATCGAGAATTCCGACCGCCGTATCCACAACGTCTGTGGCGGCAGCGCGGTGCGCGCCAGCGCCCGCGCGACGAGCGGCGCATCCGGCGTCAGCCGCGCGTAGGCGAAATCGGAGCGCGTGCCGCCGCGCGCGGTCAGCTCTTCGCCGAGCGACACCTCGCCCATGCGCGCGAGCCACGGATGAGTGGCGAGCGAGGCATCCGGGATCGAGGTCTCCGCATAGATCCAGGGCGCCGCGCGAGTGCCGAGCAGGATCGTGCGGCGGTGTTCGCCATGCGACGCATCCTCGCCCAGCACCACCAGACTGAACGCCGCGCCGGCGGCCGCGCGCACGCGTTCGGTGAGCAGCCCCGGTGTCACGAGCCACGAGCGCATCCGGGCGTCGCTCTCGTAGCAGCCGAGCGCCCCGGCGGGCAGCCAGAGTGCGGGCGCAGTCGATGCTGGTACGGTTTCGATCACTGTTCCCCTAGCCGACACGGCCGTAGCGCCCGCCGTCGCCGATCCAGCGCGCAGTGAGCGGCGCAATGATATCGGGGTGCTCGCGCAGGATCACTTCCACGGCCTGCTGTACGCGCGGCAGCAGGTCCGCATCGCGCGACAGGTCGGCGACCCGCAGCTGCGCGAGCCCGGTCTGGCGCGTGCCGAGCAGTTCGCCCGGGCCGCGCAACTCGAGGTCGCGACGCGCGATCTCGAAACCGTCGTTCGACTCGCGGATCGTGCGCAGCCGCTCGCGCGCGACCTGCGACAGCGGCCGGCGGTACAGCAGCACGCAGCTGCTCTCGCGGGCGCCGCGCCCGACTCGTCCACGCAGCTGGTGCAGCTGCGCGAGCCCCATGCGCTCGGCGTTCTCGATCACCATCAGCGTCGCGTTCGGCACGTCGACACCCACCTCGATGACCGTGGTCGCGACGAGCAGCTGGATGCGCCCGGCCTTGAACGCCGCCATCGCCTGCTCCTTCTTCGCCGCCGGCATGCGCCCGTGCACGAGGCCGAGCCGTACGTCGGGCAGCGCCTCGGCGAGTTGCGCCGCCGTCTCCTCCGCCGCCTGGTAACGCAGCTCGTCGGATTCCTCGATCAGCGGGCAGACCCAGTAGACCTGCCGGCCCTGGCGGCAGGCCGCGGCGATGCGCTCGACGATCTGCGCGCGCCGCTCCTCGGGGAAGGCCACGGTCTTCACGGGCGTGCGTCCCGGCGGCAGTTCGTCAATCACCGAGACGTCGAGATCGGCATAGGCGGTCATTGCGAGCGTGCGCGGGATCGGCGTCG
>DAOQXO010000002.1:0-23560 GCA_035342635.1 Steroidobacteraceae bacterium
GCGCGATTCGGCAAACTGAGCTCGGTGCTCGTGTCGCTGGTCGCCGCCCACGAAATCGGCCACAACTTCGGCGCGCCGCACGACGGCGAATCCGGCAAGGCCTGCGCGAGCACCCCGACGACCTTCCTGATGGCGCCCACCCTGTCCACGCAGAACTCGGAGTTCTCGCAGTGCAGCCTCACGCAGATTTCCCAGCGCATCGCGAGCGCCGCCTGCCTCGTCAGCGTGGACCAGGCGGACGTGGAGATCGTGGCGCCGGTCAGCACGGTGCGCCACGGGCCGGGTGAGAACTACTCGCTCACTTTCACCGTCCGCTCCATCGGCACGCGCACGGCCGAGCTCGTGTCGGCGACGTTCGTGGTTCCACCGGGCAGCTCGCTCGATGCGATCAACGCCGCGGGCGGCACCTGCACGAATTTCGGCGCGCAGGGCAACTGCTCACTCGGGTCGCTGGCGCCCGGCACGAACCGCACGGTGACGCTGTCGCTCACCGGCCACGCCATCGGGACCGAAACGCTCAACGCCGTCGTGTTTTCGTCCAATGACGAGGCGCCGGGCAACAACAGCGTCTCGGTGGAGGTCGTCACCGACCCGATCGCCGACATCCGTGTGAGCCTCACCGCCACTCCGGCCAGCCTCGTGGTTGGCGACGACACGACCGTCACGGTGACCCTGGCCAACCTCGGTCCGGCGGCCGCCAGCGATGCGCGGCTGTCCGTCGACGTGCCGGCCGGCCTCACCATCGGCGCGATCAACGCAGGCGGACTCGACTGCGGCGCGGGCGCCAACAGCGTGTCCTGCAATCCGGTCGCGCTCGCGGTGGACGAATCGCGCAGCCTCACGGTGACCCTGCGCGCCGCCACGGCCGGCACGCGGACCGTCAGCGCCCTCGCGCTGTCGTCGGCCCTCGATCCCGACAGCGGCAACAATTCGGCGAGCGTCGCACTGACGATCGGCGCCGCGGGCGGCGGCGGCGTGCCGTCACCGCCGAGCAGTGGCGCAAGTGGCGGTGGCGGCGGCGGCGCGACTTCGACGCTGCTGCTCGGCCTGCTCGCGCTTGCCCTCGGCATGCGTGCACGGCTCGCAGGCGCGCGCGCCGCCGGCTAGCCGATGACGACCAGCAGGTCCTTCGCGTCGACCTGCATGCCGGGTCGCGCGAGCACTTCGGCGACCTGACCATCCTGCTCGGCCCGCACGGCCGTTTCCATCTTCATCGCCTCGAGCGTGACGACGACGTCACCGCGGGCGATCTTCTGCCCCACCGTAACCGCCACGGTGGCGACGCTGCCCGGCATAGGCGCGCCGACATGCCGCGTGTTGCCCGACTCGGCCTTGCGCTGCGGCGGGCGGCGTGCGACCTGGCTGCGATCGGCCACGCGAATCGCGCGGGGCTCGCCGTTCAGCTCGAAGAACACCGTGCGCGTGCCGTCGTCGTGCGTCTCGCTGACCGCGACGTAATTGACGATCAGGGTCTTGCCGCGCTCGATGTCGATGCTGATCTCCTGCCCCGGCTCCATGCCATAGAAGAAGGCGGGAGTCGGCAGGCGACCGACGTCGCCGTACGCCGCGCGATCCTTCGCATACTCGAGGAACACGCGCGGATACATCAGGTAAGAGGCCAGCTGGTAGTCGGTGATCTCGCGGCCGACCTTGCGCGCGACTTCGGCGCGTGTCGCCTCGAGGTCAATGGGCGGCAGCACCTTGCCCGGGCGCACGGTGAGCGGCTCGATGTCCTTGAGCACCTTTTTCTGCTGGCCCTGCGGAAACCCGCCGAGCGGCTGGCCGAGGTCGCCGCGCATCAACTGCACCAGCGACTCGGGGAATGCGATCTGCGTGTCGGGGTCCTCGACCTGCGCGCGGGTGAGGCCGCTCGTGACCATCAGGATCGCCATGTCGCCGACCACCTTCGAGGTCGGCGTGACCTTGATGATGTCGCCCAGCATGTCGTTCACGTCGGCATAGGCCTGTGCGACATCCGGCCAGCGCGCCTCGTCGACGCCGAGTGCGCGCGCCTGTTCGCGCAGGTTGGTGTACTGCCCGCCCGGCATGCCGTGCACGTAGACCTCGGACGCCCCGGAGCGGATATCGCTCTCGAACGCCGCATAGCCGCGGCGCACCTGCTCCCAGTAGGAGGACAGGCGGCGCAGCTGCGCGGTGTCGATGCCCGGATCGCGCTCGCCGTGGCGCAGCGCCTCGGCGATCGAACCGAGGTTCGGCTGGGAGGTGAGCCCGCTCATCGCGTCGATCGCCCCGTCGATGGCGTCGCAGCCCGCCTCCGCCGCGGCCAGCACGCTCGCGGCCGCGATGCCGCTCGTATCGTGCGTGTGGAAGTGCAGCGGCAGGCCCGTTTCCGACTTGATCGCGGTGACGAGCGCGCGCGCCGCCGCCGGCCGGCACAGGCCCGCCATGTCCTTGATCGCAATGATGTGCGCGCCCGCGGCCTTCAGCTCGCGAGCCAGCGACACGTAGTAATCGAGCGTGTACTTCTTCTCGCGCGGATCCGAGAGATTGCCGGTGTAGCAGATCGCCGCCTCGCACAGTCGCCCGGTCTCGAGCACGGCGTCCATCGCGACGCGCATATTCTCGACCCAGTTGAGCGAATCGAACACGCGGAAGAGATCGACGCCGCAGGCCGCCGCCTGCCTGACGAAGTAACGCACGACATTGTCGGGATAGTTCGTGTAGCCGACGGCGTTCGACGCGCGCAACAGCATCTGCAGCAGCAGGTTCGGCATGCCCTCGCGGAACTGCGCGAGCCGTTCCCACGGGTCTTCCTTCAGGAAGCGCATCGCGACATCGAAGGTCGCCCCGCCCCAGCATTCCACCGACAGCAGCTCCGGCAGCATGCGCGCGTAGTACGGCGCGATCGCCGCCATGTCGATCGTGCGCATGCGGGTCGCGAGCAGCGACTGGTGCGCATCGCGCATCGTGGTGTCGGTCAGCAGCACGCGCCGCTCGGCCAGCATCCACCGGGCGAACTTCTCCGGGCCGAGCTCATCGAGCTTCTGCTTGGCGCCTGCCGGCGGATCCGCCTTCAGCGACACCTTCGGCAGGCGCGCGAGGCCCATGCGGGCCGGACGCGGGCGCCCCTTCGTTTCGGCGTTGCCGTTGACCACCGTCTCGGCGAGGTAGGTGAGCATGCGCGTCGCGCGATCGCGTTTGCGCGGGAAGCGGAACAGCTCCGGCGTCGAATCGATGAAGCGCGTGGTGTACTCGCCGCTCGCGAACGCCGGATGCGTGATCACCTGGTCGAGGAAGCGCAGGTTGGTCACCACGCCGCGGATGCGGAACTCCCACAGCGCGCGGTGCATGCGCGCGCTCGCCTCTTCGGCGGTCTGCGCCCATGCGGTGATCTTCACCAGCAGCGAATCGTACGAGCGCGTGATGATCGCACCGGCGTAGGCGGTGCCGGCGTCGAGGCGAATGCCGAAGCCGGCGGGACTGCGGTAGGCGGTGACCCGGCCGTAGTCCGGGATGAAATTGTTCTCGGGGTCCTCGGTCGTGACGCGGCACTGCAGCGCATGCGCCTGCATGCGGATCTCGTGCTGCGGCGGCACGCCGCTCTCCGGTGTGCCGATGCGTGCGCCGGCGGCAATGCGGATCTGCGCCTTCACGATATCGATGCCGACCGCGCATTCGGTCACGGTGTGTTCGACCTGGATGCGCGGATTGACCTCGATGAAATAGAACTCGCCGGTGTCGGCGTCCTGCAGGAACTCGACGGTGCCGGCGTTGAGGTAGTTCACCGCGCGGCCGAGCTTCAGGCCGGCCTCGCACAGTTGCGTGCGCTGCGCGTCGGTGAGAAATACGGCCGGCGCGCGCTCGACCACTTTCTGGTTGCGCC
This sequence comes from Steroidobacteraceae bacterium, assembly GCA_035342635.1. Lineage (GTDB taxonomy): Bacteria > Pseudomonadota > Gammaproteobacteria > Steroidobacterales > Steroidobacteraceae > CADEFQ01. The sequence continues at coordinate 3,845 of DAOQXO010000002.1, forward strand.
GCTGCACCGTGCAGTCGCGCTCGAACAGGTGCACGAGATTGCCGTAGCGGTCGCCGAGGATCTGCACTTCGAGGTGGCGCGCGCGACGCACCAGCTTCTCGAGATACACCTCGTCGTTGCCGAACGCCGCCTGCGCCTCGCGCCGCGCCACCGGCAGCAGCTCGGCGAGCTGGGCGTCATTTTCGATCACGCGCATGCCACGCCCGCCGCCACCCCAGCTCGCCTTCAGCATCACCGGGTAGCCAATCTCGCGTGCGAGGGTCTGCGCGGCGGCGGGGTCGGGCGGCAGCGCCGGCGTCGCCGGCATCACCGGCACCCCCACGGAGGCCGCGGCATTGCGCGCCGAAACCTTGTTGCCGAGCGTGCGCATGATCTGCGGCGTCGGGCCGACGAAGATCACGCCATCGCGCTCGCAGGCTTCCGCGAACTGCGGATTCTCGGACAGGAACCCGTAGCCCGGGTGGATCGCGTCGGCCTGCGCCTCGCGCGCGATGCGCAGTACATCCTCGATGTCGAGATAGGCGTCGACGGGACCCTTGCCGCGACCGACGAGATAAGCCTCGTCGGCCTTGGTGCGATGGAGCGAGAAGCGGTCTTCCTGCGAATAGATCGCGATCGTGCGGATGCCGAGTTCGGCGGCGGCCCGCATCACGCGTATAGCGATCTCGCCTCGATTCGCGACCAGCAGGCTGCGAATCCCGGAAACCTGGGGTGTAACCACTGGCAACTGCACCCGATCTGGTTGGGGGAACTGCGCCCGCGGCGCTGGCGGAGAGCCAGGATTCGGGCTGTCCGGATGATAGCTGCCGCCGCCGCCCGGTGTCGCCCCTTCGGCGTAGGCAATTACCCCAAGGATGTGGCATCGTTCCGGCCGCAAAGTGCCCTAAAAATGAAGCGACCCGCCCTCATTGTCCTGTTGCTCGCGACCTGCGGCGCCCTGGCTGCACACGCGGGAGAACCACCCATGCATGCTATTGCCATTCACGGCGGCGCCGGCACGCTGCCGCGCGCCGAGATGACTCCCGAGCGCGAAGCCGCCTATCGTGGCGGCCTCGCTGCCGCACTCGACGCGGGCTACGCGGTGCTCGACGCGGGCGGCACCAGCCTCGATGCGGTCATCGCCGCCGTGCGCATTCTCGAGGACGACCCGCTGTTCAACGCCGGACGGGGGGCCGTGCTGACCCGCGAGGGGATCGCCGAGCTCGACGCCTCCATCATGAACGGGGCGAGCCTGGCCGCGGGCGCCGTTGCCGGCGTGCGGCACGTGAAGAACCCGATCGAGCTGGCGCGTGCCGTCATGGAGCATTCCGCACACGTCATGCTGATCGGCGCCGGCGCCGAGGAGTTCGCGCTCGCCCGCGGCCTCACGCTCGTGCCGAACGAGTACTTCCGCACCGAGACCCGCAAGGCGCAGTTGCAGCGCGTGCTCACCGGCGACACGCGCCCGGCGAACGAGCTCTCGGCGCTTGGCACGGTCGGCGCCGTGGCGCTCGATCGCGCCGGCAATCTCGCCGCGGCCACCTCGACCGGCGGCATGACGGCCAAGCGCTATGGCCGCGTGGGCGACTCGCCGATCATCGGTGCGGGCACCTATGCCGACAACCGCAGCTGTGCGGTCTCGGCGACCGGGCACGGCGAGTTCTTCATCCGCGCGGCCGTCGCTCACGACATCTGCGCGCGCGTCGCCTACGGCGGCAGGAGCCTCGCGGAGGCCGCCGACGCCGTGGTCATGGACCGGCTGGTGACGCTCGGCGGCGAAGGCGGCGTGATCGCCATCGATCCGCAGGGCCGCATCGCGATGCCCTTCAACAGCGAGGGCATGTTCCGTGGCAGCCGCAGCGCCGGCGGCGAGCGGGTGATCGCGATCTACCGCGACCGCTAGGCCCGCAGTTCGCGCGCGGCAAGCACCACGGTCGCCTCGCCGAGATCCGCCTCCCCGAGCACGGCGTGCCGGTTGCGCCCCTGCTCCTTGGCGAGATAGAGCGCACGGTCGGCGATGCGTACGATCAGGTCGTGCGAGGAATCGCGCCCGGGCAGCATCGTCGCCACGCCGATGCTCACGCTGACCATCGGTGCGGTCAGCGATCGATCGTGCGGGATCGCGAGCGCCGCGACCTCCTCGAGCATCGCGCGCGCCACCTGTTCGCCGCCGGCGCGATCCGCGCCGGGCAGGATCGCGATCATCTCCTCGCCGCCGTAGCGCGCCACGCAATCGCGCGCACGGGTACCGGCCGCGCGACGAATCGCCCCCGCGACCGCGCGCAGGCAGGCGTCGCCGCCCTGGTGCCCGTAGCGATCGTTGTAAGCCTTGAAGTGATCGATATCGATCATCAGGACGGTGACGTGCTCGCGATCGCGGATCGCCTGCTGCCAGATGCGATGGATCTCGCTCTCGAGAGCCGAGCGGTTCAGCAGCTGCGTGAGCCCGTCATGCGTCGCCACTTCGCGCAGCATGCGGCCTTCGAGGAAGGAGACCCGGTTGGCGTGCTCGAGCGCGTAGCTGCCGGCACCGGCATACAGGTTGGCGAACAGCAGCAGGAAGAACTGGTAGATCGAAGTCTGCGGCGCAATGTCGCCGACGAATGCCGCAACGACGAAGCCCGCGAGCGTCAGCAGGTTGGTGCGCAGCGCCGCCTTGAACGACAGGCCGAGCATGAAATAGAAGAAGAATATCGCGAGCACGAGCCGCGCGTGGATGAAGGCCGTGAGCGGCTCCGGGGCGTTGGCGGCCAGCAGCACCGTGGCGAGGCCGTAGAGCGGCGCGAATACGTGGACGAATGGCCAGTACCAGCGGAAGTAGCGCCGCGAGGTGAGCACGATACCGGTGACGACGAGCGGAATGTGCACACCGAAGCGGATCGCATCGGGGACGACCTGCGCGCCGGGGCCGAGCAACCAGCGATCGAGGATCGCGAGCCCGATGATCGTCGTGAGCGCGAGGCATACACCGATGCGCACGATGCGCCGGCGCGAAGTGCGGTACTCGGCAACGAACTCACGCTCGAGTTCGCCCGGGAACCTGAGCCATGGAAATCCCGCGCGCAGCGTGCGGGCTACGGGGGACTCGGACTCCTCCGGCATTGCTGCCGTGGGCATTGGTCAGGCGACGGGATTGTCGCTCTCGCGCGGAATCTTCACCCGCGTGCGCCACACGTCGTAGGGATCCCAGCCGCGTGTCGGCGTCGCCTCGTGGGCGCGTTCCCTGCCCGGGACGTTGGAGATCGTCGGCTCGTTGGCCGCGACGAGCGCGGCGGAAGCGTGTCCGTCAGCCTCGAAAGGCTTGCTGGTGTTCATCTGCGGGGTCGTCCCTGATTTCGGGCTGTCTGCGTAAGGCGACGGATTCTAACGCCTGCAGCCTGACAAGGGCACAACAAAAATGCTCTTCGGATATGTCAAATCAGCGGTTTGCTTCCAGTTCTGTGAGCTAGTTCTCAAAATAACGGCGCAGGTAGTCTTCGAAGCTGCCGGCGTCCGCCGACTCGATCTTCTGCTGCGCTGCAACAGAATCCTCGGCTTCACGCTGGAACTCCGCCAGGCGCTCCGCATTGGGAGGGTGCAGCTCGAGGAAATAGGACTTGTGGGCGCTCGACATCTGCTGCGCCACGTCGAAGAACGACTCGCCGGTCGTGCGGATCTCGTGCAGCAGCCGGGCGGACGGGGTCAGCGCGGGATCGCGCAGCTTGTCGCGCTGCGCGGCGAGCGCCGCCGAATAGGGTCGTGCCGCATGGCCGTCGTCGAGGATCTCGCACAGGCCGGTCATGCCGTCGAGCAATTCTTCGGCCCAGTCCGCGAGAGGCACGGCGCGCCCGTCCCGCTGCAACCGCAGGCCCGGCTCGCGTCCGCGGCGCGCGGCGACGACATGGTTCATGTCGAGCAGCTCCTGTTCATCGTTGCCGATCGGCGGGCTGTCGCGCAGCAGGCACAGCGCGAGGAAGGCCTCGAGGAAACGCAGATTCACCTGATTCACGCCAACCGGGTCGAAGGCACTCACGTCGAGAGCGCGCACTTCGACGTATTCGACGCCACCGCGCAACAGCGCCCTGGTCGGCCGCTCGCCCGAGCGCGCGACGCGCTTCGGGCGGATGCTGCTGTAGAACTCGTTCTCGATCTGCAGCAGGTTGGCGTTGAGCTGGCGCCACTCGCCGCCGACCTTGACGCCGATCGCCTCGTACGGCGGAAACGGTGTGCTGATCGCGCGCGTGAGATCGCGCACGTACTCCTCGAGGCTGTTCACCGAGACCGAAACGCGCGCCTGCTTGCGGTTGCGATAGCCGAGATCGCTCATGCGCAGTGTGGTCGCATACGGCTCGTAGGCCGTGCCGTGCGCGAGTTGCGGCAACGTCTCGCCGCGCACGCGCAGGAAGGAATTGCACACCGCGGGCGAGGTGCCGAACAGGTACAGCACGAGCCAGCCATGGCGGCGGTAATTGCGCAGCAGGTCGAAATAGGCCGCCGAGCGCAAGGCCTTCTCGTCCGCGCACTGGCGCAGCGCGGCGTAGGGTTCCCAGAACTGCTCCGGGAACGAATAGTTGAAATGCACGCCGGAGATCGCCTGCATGGCGCGGCCGTAGCGGTTGCCGAGGCCGTTGCGGTACACGGTCTTCATCCGCCCGACGTGCGAACTGCCGTACTGCGCGATCGGGATCGCATCGTCGCTCTCGATCCGGCACGGCATCGAGGTCGCCCACAGCAGTTCGCTGCCGATATGGCGATAGACGAACTGGTGCATGTCGCACAGGTACTGCAGCAGCTCCCAGTTCGTGGTGAAAGTCGGCGTGACCAGCTCGATCAGCGCCTCGGAATAATCGGTGGTGAACTGGCCGTTGGTGAGCGCCGAGCCGAGCGCGCGCGGATGCGGTGTCGTCGCGAGGCGCCCCTCGGGCGTGACGCGCAGCGATTCCTTCTCCACACCGCGCCGGCCGCCCTGCAGCAGCCGCGCGCCGCCGCCATTGACGAGCGCGGCGACGCGGCGCTCAAACGTGCGATCGATGGCGGGCGCGGCCACCGTGCTACCAGGGCAGTCGGCGCAGCAGGATTTCGCGCAGCATCGTGAACTCGCCGCGCAAGCTGTACAGCCGACAGCGGAATAACGGGTAGGACTCGCGGAGGCTCGCGCAGCGCTGCGACATGATCCGGGCATCTTGCCGGTTGCCCGTACCGGCTCGCAAGGGCCCGCAGCGCGGCGGGCACCGCGCCTCGCAATGCCGGGCTGCCGCCGCCGCGGTCATTGTCCGTTCAGCATGGCCGGCGTACCGTGACCCCATGAGGACAGGCAAGCTGTTCGCGGCACTGCTGCTGTGCGCATCGGGTTTCACGGCCGCGCAGGCCGACAACATGCGCTGTGGCCAGCGCCTCGTGGTCGATGGCACGACCCGCGACCAGGTGGCGACCTGGTGCGGCGAACCGACCGAGGTCCTGCAGCGGACAGTGCTGCGCCCGCCGATCGTCTGGTACTACGGTCGCCCGGTGCACGTCGGCGGCGGCCACATCGAGGTGCTGGTCGAGACCTGGATCTACAACCTCGGCCCGAACAAGCTGATGCGGCGCGTGATCTTCGAGGACGGCCTCGTGGTCGAAGTCGAGACACTCGGCTACGGCTATCGCGGCTCGCCGCCCGCACGCGAGAACTGACGCGCAGCGGAAAATGGCTGAACCGGCGCACAGCGTGGCATGCTAGCCGCCTATGCTCGCAGGACCAGCCATCAGGCGCGTCGCGATCGTCGGCGGCCAGCGTATCCCCTTCGCGCGGGCGCACGGCGCCTACGCCACGGTCGGCAACCAGGACATGCTCACCGCGGCGCTGCGCGCCGTCGTCGAGAAGTACGGGCTCGCCGGCGTGCGCCTCGGCGACGTGATCGCCGGTGCGACGATCAAGCATTCGAAGGACTTCGGCCTCGTGCGCGAGTGCGTGCTGTCGAGCGGACTCGACCCGCAGACACCCGGGCTCGACTTGCAGCGTGCCTGCGGCACGAGCCTCGAGGCGGCGATACTCGTCGCCAACAAGATCGCTCTGGGCCAGATCGACGCCGGCATCGCCGGCGGCGTCGACACGGTGAGCGACCCGCCGATCGTCTATCCGCGCTCCTACCAGCAGAAGCTGCTGCGCAGCTACCGCGGCCGCAGCTTCGGCCAACGCATCGCGCCGTTCTTCGGCCTGCGGCCGCGCGACTTCAAGCCGGTCATGCCTGCGGTAATCGAACCACGCACCGGCATGTCGATGGGCGAGCACTGCGAGCAGATGGCGAAGACGTGGGCCATCACGCGCGAGGCGCAGGACCAGCTCGCGTACGAAAGCCACATGAAGGCGGCGGCGGCCTGGAAGGACGGCTTCTATGACGATCTCGTCGTCGACTTCCAGGGATTGAAAACCGACAACAACATCCGCGCCGACACCTCGCTCGACAAGCTCGCGAAGCTCGCGCCCTCCTTCGACCGGCAGGCCGGCACGCTCACCGCGGGCAACAGCACGCCGCTCACCGATGGCGCGTCCGCCGTGCTGCTTGCCTCGGAGGACTGGGCCAGATCGCGCAACCTGCCGGTGCTCGCGTGGTTCAGCCACGGCAAGACCTCGGCGGTCGATTACGTGGGCGGCCACGAAGGCCTGCTGATGGCGCCCGTGCATGCCGTGCCCGCGATGCTGCGCGACGCGAACCTCACCTTGCAGGATTTCGACTTCTACGAAATCCACGAAGCCTTCGAGGCGCAGGTGCTGTGCACGCTGGCCGCCTGGGAATCCGCCGACTATTGCCGCGAGCGGCTCGGCCTCGAGCAGCCGCTCGGCAGCATCGATCGCGGCAGACTGAACCTGCGCGGCGGCAGCGTGGCAATCGGCCACCCCTTTGCCGCGACCGGTACCCGGATCGTCGCCTCGCTCGCGAAGCAGCTCGCGGAGGCGCCCGGCGCGAAGCGCGGGCTGATTTCCGTCTGCACGGCGGGCGGCCAGGGCGTGGCCGCGGTGCTGGAGCGCAGCAGCGATTCCTGAGCCGACTTGTAAATAGTTTCATTTGAAACTAAATTGCCCGGATGAACCGCTACGTCGGTTTTCCGCGAGTCGAGGGCAGCGCCTCCCGCCAGGCGCACGCCGACCTGCCAGCCGGCACCTTCGAGCGCGAAATCAGCAAGGAAGGCTTCTTCGGTCCCGCAGCCCACCTCTATCACCGCCACCCGCCGACCGGCTGGGTGAGCTTCGAGGGACCGCTGCGACCACACGCCTTCGACCTCACGCGCCTCGCCGCTGCCGCGCCGTCGCCATGGGATGCGCCGCCGATACTCGGCAATGCCTCGGTCGAAATTCGCTGGTGGCAGCTCGAGGGCGCCATGCCGGCACTGGCGCGCAACGCGGACGGCGACCAGCTCATCTTCATCCACCGCGGCCATGGCGCGCTGTACTGCGACTTCGGCCACCTCGATTTCGAGGCGGGCGACTATCTGCTGCTGCCGCGCGGCACCATGTGGCGGCTCGAGTGCGCGGCGCCGGTCGCGGCGTTGCTGGTCGAGGCCACCAACACGAGCTACATGCTGCCCGATCGCGGCCTCCTCGGCCCGCACGCCATCTTCGATCCGGCGATCCTCGACACGCCGCGCATCGACTCCGCCTTCGAGGCCCAGCAGTCGTCGTCGCAGCCCTGGCGTGTCGAAGTGAAACGCCGTGGCGCGCGTTCGGTGATCGGCTATCCGTTCAATCCGCTCGACGCGGTCGGCTGGCATGGCGATCTCGCGCCAGTGCGCCTGAACGTGCGCGACATCCGCCCGCTGATGAGCCATCGCTACCACCTGCCGCCCTCGGCGCACACCACCTTCGTCGCCGGGCGTTTCGTCGTGTGCACCTTCGTGCCGCGGCCATTCGAAACCGATCCGGGCGCGATCAAGGTGCCGTTCTTCCACAATAACGACGACTACGACGAAGTCCTCTTCTACCACGCCGGCGACTTCTTCAGCCGCGACAACATCCGCCCCGGCATGATGACCCTGCACCCGGCGGGCTTCACCCACGGGCCGCATCCGAAGGCGCTCGCCAACATCGCCACGCAGGCGAAGCCCGCCACCGACGAGTTCGCGGTGATGATCGATACGCGTGACGCGATCGACATCGCGCCCGCCGCGGCCGGCGTCGAGTGGGCCGGCTACGTCGACAGCTGGAAAGGCGCGTGAAACTCGCGAGCCTTAAGAGCGGCCGCGACGGTCGGCTGGCGGTCGTCAGCCGCGATCTGACGCGCTGCGCGCTCGCCGATGGCATCGCCGCGACGCTGCAGCAGGCCCTCGACGACTGGCAGCGCACCGCGCCGGCGCTGGCTGAACTTGCGGTGCGCCTCGAGGCCGGCACCGTCGCCGCCGCGAGGCCCTTCGATCCGCGCGACTGCGCCGCGCCGCTGCCGCGCGCGCATCACTGGGTCGACGGCAGCGCCTACGTCAACCACGTCGAGCTCGTGCGCAAGGCGCGCGGCGCGGAACTGCCGGCGAGCTTCTGGACCGACCCGCTGCTCTACCAGGGCGGGTCGGACGACCTGCTCGGCCCGACCGACGACGCCGCCTTCGGTAGCGAGGAGTTCGGTATCGATCTCGAAGCCGAGGTCGCGGTGATCGTGGACGACGTGCCGATGGGCTGCAGCGCCGCCGACGCCGCGGAGCGCATCCGCCTGCTGCTGCTCGTCAACGACTGGTCGCTGCGCAACCTCATCCCGGGCGAGCTCGCCAAGGGATTCGGCTTCTACCAGTCGAAACCGGCCACCGCGTTCTCGCCGGTCGCGGTCACGCCCGACGAACTCGGCGAGGCGTGGCACGAAGGCAAACTGCACCTGCCGCTCGTGAGCCACGTCAACGGTGCGCGCCTCGGCGCGCCGGATGCCGGCACCGACATGACCTTCGGTTTCCCGCAGCTGATCGCGCACGCCGCGCGCACCCGTCGCCTCGGCGCTGGCGCCATTGTCGGCTCCGGCACCGTCTCGAACTACGACCGCAGCCGTGGCTCGAGCTGCCTCGCCGAGAAGCGCATGCTCGAGCAGATCGCGCGCGGCGAGGCGCAGACGCCGTTCCTGCGCTACGGCGACCGCGTGCGGATCGAGATGTTCGATGCCGCGGGCGCGTCCATTTTCGGCGCCATCGACCAGCGCGTGGTTCCCGCCGCCTGACCGCTGTATTCTTGTCGGCCCCCGATCCGCTTGAGGGCATGCCGATGGGCGAGTACGTGACGCTGATGGCCCGCGATGGCCACTAGTTCCAGGCCTGGCTCGCCGCCCCGAAAGGTACGCCGCGCGGCGCCGTGGTGGTCGTACAGGAAATCTTCGGTGTGAATCGCCACATCCGCGCCGTCACGGATGCCTATGCGGCCCAGGGCTACACCGCAATCGCGCCGGCGCTGTTCGACCGCGTGCGCCGCGGCATCGAACTCGGCTACACGGCCGACACCATGCAGGAAGGCATCGGCTACATGATGCAGATGAAGCCGGAGCATTTCCTCGCCGACGTCAGCGCCGCGATCAACGCGGTCAAGAGCTCGGGCCGGGTCGGCATCGTTGGCTACTGCTGGGGCGGCACCGTGGCCTGGCTCGCGGCCTGCGAACTGCCGGTGGCCGCGGCCGCGTCGTACTACGGCGGTGGCATCGTGAAAATGCTCGACCGCAAGCCGGCGCGTCCGGTGATCTACCACTTCGGCGAGCAGGACGCACACATTCCGCTCAGCGACGTCGAGAAGATCAGGGCCGCGCATCCGCAAGGCGTGTTCCATGTCTATCCGGCCGACCACGGCTTCAACTGCAACGACCGCGCGTCGTACGACGCGCCAAGCGCCAGGCTCGCGCTCGAGCGCACGCTGGCATTCTTCGCCGAGCACGTCGGCTGAAGCCTGGAGAATCCGTGAAACTCAATGACCCGACCCTGCTGCGCCAGCAGTGCTACATAGACGGCGAGTGGAGCGACGCGGATTCGCGGCGCACGCTCGAAGTGACGAATCCCGCCTCGGGCGAGCGGCTCGGCTCGATCCCCGACGCGGGCAGTGCCGAGACGCGCCGCGCCATCGAGGCCGCCGCGCGGGCGTTTCCGGCCTGGGCCGCGCGCACCGCGAAGGACCGCGCGGGCATCCTGCGTCGCTGGAGCGAGCTGATGCTCGCGCACCAGGACGACCTCGCAACACTGATGACCGCCGAGCAGGGCAAGCCGTTCGCGGAGTCGAAGGGCGAGATCGCCTATGCAGCGTCGTTCATCGAATGGTTCGGCGAGGAAGGCAAGCGCATCTACGGCGACGTGATCCCGGGCCACCAGCCCGACAAGCGGATCCTCGTGCTGCGCCAGCCGGTCGGCGTGGTCGCCGCGATCACGCCATGGAATTTCCCCTCGGCGATGATCACGCGCAAGGCGGGCCCCGCGCTCGCCGCGGGCTGCACGTTCGTCTGCAAGCCGGCCACCCAGACGCCCTACTCGGCACTCGCGCTCGCGGAGATTGCCGCGCGCGCCGGCGTGCCGGCCGGCGTATTCAACGTGGTTACCGGCAGTGCGACCGCGATCGGCGGCGAGATGACCTCGCATCCCGTGGTACGCAAGATCACCTTCACCGGCTCGACGGAGATCGGCAAGAAGCTGATGGTGCAGTCCGCCGGTACCCTGAAGAAGCTCTCGCTCGAACTCGGCGGCAATGCGCCGTTCATCGTCTTCGATGACGCCGACCTCGATGCCGCCGTGCAGGGTGCGATCGCGAGCAAGTACCGCAATACCGGCCAGACCTGCGTATGCGCGAATCGTCTGCTGGTGCAGGCGGGTGTCTACGAGGCATTCACCGCCAAGCTCAGCGAAGCCGTCGCCGGCCTGCGGATCGGCGACGGGCTGAAGGGCGCCACGGACCAGGGCCCGCTGATCGATACCAAGGCCCTCGCCAAGGTCGAGGAGCACATCAGCGATGCGCTCGCGCACGGCGCCAGGATCGCCCATGGCGGCAAGCGCCATGCGCTCGGCGGCACGTTCTTCGAGCCCACCATCCTCACCGGCGTCACGCCGCAGATGATGATCGCGCGCGAGGAAACCTTCGGGCCGGTCGCGCCGCTGTTCCGCTTCGAGACGGAGGCCGAGGCATTGCGGATGGCCAACGACACCGAGTTCGGGCTAGCCGCATACTTCTATACACGCGATCTCGCGCGCTCATGGCGTGTGCAGGAACAACTCGAGTACGGCATCGTCGGCGTCAATACCGGCATCATCTCGACCGAGGTGGCGCCGTTCGGCGGCATGAAGGAATCGGGCTTCGGCCGCGAGGGCTCCAAGTACGGCATACTCGACTACACCGAACTCAAGTACGTGTGTGTCGGCGGCGTCGCCTGACGCGCGGGAATTGCATGCCGCAGTATCACGGCACCCTGGAGCCCGATCACGACCGCAGCGCGCGCGTTGGCGTGCTGCTGGTCAATTCCGGATCGCCGGATTCGGCGTCGGTGCGCGACATCCGCCGCTTCCTCGGCAGACTGCTGTCCGATCCGCGCGTGGTCGAGCTGCCGCGCTGGCTGTGGCTGCCGATTCTGCACGGCATCATCCTGCCGATCCGACCGCTGCGCAGCGCGCGCAAGTACCGCGCGATCTTCGCCGCCGGCCGCTCGCCGCTGCTGCGGCTGTCGCACGAGCTGAGCGCGGCGCTCGAAGCCGAGCTGGCGACGCGCCCGGTACCACCGGTGTCGGTGGCGATCGGCATGATGTACTCGAAGCCGTCGGTTCGCGATGCCATCACCAGTCTGACCGACGCCGGCGCGCGGCGCCTGCTCGTCGTCCCGTTGTTTGCGCAGTACTCCGGCGTCACCACTGCGGCGGCGTGCGACAAGGTCGCCAGTGCGCTCGCTGCGCTGCGCTGGGTCCCCGAACTGCGCTACGTCGCCGACTTCCACGACCACCCCGACTACATCGAGGCGCTGCGAGCGAGCATCGCGGCACACTGGGCCGCGCATGGCCGCAGCGGCCACCTGCTGCTGTCCTGGCACGGCATTCCGAGCGCGTACTGCGAAAAAGGCGACCCCTATCTGCGACGCTGTCATGCGACCGCGCAACTGCTGGCCGATGCGCTCAAGCTGCGCGAGGGCGAATGGAGCCTGGCGTTCCAGTCGCGCTTCGGTGGCGGCAGGTGGCTGCGGCCCTACACCGACGAAGTGCTCGATGCGCTGCCGGCGCGCGGCGTGCGCACGGTGACCGTTGCCTGCCCGGGCTTTGCGGTCGACTGCCTCGAAACGCTCGAGGAAATCGACGTGACCGACCGGGCCCGCTTCCTTGCCGCCGGCGGCAAGCGCTTCGACTACGTGCCGGCGCTCAACGCGCGCCCGGAGCATGTTCTCGCGCTCGCCAACCTGGTCCAGGCCCATGTACGGGGCTGGGGCGGCGAAGGGGCGGTGCGTGGCGCCGCCGGGTTCCCGCGCGTCGTCTCGATCGTCTGAGGCGGGCGGCGCGATGCTCGGCCGGTTCCTCGAACTGTCGCTGATGACGTCCGACATTCGCGCCTCGGTCGAGTTCTACGAGCGGCTCGGCTTCACGCACTGCGCGACCGGCGACACCTGGACCCATCCGTATGGCGTGCTGAGCGACGGGCGCATCGCGATCGGCCTGCACCAGTTCCGCTTTCCTTCGCCTTCGCTGACCTTCGTTCACCATGACATCGCGCGGCGCGTGGCTCAGGTCGAGGCCGCCGGCGTCGAGATCGCATTCCGCCGCACGGCCGATGACGTATTCAACGAATTCGGCTTCCTCGGTCCCGCCGGCCACATGGTCACGGTGCTCGAGGCGCGCACTTTCTCGCCCGTGAATCGCGATCCCGCCGAGACCACGCTCTGCGGCGAATTCCGCGAGTACAGCCTGCCGGCCCCCGACTTCGAAATCGCACGGCAGCGATGGGAGGCGTTCGGTTTCGTCGCGATAGAAGACGAGGACATGCCCTGGCGGCGCATTTCCCTGACGAGCGACCACCTGAACCTCGCGTTCCATTCACCGCGCTTCTTCGAGCAGCCGCTGCTGGTGTTCTCCGGCGCGGACCCCGTCGGCCGGCGCGAACGCCTGGCCGCGCTCGGCGTCGCCCCCGCCCACGATCTGCCCGCAACGCTCGACGACAAGCGCTACACCCTGCTGGAGAGTCCCGAGGGGCTGGCAATCCTGCTGGCACCCGAGTAACGCATCCCGCGCGTCGCTTCGTCGCATTGGCGGGGGCCGAGAGTGTCCGCCGCGCGCCCGGGACCCCGCGCGGCAGCTAGAATCCCGCCATCCGTTTTTCGTGAGGCCATCATGCGCAAGGTCATGCCCGCTCTGCTGCTCGCCGCCGCCCTGCCCGTCCTCGCCGACGAAGGCATGTGGACTTTCGACAACTTTCCGTCCGCCACGGTCAAGGAACGATACGGCGCGGAGATCGACGCGGCATGGCTCGATCGCGTCCGTCGCAGCACGATCCGGCTCGCGAACTGCACCGCCTCGTTCGTCTCGCCCGACGGCCTCATCCTCACCAACCATCACTGCGTGCGAAGCTGCCTTGCCAACCTGTCGACGCGGGAGACGAGCCTCGAGGAGAACGGCTTCATCGCGCGCCAGCGCGGCGACGAGCTGCGCTGCGAAACCCAGGTGGCCGACGTTCTGCAATCGATGGAGGACATCACCGGCAGAGTCGCGCAGGCCGTCGCCGGACTCGATGCCAGCGCAGCAAACGAGGCCCGCAAGCAGACGCTCACGCAGCTCGAAACCGAATGCGAGCGTGACACCGGGCTCAAGTGCCAGGGGGTGACTCTCTACCAGGGCGGCCAGTATTTCCTCTATCGCTACAAGCGCTACTCCGACGTGCGACTGGTACTCGCGCCGGAAGCCGACATCGCCGCATTCGGCGGCGACCCCGACAACTTCCAGTATCCGCGCTGGTCGCTCGACTACTCGCTGCTGCGCGCCTACGAGGATGGCAAGCCGGCGAAAACCGCGCACTACCTGCCGATCCGGTTCGAGGGTCCGAAGGCGGACGAGCTGGTGCTGGTGCCGGGCCACCCGGGCTCCACATCGCGGCTCGACACGCGTACCGACCTCGAGTTCGCGCGTGACGTGGTGATGCCGAACTGGCTGCTGCGCTACTCCGAGCTGCGTGGCCGCTACATCCAGTTCGGCAAGGGCGGCGAGAGCGCCGCACGCATCGTCGAGGAGCCGCTCAGCAGCATCGAGAACGGCATCAAGGTGCGCCGCAAGCTGCTCGATACGCTGCATGAGGATGCGATGCTCGACGCGAAGAGCGCCGCGGAGCGCGACCTGCGCGCGAGGATGGCGGGCGATGCCTCGTTCGGCGACCCGTGGGCCGACATCGCGCGCGCGGATGCGATCCGGCGCAACATCTACCTGCCGTACGCATTCCTCGAAGGCGCCGCGGGATTCAACAGCGCAACGTTCCGCTATGCACGCACGCTGGTGCGCGCCGCCGCCGAGCGCCCGAAGGAGAACACCAAACGCCTGCGAGAGTACACCGATACGGCGCTGCCGCGACTCGAGCGCCAGACACTGGCACCCGTGCCGGTCTATCCCGAGCTCGAGAACCTCACGCTGTCGTGGTCGCTCGAGCGTATGCGCGAATGGCTGGGCCCGGACCACATGGTCGTGAGGCAGCTGCTCGCGGCGGATTCACCGGACACGCTCGCGGCGCGACTGGTCGCGGGCACGAAGCTCGCCGATCCAGCCGAGCGCAAGCGCCTGTGGGAAGGCGGCCAGGCGGCGATCGAGGCCTCGGACGATCCGATGATCAGGCTCGCGATCGCGGTCGATGCGCCCTCGCGCGCGATGCGCACGCAGTATGAAGACGAAGTCGAGGCGCCGATCTCCACCGCGTCGGAGAAGATCGCCGCCGCGCGCTTCAAGGCCTACGGCACCGACGTGTATCCCGATGCCACCTTCACGCTGCGCCTCAACTACGGCAAGGTAGCGGGCTGGAAGGAGCGCGGTGAGGACATCGCGCCGTTCACCTACCTCGCGCGGGCTTTCGAGCGTGCGACCGGCGAGCCGCCGTTCCGCATCCCGGCGAGCTGGCAGCAGGCGCGCGACACGCTCGACATGGATACGCCGTTCTGCATTTCGACCACCAGCGACATCGTCGGCGGCAATTCGGGTAGCGCACTGGTCGATGCAAAAGGACGCATCGTCGGCCTGCTGTTCGACGGCAACATCCACTCGATATCGGGCAGCTACTGGTTCGACACCGAGAAGAACCGCGCGGTCGCCGTCCATCCGGCGATCATCCGCGAGTCGCTGCAGAAGGTGTACCGCGCCGACGCGATACTCAGGGAACTCGGCGTGCGGTGAGATCGAGCTCGATCTCGAGCATGTCCTCGACCCGGAGTGCGCCGAGCATCACGCTGTAAGGCATCAGGCCGAGCGCACTCTGGGCCACGGGAAACCTGGCACTCACGCGTAATGTGCCCGCGGCAGCGGGTTCGAGGCGCAAGGGCACCTGGATCGTGGTGCGCTGCGCGCGCACGGTGAGCTCGACTTGCGCGGCGTAGTTCACGGGTCCGCCGCCGAGCGTGATGCCGCGCACGATGATCTCCGGATAACGCGCCGCATCCAGCAGGTCTTCGCCCAGCATGTTGCTGCGCGTCCCCGCGCGCGCGCTGTCCGGCACCACGCCCCCGAAGTCGGCGCCGCGTCCGGCGCGCAATCCGGGCTCATCGACCGCCAGCGCAGCAACCGGTATGCGCATGAAGAGTGTGCTCGCCGCGGGCGCCGCCGCGAGGTCGATGTAGCCCGACAGGTCATGCGAGGCGACGACGTGGTTGTGCCCCATCGAGGCGAGCGCACCGCCACGCCGGACCACGATCGCGAGCAGTGATTCGGCCGGATCGATGCGGTGACGCTGCATCCCGGGCGCCGGGGGCGCCTCCGCCGCCAGTGAGGGATCGTGCGACGCAGGCACTGCCGGCTCGGGCCCGGCAGGTCCACGCCCCGCGCTCGGGCATCCGGCCAGGCACAGCGCCGCGACGATCGCCGCCGCACGAGCCGCCTTGCTAGACTTGGAGTCCCTTCCGCCCACGGAGCAGAGCTTATGCAATTCCGTAATTCCCTGGAACGCTGGGGTTCGGTTGCCAAGTTCTTCCACTGGGCGATCGTGCTGCTCGTGATCTGCCAGTTCGCGCTGGCCCTGCTGGCGGACGACCTGCCCGTCGGCGTAGAGAAGCTCAAACTGCTGGCGCGTCACAAGTCGATCGGCATCACGATCCTGGCGCTCGCCACGCTGCGCCTGCTGTGGCGCGCGGCCAATCGCACGCCGGCACTCCCGCCGACCATGGCGGCCTGGGAGAAATTCTCGTCCAAGGCGGCGCACGCGCTGCTGTACGTGTTGCTGTTCGTCGTGCCGCTCGCCGGCTGGACGATGTCGTCGGCGAAGAATTTCCCGGTTTCCTGGTTCGGGCTCGTGCAGCTGCCGGACTTCGTCGCACCGAACGAATCCACCTACGAAATCGCGCACGGAATCCACGAGACTCTCGCCATGACCCTCGGCATCGTCGCGGTCCTGCACCTGCTGGCCGCGCTCAAGCACCACTTCGTCAACCGTGACGCCGTGCTGAAGCGCATGTGGCCGTTCGCGCGCGTGCCGGTGGTGCTGATCACGATGGCTATCGCCGCCGTCGCGATGCCGGGACAGTCGCTGGCGGCGCAGCCCCCCGGCGCCACGCTCCGCGGTAGCGGCGCCGACAGCACACTCGCCTTCAACTTCACGCAGGCGGGGGCCGGCACGAACGGCTCGTTCAAGGCGTTCACGACGACTCTGATGACGGGTGAGGACGGCGCGCCCGCGTCGCTCGAGGTGACCATCGACGTGAAGTCCATCGACACCGGGGACAAGGAACGCGATGGGCTGCTGCGTGACAAGGACCTCTTCGACGTCAAGCGTTTTGCCGAGGCGAAGTTCGCCGCGACGCGCTTCACGCGCGAAGCGAGCGGGCGCTACCAGGCGATCGGCAAGCTGACGATCCGCGATGTCACGCGCGATGTCACGCTGCCGTTTGCGCTCACCGAAATGCCGGGCGGTGGCGCGCCGGGCTGGCTGCTCGCCGGCGAGATCGTCATCAACCGCCTCGACTACGGCGTCGGCCAGGGCGAGTGGCGGGACACCGGGATGGTCGGCAACGCGGTTACGGTCAGGTACTCGGTCAAGCTCGCTCCCGTGCCCTGAATTGACGCAGGTCTTCGACACGATCGACGCCTGCGTCGACGCCACGCTCGAGCGCGTCGGCCCGCGCATCGTGCTCGGCCTGCCGCTCGGCATCGGCAAGCCGAACCTGCTCGCGAACGAATTCTTCCGTCGCGCGACCGGCGACCCGACCCTCGAGCTGACGATCCTCACGGCGCTGTCGCTCACCCGGCCGCGCCCGCGCAACGATCTCGAACGCCGCCTGCTCGAGCCGATCGTCGAGCGCGTATTCGCCGATTACCCGGAGCTCGAATACGTGCAGGCGGCAAGGCGCGGCACGCTGCCCCCCAATGTCAGGGTGATCGAGTTCTACTTCGAACCCGGCGCCTGGCTCGGGGTCGAATCCGCCCAGCAGGATTTCCTCTCGTCGAACTACACGCACATCGGGCGCGATCTGCTCGCGCGCGGCGCCAATGTGATCGCGCAGCTGGTCGCAAAGCGCACGGTCGGCGCCGAGACGCAGCTCTCGCTCGGCTCCAATCCCGACATTCTCGTCGACCTGTTGCCCGATCTCGCGGCCGCACGCGCCGCGGGGCGCGACATCGTGCTGATCGGCGCCGTGCACCCGCGCATGCCGTTCATGTTCGGCGGCGCGTGCATCGATGCGGAACGCTTCGACTACCTGATCGACCATCCGAATTACGACTACGAGCTCTTCTGTCCGCCGAACCTGCCGCTGCGCACCGTGGACCATGCCATCGCGCTGCATGCGAGCGCGCTGGTGCGGGACGGCGGGACGCTGCAGATCGGCATCGGCGAACTCGGCGACGCGCTGGTGTACGCACTGCTGCTGCGCCACCAGCAGAACGACGCATGGCGCGCCGCGCTGCTGGCGCTCGGTGGCACGGGCGAGGATCTCGCACCGTTTCGCGACGGCCTGTATGCCTGCACCGAAATGCTGGCCGACCAGATGCTCGACCTGATGCGCGCCGGGATCCTGCGCCGCCACGTGTACGGCTCGCTGCCGCTGATGCGTGCGCTGGCGCAGGGGCGCATCGGCGAGCGCTTCGACGGCGCCATCCTCGAGGCGCTGCGCGATGCGGGCGCCGGACCGCAGCTCGATGCCGCCGAGTTCGAGCAGCTGCGCCGCTACGGGGTGTTCCGCAGCGACACGCGCTTTCGCGACGGGCGCATTCGCAGCCCCGACGGCGAGTGGATCGCCGCGGATCTCGCCGACGGTGCCGCGCGCCGCGCGCTCGCGGCGCAGTGCCTCGGGCGGGAACTGCGCGGCGGCGTGGTCGCGCATGCGTCGTTCTTCGTCGGCCCGCGCGGCTTCTACGCGAAACTGCGTGAGATGCCGGAGCGCGAACTGCGCCAGATCGACATGTGCGGCGTCGGCTACGTCAACCAGCTCTACGGCGCCGACTACGAGCTGCGCTGCCTGCAGCGCCGGCATGCGCGCTTCGTCAACACGACGATGATGGTCACGCTGCTCGGTGCCGCGGTGTCCGACACGCTGGCGGACGGCCGCGTGGTGAGCGGCGTCGGTGGCCAGTACAACTTCGTCGCGATGGCGCACGCCCTGCCCGATGCCCGGGCGATCACCTGCGTGCGCGCCACGCGCGAGAAGGCCGGGCGCCTGACCTCGAACATCGTGTGGAACTACCCGCAGACGACCATTGCCCGCCACCTGCGTGACATCGTCGTGACCGAGTACGGGGCCGCGGACCTGCGCGGCGCAACGGACAGTGAAGTCATCCAGCGGCTGCTCAACATCGCGGACTCGCGCTTCCAGGACGGCCTGCTCGCCAGCGCGCACGCGGCCGGCAAGATCGCGCGCGACTACCGGATACCGCCCGAGCATCGGCACAACTCCCCGGAACGCCTTGCGTCGACATTCGCACTGCCGCGCCGTGCAGGCCTGTTCAGCGAGTACCCGTTCGGCACCGACCTCGCGAGCGAGGAAATCCGGCTCGCGCAGGCGCTCACCGCGCTGGCCGCGGACACCGCAACGACAGGCGGGCGCATCGGCACGTTCATCGCGGCGCTGCGCGCGACCGTACCGGCGGACGCCCAGCAGGCACTGGCACGCATGGGACTCGCCAATCCCCGGGGGTGGCGGGAGCGACTCGCGCGCCGGCTCGTCGCGCTCGCGTTGCAGCGACTCAGCGAGCGAACAGCTGCGACGGATCCCGGAACGCCTTGAACTCGAGCGCGTTGCCGGAAGGATCGTAGAGGAACATCGTCGCCTGCTCGCCGACCAGGCCCTGGAAGCGGATCCCAGGCTCGATCACGAAACGCGTGCCGGCTGCCCGCAGGCGTCCTGCGAGTTCGTGCCACGCTTCCCAATCGAGCACCACGCCGAAATGCGGCACCGGTACATCGTGGCCGTCGACTGGATTGTGATGCCTGCGGCGCTCGCGCGCCCCAGGGTCCAGGTGGGCGACGAGCTGGTGGCCGAAGAAGTCGAAGTCAACCCACTCGGCGGCGCTGCGGCCCTCCGCGCAACCGAACAGCCCGCCGTAGAACTCGCGGGCCAGCGCCAGGTCATGTACCGGAACGGCGAGATGGAACGGCTGCAGGGTCATGGGCAGCTGCGCAGCCAACGGCCA
>DAOQXO010000002.1:23660-65569 GCA_035342635.1 Steroidobacteraceae bacterium
GAACGGCGAGATGGAACGGCTGCAGGGTCATGGGCAGCTGCGCAGCCAACGGCCATACCGGGAAGCGACCATTCTCATTGGCAAGTCAACGCTTGCGGTGCCTGCGCGGCGCGGCCTTGCGGCTCGGTGTGCTCGCGCTCTTGCGCCGGGGCGCCGACCGCTTCTTGGGTGCCGCCGCCCGCTTCTGCTTCCGCGCCGCCGACCGCTTTTTCTTCGATGCCACCGAACGCTTTTTCTTCGGTGCCACCGCCCGCCTTTTCTTCGGTACCGGGCGCGATTTCTTCGTAGCCACCTTCTTCGTAGCAGCCTTCTTCGTAGCAGCCTTCTTCCTGGCGGGCGCCTTCCTCGCGGGCCTCGCGGTCTTCGTCTCCACGCCGCGCAACTGGTCGACGATCGCCGGATTCTCGAGCGTCGAGATATCCTGCGTGATCTCCTCGCCACGCGCGATCGCACGCAGCAGCCGGCGCATGATCTTGCCGGAGCGCGTCTTTGGCAGGTTGTCGGCGAAGCGGATGTCGTCCGGGCGCGCGAGCGCGCCGAGCTGCTCCGTGACCCACTCGCGCAGTTCCTGGACGAGCACCGCCGTGTCGTCGCCCGGCCGCGCGCCGCTGCACACCACGAATGCGAACACCGACTCGCCCTTGATCTCGTGCGGACGGCCGACGACGGCAGCCTCGACGACGCGCGTATGCGCGACCAGCGCCGACTCGATCTCCATCGTGCCGAGCCGATGTCCGGAGACGTTCAGCACATCGTCGATCCGGCCCATGATCCAGTAGTAACCGTCGGCGTCGCGATGTGCGCTGTCGCCCGCGACATAGAACCGGTCCTGGAACTTCGCCCAGTAGGTCGAGCGATAACGCGCGTCGTCGCCCCAGATCGTTCGCAGCATGAACGGCCATGGATCACGGATGACGAGATAGCCGCCCGCGTCGGGCCGCGTGACCGGGACGCCCGCCTCGTCGACGATGTCGGCGTTGATGCCCGGCAGCGGTTGCGTGCAGGAACCCGGTTTGGTCGGCGTGACGCCCGGGATCGGGCTGATCATGATCGCGCCGGTCTCGGTCTGCCACCAGGTGTCGACGATCGGGCAGCGCCCGCGCCCGATCACGCGGTGGTACCACATCCATGCTTCCGGGTTGATCGGCTCGCCGACCGAACCGAGCAGGCGCAGTTTCGAGAGGTCGTAGCGCGCCGGAATCTCCTCGCCGAGCTTCATCAGCGCGCGGATCGCGGTGGGCGCGGTGTAGAAGATCGTCACGCCGTGCGTTTCGCAGATCTTCCAGAAGCGCCCGCCGTCGGGAATCGTCGGCGCGCCCTCGTACATCACGATGGTGGCGCCGGCAGCGAGCGGGCCATAGGCGTTGTAGCTGTGCCCGGTGACCCAGCCCACGTCGGCCGTGCACCAGAACACGTCGTCATCGCGCAGATCGAACACCCACTGCGCCGTGACCTTGGCGCCGAGCAGGAAGCCGGCGCTCGAGTGCTGGATGCCTTTCGGCTTGCCGGTCGAGCCCGAGGTGTACAGCAGGAACAGCGGGTGCTCGGCATCGACCGGGACCGGCGCGCAGACCGGAGACTCGCCCTCGACGGTCTCGTGCCACCACAGGTCCCGCCCGGGACGCATCGTGACGGGCTGGCCCACCCGTCGGCAGACGATCACGTGTTCGACCGACTCGCAGTCCTGGGCGAGCGCCCGGTCGGTCGACTCCTTCAGCGGGATGACGTGGCCGCCACGATGGCCGCCATCGGCCGTGATGACCAGCTTCGCGCCGGCGTCCCTGATCCGCTCGCGCAACGCGACCGAGGAGAAGCCGCCGAACACGACAGAGTGGATCGCGCCGATGCGCGCGCAGGCGTGCATCGCGATGATCGACTCGGGGATGAGCGGCATGTAGATCACCACGCGATCGCCATGGGTGACGCCGAGTTTCGCGAGCGCGTTGGCGAGACGGCACACCTCGGCGTGCAGCTCGCGATAGGACAGCCGGCGGGTATCGCCGGGCTCGCCCTCGAAGATCAGCGCCGTCTTGTGCCCGCGCGCCTTGAGATGCCGGTCGAGGCAGTTGGCCGACACGTTGAGCCGTCCGTCGGCGAACCAGCGGTAATGCGGCGCATTGGAATCGTCCAGCACCTGCGTGAACGGCCGGTCCCAGACGAGTTCGGTCCGGGCGAGATCGGCCCAGAAACCCTGCGGATCGGCCGCGGCCCGCGACCGCAGTACTGCGAGGTCGCCGGGCTTGATGCGCGCGCGCGCGGCAAAGTCGGCGGGTGGGTCGAAAAGTCGTTCCTCTAGCAGGACGGACTGGATATTCTTGTTGGTCACGACTAGCCCTCGATCAATCGCCCATAGGGTAATAGCGTAGCAACCCCGGGGCGGTTGTGCGCATCCAACGGAACACCGGCGCCTTCCGGCGCCAGCAGGGAGACATCAATGCGGACAGGCGTCATGCTCATGGTCCTGGTTCTGGCGGCAGGAACTTCCGGCGCGGCCCAGGCGGACTGCAAGTTCACCGCGACGCGCGAGGGATCAGCCGACCTGGCCGGGGTCACGAAGGTCGTCGTCGCGGCCGGACCCGGGGAACTCAGTATCGTCGGCAGCGCGGACGCGCGACGCATCGTCGCCCGCGGCAACGCCTGCGCGTCCAGTCAGGAATTGCTGGACAGGCTCAATCTCGAAGTGCGTCGCGAGGGCGACACCGTCTTCATCGACGCGGGCCTCGCACGGGCCATCAATATGATCACCATCGGCACCGTTTACGCCCACATCAACGTCGGCATCGCGCTGCCCACGAACCTGCCGGTCGAGGCGCGCGACTCGAGCGGCCCCGTGAGCGTGAGCGGTGTCGCGGCGCTGAAGCTCGACGATTCCTCGGGCGACATCGAGGTACGCGACGTCGGCAGCGTCGAGATCAAGGACAGCTCGGGCGACATACTCGTGGACGGCGTGCGCGGTGACGCCACGGTGACCTTCGACGGGTCGGGCGACATCGAGATCCGCGACGTCGGCGGCAATGCCGAAGTCGGCAGCGATGGCTCGGGCAATATCCGCTTCTCCGGCGTGTTGGGCAATGTGCTCGTGGGCAACGACGGCTCGGGCGACATCGTCGTCGAGAACGCGGGCGGCGACTTCACGGTCGGCAACGACGGCAGCGGGACCATCAATCATCGAGGCGTCGCGGGCAAAGTCACGCTCCCCGAACGCTAGCCGGATCCGGGCGCAAGCGCTGCGAGCCGCTCGGCCTGTCGTCGCAGCATCGGCCCGAAGCCGAGCCGGTCGCAGAAGGCATTGAGTGCGGCGATATCGGGTGCGCGCGGACGCAGCGCGGCGTGGTCGAGATCGAGCGGCATGTCGCAGGCGATGCCGGTCAGTCGGCGCGCAAGATACGCCGCGTCGCGATGCCGGCGCAGCTTCTCCGCCAGCTTCGACGCCCCGCGGATCGGCAGGTCGGCCACCCGCTCGAGGCCGGCATACAGATCGTCGAGCGACGCGAACTCGCGCATCAGCGCAGTGGCGGTCTTCGGCCCGACCCCCGGTACGCCGGGGATGTTGTCGACGCTGTCGCCGGTGAGCGCGAGCCAGTCTGCGAAGCGCTCGGGCGCGACGCCGAAGCGGCCCTCGATCTCGTGGTAACGGTAGCGTTCGTTCGCCGCGTAGTCCCAATACACGTCGCCCTCGCGCACGAGTTGCGCCATGTCCTTGTCGCGCGTGACCACCGTGAACGGCAGGCCGCCCGCGCGGGCGCGCGCGGCGAGCGTACCGATGATGTCGTCGGCCTCGTACTCGTTGCTCGACAGGTGGCGCACGCCGGCGATTTCGCAGAATTCCCGGCAGCGCGCGAACTGCCACAGCAGGTCGGTGGGCGCCGGGTCGCGGTTCGCCTTGTAGGGCGGGTAGAGCCGGTTGCGAAACGACGAGGTGAGGCTCTCGTCGAACGCCACCGCGAGGAACTCCGGCCGGGCACGCTCGATCAGGTCGCCGAGGAAGCGCGCAAAGCCGAACAGCGCGTGGGTGGGGTTGCCGTCGCCGTCCGCCATGTCGGGCGGCATCGAGTAATAGGCGCGGAAGACGTAAACGGAAGCGTCGACGAGGTAGATCATGGCGCAGCGGATACTACGCCAGCCACCTCTGGATGCGCGCATGCAGCGGCGAGCTGCGCGGGAAGTGCGCGAGCAGGTATTCCATCTGGTCCGTCAGCACGCGGCGACCCTTGAGGAAGATGTACTCGGCATAGGTCGGCGTGAACGGCACCGCAATCAGCTGCATGCGCGCCTGCTCGGGCGTGCGCGAGGCCTTCAGGTTGTTGCAGCGGCGGCAGGCCGTGACCACGTTGTTCCAGGTGTCCTTGCCGCCCTGGCTGAACGGCCGGATGTGGTCGCGCGACAGATCGCGGGCGGCGAAGCGCTGCGCGCAGTACATGCACAGGTAGGCGTCGCGGCGGAACAGCGTCTGGTTGTTGAGCGGTGGTACGTAGTCGTGGCGGGTGTTGCCCGGGTTGCCGGTATGGCCGACCGTCGCCACAATTGAATTGACGTCGAGCACGGTGCGCTCGCCGGTGCGCGCGTTGGTGCCGCCACAGAGGCGGAAAATCGAGCGGCCGCAGGTGTAGGCGACCTGCTCCTGGTGATAGAGGCGAGCCGCTTCCTTGTAGTCGATCCACTCGAGGGGCATGCCCGAGACATCGGTGCGAAGCACGAGCTGGGTGAGCGGGCCCGGCTGCGGCCCCGCGATGATGTGCAGATCGTGGACGGAACCGCGATCCGCATGATCAAGATCAATACCGTGCATCGCGCTGTTAGATTATGCAGGTTTGTGCCACAATTCAATGTCGCAACGTACTAATTCTACGAGACATTTCCTGGAGCGTGGTCGGTGTGCCACGCTTTTTTGCATGAGGGAGCCCGCCAGATGCCGGTAACGATAGGGGTGCTTCGAGAAGCCACGCCCCGGGAATCGCGCGTGAGCCTCGTTCCCGAGTCCGCCACCAGGTTCGCCGCGCTTGGTGCGCGCGTACTGCTCGAGCGCGGCGCGGGAATCGCCGCGCAGTTCCCCGACGCGCTCTACAAGCAGGTCGAATGGGCGGATACGGCCGCCGCCGTGCTCAACGCCGCGGACATCGTGCTGACGGTGCAGCCGCTCACCACCGCGCAGATCGGCGCGTTGCGCGCCGGCGCGGTCGTCGTCGGCCATGCGCAGGCCCACTCGAAGCTCGCCGAAGTCGCGGCGCTGCGCGACGGGAAGATCACGAGCTTCGCGATGGAACTCGTGCCGCGCATATCGCGCGCCCAGTCGATGGATGCGCTGTCCTCGCAGGCCGCGATCGCCGGCTACAAGGCCGTGCTGATCGCCGCCGACAACCTGCAGAAGTTCATGCCCATGCTGACCACCGCGGCGGGCACGATCCGCCCCTCGCAGGTGCTGGTGATCGGCGCCGGCGTCGCGGGCCTGCAGGCGATCGCGACCGCACGGCGCCTCGGCGCCGTGGTCGAGGCCTACGACGTGCGCAGCGCGACCCGCGAACAGGTGAAGTCGCTCGGCGCGAAGTTCGTCGACGTCGGCGTGTCCGCCGAGGGCGCCGGCGGCTACGCGCGCGAGCTCACCGCCGAAGAGCAGGCAAGGCAGCAGGAAGTGCTCGATGCACGCATCGCGGCGGCCGACGCCGTGATCACCACGGCGTCCGTGCCGGGGCGCCCGGCGCCGAAGATCGTCTCGCGCGGCGCGGTCGAGCGCATGCGCGCCGGATCGGTGGTCGTCGACATCGCCGCCGAGCAGGGTGGCAACTGCGAACTGACCCGCGCCGGCGAGACCGTGGTGCACCAGGGCGTGAAGGTGATCGGCCCGGTGAACCTGCCGTCGCAGCTCGCGTACAACGCGAGCGAGATGTACGCCCGCAACCTGTTCAACTTCCTCTCGCCCGCGCTCAAGGGCGGCGAGCTGGCGATCGACTGGTCCGACGAAGTCTTTGCCCAGGCCTGCCTCACCCACGACGGCGTGGTGAAACACGAGGCGACCGCGAAGGCCTTGGGGACCCGGGGCTGAGAGCCTGGCACAACGTCCATTGGAGTGACTCATGACCGGTATCGTCGCGCTATACATTTTCATGCTTGCCGCCTTCACCGGCTACGAAGTGATCGCCAAGGTGCCGGTGATCCTGCACACGCCGCTGATGTCGGGCTCCAACTTCGTGCACGGCATCGTGCTGGTCGGCGCGATGGTCGCGCTGGGCTCGGCCGACACCACGCTCGAGAAGGTGATCGGCTTCACTGGCGTGCTGCTCGCAGCGGGCAACGCGGTCGGCGGCTATGTCGTGACCGAGCGCATGCTCGAGATGTTCAAGTCGAGCGGCGCGAAGCGGGGCGACAAGTCGCAGGGAGCGCACTGAGATGTCCCGCTACCTCTCCGCCGACATCCTGATCCAGGGCAGTTACCTGCTCACGGCGTTCCTGTTCATCATGGGCCTGAAGCGCATGAGCTCGCCGGTGACCGCGCGCAGCGGCATCTTGTGGGCCGGCGCGGGCATGGCGCTCGCCACGCTCGTCACGTTCCTCTACCCGGACATGACGAACTATCCGCTGATCATCGCCGCGATCGTGGTCGGCGCACTGATCGCGTGGTGGAGCGGCAAGCGTGTCGCGATGACGGACATGCCGCAGATGATCGCCCTCTACAACGGCATGGGCGGCGGTGCGGCGGCGGCGATCGCCGCGGTGGAGCTCTACCGCGGCGGCGATCACGGCCTCGTGACGATGGTGCTGGCGGTGGCCGGCGGACTGATCGGCGCCGTGGCGTTCAGCGGCAGCCTGATCGCGTTCGGCAAGCTGCAGGGCCTGATCAAGCGCTCGTACCGCTTCGGCGGCCAGCAGTTCTTCAATCTGCTGCTGCTGCTCGTCGCTCTGGTCCTCGGCGGCATGGTGGCGCTGCACCTCAATGCCTCGCCGGCGGTCATCTCGGCGTTCTTCGCGGTCGCGCTGCTGCTCGGCCTGACGATGACGCTGCCGATCGGCGGCGCCGACATGCCGGTCGTGATCTCGCTGTACAACGCGCTGACCGGCCTCGCGGTCGCCTTCGAGGGCTTCGTGCTCGGCAACGCGGCCATGATCATCGCCGGCACCGTGGTCGGCTCGGCCGGCACGCTGCTGACACAGCTGATGGCGAAGGCGATGAACCGCTCGCTCGGCAACGTGCTGTTCTCCGGCTTCGGCGAGAGTGGCGGCGGCGCGGCGGGCGCAGTCACCGGCAGCATGAAGGCGATCGAGGCGGCGGATGTCGGCGTCATGATGGCCTTCGCCAGCAAGGTCATCATCGTTCCCGGTTACGGCATGGCCGTGGCGCAGGCCCAGCACAAGGTCTGGGAGCTCACGCAGCTGCTGGTGGACCGCGGTGTCACGGTGAAGTTCGCGATCCATCCGGTCGCGGGCCGCATGCCGGGCCACATGAACGTGCTGCTCGCCGAGGCGGGCGTGCCCTATGACCTGATCTCCGACCTCGATGAGATCAACGCAGAATTCGAGACCGCGGACGTTGCGCTCGTGATCGGCGCCAACGACGTGGTGAACCCGGTCGCGCGCAACGACCGGTCGAGCCCGATCTACGGCATGCCGATCCTGAATGCCGACAAGGCCAGGAACTGCATCGTGGTGAAGCGCGGCCAGGGCGCGGGTTTCTCGGGCATCGAGAACGCCCTCTTCTATCTCGACAACACGCGCATGCTCTACGGTGACGGCCAGAAGGCCGTCGCCGAACTGATCGGCGCGGTGAAGGCGATCGAGTGATGGAGGTGCGCGCCTGTACCTCGCAGGACTTGCCCGCGGTGCAGGCGATCTACGCGCACCATGTGCTGCACGGCACCGGCACTTTCGAGGAGGTGCCGCCGTCCCTGGAAGAAATGACCGCGCGCCACGCTGGCATCGTGGCGAACGACCGGTTCCCGTTCCTCGTGGCGGTACAGGACGGCGCCGTGCTGGGTTTCGCCTACGCAAGCGCCTTTGGCGACCGCGCCGCCTACCGCTATACCTGCGAGAGTTCGGTGTACATCGCGCCCGACGCCCAGCGCCGCGGCATCGGCCACGCGCTGATGGACCAGGTGATCGCGCAGTGCACCGCAAGGGGACTGCGCGAGATGCTCGCGGTGATCGGGGACTCGCAGAACTACGCATCGATCGGCCTGCACGCCGCGCTCGGCTTCGCACACGTCGGCACGTTCCACAACGTGGGCTGGAAGTTCGAGCGCTGGATCGACGTCGTGTTGATGCAGCGCTCGCTGCAGCCCGACCGCTAGACCGCAAGCCATGCTGCCGCCCCTGTCGGTCCTGGACCTCGCACCGGTGCCGCAGGGCACGCCGGCATCGGAGGCGATACGCCGCACTGTCGACCTTGCGCGCCTCGCCGACGAACTCGGCTTCGCGCGCTACTGGTTCGCCGAGCATCACGGCATGCCGAGCGTCGCGAGTTCCTCGCCCGAGATCCTGATCGGGCATGCCGCCGCCGCCACGCAGCGGATCCGCGTCGGTGCGGGCGGCATCATGCTGCCGAACCACGCACCGCTGCGCATCGCCGAAGCCTTTCGCACCCTCGCCGCGCTCCATCCCGACCGGATCGACCTCGGGCTCGGCCGCGCACCGGGCGCCGACCGCAACGCCTCGCGCGCGCTGCGCGCCTTCGATGGCGAGGATTTCCCGCATCTGGTCGCGGAGCTGCTCGCCTTCGCCGCGCCGGAGCGCTTCGAGGACGGCCACCCGTTTCGCCACGTGCGGGCGATGCCCGACGATGTGCCGCTGCCGCCGATCTGGATCCTCGGCTCGAGCGGCGCGAGCGCCGCCTACGCCGGCAAGGCGGGCATGGGCTACAGCTACGCGAGCCACTTCAGCCCGGCGCCCGCCGCGCCGGCGTTTCGCGCCTATCGCGACAACTTCGCGCCCTCGGTGCAGTTCCCGCGGCCGCACACGATCCTCGGCGTCGCCGTGGTGTGCGCGGAAACCACCGCGCGTGCCCGCTACCTCGCCTCGACCATGCAGCTCGCGTGGCTCAGGATCCGCCGCGGCCAATTCCTGCCGCTGCCGGATCCCGACGAGGCGAGCGCCTACCCCTACAGCGCCACCGAAATCGAGGCGGTACGCGAATATGAAGCCCTGACGGTGGTCGGAAATGTGCAGGAAGTCCGCGCACGGCTTGCCGCCATGGCGGCAGACTGCGGTGCCGACGAACTGATGGTCGTCACCAATGTGTACGATCATGGCGAGCGGCTGCGTTCCTACGAATTACTGGCACGATAAGAGGCTTGGTCAGACATGCTCGGCACACTCGTTCTGCTGGTCGTCGTCGTAGTCGTCGCCATCGGCGGCATCGGCATCTACAACCGCCTGGTCGCGCTCAAGCATCGCGTCGCGACCTCCTGGTCCAACATCGATGTACTGCTGAAGCAGCGCCACGACGAGCTGCCGAAGCTCGTCGATACCTGCAGGCAGTACATGCAGTACGAGCAGGAAACGCTCGAGAAGGTGATGCAGGCACGCAATGCCGTGTACGCGGCACGCGAGAGCGGTGACGTCGCCGGCGTGAGCGTCGCCGAGGGCGGCCTGCGCGCGCAGCTCGGCAAGCTGTTCGCGGTCGCCGAGGCCTATCCGGACCTGAAGGCGAACGCCTCGTTCCAGCAATTGCAGGGGCGCATCAGCGAGCTCGAGACCGGCATCTCCGACCGTCGCGAGCTCTACAACGAGGCGGTCAACGTCAACAACGCCTCGATCGAGCAGTTCCCGGCATCGATCATCGCCGGCATGTTCGCCTTCAAACCGGCGAAGCTGCTGGAGTTCGCCGACGCCGACAAGGCCGACGTCAGCGTCAGGGCGCTGTTCAGCGGCTGAGCCCCGTGGCCGGCTATGTCGTCCTGTTGCTGCTGTTCGTGGCGGGCGTGTACGTCGTCGCCGTCTACAACCAGCTCGTGCTGGTGAAGCACAATGTCACCAAGGCCTGGGCCAACATTGACGTGCTGCTGAAGCAGCGCAACGACGAGATCCCGAAGCTGGTCGATGTCTGCCGGCAGTACTCGCGGTTCGAGGCCGCACTGCTCGCGCGGCTGACGGGCGCGCGCGCCGCGGCGGTCGCCGCCCAGCAGGGCGCGAACGCGCAATCGGTCGGCGCCGCGGAGCAGGCGCTGCGCGGCAGCCTCGCCCGGGTGTTCGCGCTCGCCGAGGCCTACCCCGACCTCAAGGCGAACCCGCAGTTCCTCGCGCTGCAGGAGCGCATTTCGGCGCTCGACACAGCCATCGCCCATCGGCGCGAGTTCTACAATGAGACCGTGCGCATCAACAACGTGACGATCGAGCGTTTCCCGAACAAGCTGATGGCCGGCTGGTTCAAGTTCCGACCGGCCGCGCTGCTGAAGTTCGCGGATGGCTGACGACGGGCAGGCATTCGTGGCCGCCGTGGCCATCGCCGCGAGCGGCTACGTGATGTGGCGACGCTACATGCGCGCCGCCAGCCTGATGGAAGGCACGGCGACTTCGCGCGTCGCGACCGCCGCCAAGGGCTATGTCGAGCTGGCCGGTACCGCCCGCGCGGCGGGCGGCGCACCGGTACGCGATCCGATCCAGATGCAGGAATGCCTGTGGTTCCACGTCGTCACCGAGAAGCGCGGCAGCTTCAGGAACAACAACCGCTGGCACGTCGAGAAACGCGTATCGAGCACCGAACTGCTCGCGCTGCAGGATGAAACCGGCTTCTGCCTGATCGTGCCCGGCGAGGCGAAGATTGCCGAGGAGCAGGAGCCCGAGACGATCGTCAAGGAGGGCTCGTCGCGCCGACACAGGATCTGGCGCATCCGCGACGGCGATCCGCTCTACGCGCTCGGATTCCTCGTGCGCCGCAATCCGCCGCTCGCCGGACCCGCCCCGGGCAGCATCGCCGCCGCGCACGCCGAGGTCGAACTGCTGCGCGTGTGGAAGCGCAACCAGGCGGACCTGCTCGCGCGCTTCGATGCCAACGGCGACGGGCGGATCGACGCGGCGGAATGGGAGAACGCGCGCCTCGCTGCGCGTGCGGCCGCTGCAACGGACGCCGCGCAGGCCGCGGAACGCAGCCGGCGGGAGGCCGCCGCCGCGCCCGATGCGCATATCACGCACGAGCTGCGCCGTCCCGATGACGGCCGGCCGTTGCTGGTCACCAGCGAGCACGAAGAAAAGCTGACGAGGCGGGTGAAGCGGCGCTCACGCATTGGACTTGCGATGTTCATCGGCGGCACGCTCTATATACTGTTCGCTTTGAGCCGCTGCGTGTCATGAAAATCCAGTTCAGCCCCATCGAAGCGCGCGTGATCGGTTGCCTCATCGAAAAGCAGGTAACCACGCCGGACCAGTACCCGTTGTCGCTCAACGCGTTGACGAATGCCTGCAACCAGAAGAGCAACCGCGATCCCGTTCTCGCGCTCGACGAGGCCGAAGTGCAGCGGACGCTGGATACGCTGTCGCGCAAGCATCTGGTGATCGAGCGCGCCGGGTTCGGCAGCCGCGTGCCGAAGTACCAGCAGTGCTTCTGCAATACCGAGTACGGCTCGCTCAAGTTCACGCCGGTCGAACTCGGCATTGTCTGCGAGCTGCTGCTGCGCGGCCCGCAGACGCCCGGCGAACTGCGCACCCGCGTGCCGCGCATGGCGCCGCTCGGCGATCCGGCGGAGATCGAGACCGCGCTGCAGGCGCTGGCCGGCCGCGAGAGTGGCCCGCTCGTCGTGCGTCTCGCGCGCGAGGCGGGCCGTCGCGACGCACGGTACGCCCACCTGTTTTCGGGCGACATCGAAGCGGGCGAGGACGCGCCACTGCCGGCCGCACCGCCACCCGCGCCGAGCGCGGCACAAGCTGTCGCATCGGCCGATGACGCCAGGCTGGCCCGCCTCGAGGCGCAGGTGAGCGCGCTGCGCGCCGAAGTCGACGAGCTGAAGAGCCGCACTACGGGCTAGGCGAAAACCACGGCGCGTGAAACGCGCTGAACGCGGGTAGCGCCTCGCAGCGCGCGACGAGCGTGCGCAGCGCCGGATAGGGCGCCGCCTCGGGCGCCACGCCCACCGATTCGGTCAGAAAGGTCACCATGCAGGCCGTGGTGATGTCCGCCTGCGTCATACGCGAGCCGACGAGCCAGGCGCTTGCGCCGCGCAAGGCGCTTGCACGGTCGAGCTCGGCGAGCGCGCCCTGCATCTGCGCCCGGCAACGTTCGAGCCACGGCTCGTGGCGCTTCTCGGGCGGACGAAACGCGCTTTCGTAGATCTGGTCCCGGCCCTTCTCCGCGGCGCCCACTGCGAGGGCCATCAATTGCAGCGCCCGGCGGCGCGCCACACCGCTTGCGGGCAGCAGTGCCCGCTGTGGTCCGGCCTGCTCGTCGAGGTAGTCGAGAATGGCCGCAGACTCCACCAGCACTTCGCCGTCATCGAGCACGAGTGCAGGCACGCGACCCAACGGGCTGTACTCACGGATGCGCGCGAAGTCGCGACCGACCGACCAGTCGAGGTGCTCGAACGGCATGCCATGGACGTGCATCGTGATCGCGACACGCCGCACGAAGGGCGAATCGAACATGCCAATGAGCTTCATCGCGGGATTCTAAGCCCCCACTCGATTAGGATGCGAGCCATGCCAGTGCCGGACGTGCGCGTCGAATCCCTCGCCTTCTACCCGATCAAGGGCTGCCGGCGCATCTCCTGCCAGACAGCGGAACTCCTGCCGAGCGGCTTGCCGCACGACCGCGAATGGATGCTCGTCGACGAGAAGAACACCTTCATCACGCAGCGCACCGACCCGGTGCTCGCCACGGTGTCGCCCGCGCTGTCCCACGGCGCATTGACCATCGACGCGCCCGGTCGCGAGCGCCTCACCCTGCCGCTCGACCGCCGCGGCAGGCGACTCGCGGTGCGCGTATGGCGTGACGAAGTCGAGGCGGACGACATGGGCGATGAGGCCGCGGACTGGTTCACCGCGGTCGCCGGTCGACCGGTGCGCCTCGTGCGCTACGCACTCGACGCCGCGCGCGTCGCCGATCCGGCTTACGCCCGCGATGCGTATGCGCCGGTGCGCTTTCCTGACGGCTTTCCGATACTCGTTACGCTCACCGCGTCACTCGCCGCGCTCAATGCCGAGCTCGACACGCCGCTGCCGATGACACGCTTCAGGCCCAGCATCGTTCTCGACGGCCTCGGTGCCTTCGACGAGGATCGCATCGACACGCTGCGCATCGGCGACGCCGAACTGCGCTGCGTGAAGCCCTGCGCCCGCTGCATCGTCACGACCACCGACCAGTTGACCGGAGAGCGCGCAATCGAGCCGCTGCCGACACTGAAACGCCTGCGCTGGAACCGCGAGCTGAAGGGCGTCACGTTCGGCGAAAACGCCGTGGTTCTGCGCCCCGGGCGCCTGAGTGTGGGTGATGCGGTGCGGGTGAGCTGGCGCACGCGCTGACCGAAAGTCAAGCGGGAGAAGGCCTGGTCCTGTAAAGTGTGGAGACGCCCGCGACTTCCTTCGCCGCGGTATCCATGGCGACCCACTGGGATCGATTCGGACAGATCATTGGCCAAACCCGGCACATCCAAATCCGCGCACCGGGAACGTCGCGAGAAGAGCCTCCGCGCCCGTGCGGCGAGCGACACGATGCGCGACGCCTATCCGTCCGTCGATCACCTGCGCCTCACGCTCACCTTCGTCGACGTAACCCCCACGCCCGCGCCACAGTCCTTCGTGCTGCACCCACCGGCACGCGCCTATTTCGAGTTCCCGTGCCCGTACTCCGATTGCGACGGCAGGTTCGATCTGGCCGCCATCGCGCGCGACACGATCAAGCCGGGCAGAAAGCACGCCGAAGGCACGCTGGTCTGCGGCGGCGAGCGCACGCGCGGCCGCATCCCCAAGCAGCCGTGCGAACTGCGCGTCGACTATTCTGTCGACGTCGTCTATCAGGACTGAAGAAACCGGGCGAGCGTGACGAGCACTTCGGTGTCGCGCCGGCAGTAGGCGAGCAGTTCCTGCTCGAGTTGCGCGCGCCGCGGCTCATCGGGCCCGCCGTTGCGCAGCTCGAGGAACGCCCTCTGCGCCGCCTCGCCATCCTGCACCCCGCCCAGCGTGTCGTAAGCGAGCGCGGCGGTGATCGTCGGGATCACCGCCTTGATCGACCATGAGCCCATCATCCGCGGGTGATAGTAGGCTCGCCGGGTGATCGGCAGCAGATCCACGAGACGCGCGCGCAGCCTGGCCAACTCCGCCTTGTGTTCCGGTGCAAGGCGCCCAAGAAGTTCGAGCGCCCGGCCTTCGAACGACGCGTTGTAGGCGTACACCGGGCCCTCGTCCGGCACCGCTGCGATGAGCGCCTTCGACAGCGCGGCGAAATCGCCGAACTGCCTGGTGGCGAGGTACTCGGCATGCCGCAACCCGCCGTCGGCGGCCTCGATGTGCAGCGACCACTGGAACGGCAGCGGCTCGTACGGCCGCGTGCCCACGACCTCGGGCACGGCGAAACCGATCGTCTCGAAATCGAGGTAGCTGCGCGGCCAGGGATGCCCGCGCAGTACCGCGGCCTGCCCCGGATCGAAGGATGTCGTGCCGTCCGCGGCACCCGCGCGCACGCGCGGATCCTTGTGCGTCGAGAGGTCACTCGCCGGTGCGCCGCCCGAGCAGCGCCCGATGAACGGACACTCGTAAGGCACCCGGCACTGCGGCCCCATTGCGATCTGCGGCGTCTCGCGCGCCGACATCACGCGATGCAGGACGATGGCCTCATCCGCCAGCGCCGGCAGCAGCGCCTCGACTTCGGCCGTGATGTCTTGCTCGATGAGCAGGCCGTGATACTCGCCTGCACGCTGCAGCGTGAACGCGCTGTTGACGTGGCCGATGCGCGCACGCTCGACCCGCACCCGCGCGCCGCGCAGCACGAGCACCTGGAAGGCGGCATCCGCCACGTGCTCCGGCCTCACGCTCGTCGATGCCTTGATCTCGACGAGTTCCGCGCCGCCGCGGTCACTGCGCAGCACGTCGGCGATGATGGCGAACTCGCCATTGCGAACGGCGGCCTGGTGCAGCACCGGCACACCGCCCGCGGCGAGTACGCGACTGGTCTGTGCAATGGCGGCCGGCATGCCGCGCTCACGATCGATCACCACGCCGGGCCAGAGCTTGCGCACGAAATCGTCGAAGGCCCGACCCTGCAGGATCGCGAGGCTCTCGGGCTCGCGGACCTCAAGCGGCGCATTGACCTCGAACCACAGCCGCTTGGCGCATTGCCGGCCGGACATGAAGCGGGATTTGGTCAGCCAGGGCATCGGCGCACTTTGCCGCATTGCGCCGGCGGCGTCACACCCCTGACTTGCGGGCGCGTTATGCTGGCAAGGTGAAGAACCTGCTGCTCCCGACGGCGTTGAGCCTGCAGGCCGCGATGGCACAAACCCCCGAGCCGTCGCAGCCCGACCGCGTCGCCGAACCGGTCGAAGAGATCATCATCGCTGCGCCCGAGCCACGCTACGTCGCACCCACGCTGCGCGACCGCATCGGGCGCGTGTGGGCACCGGTCTACGTCAATGGCCAGGGGCCGCTGCGACTCGTGCTCGACACCGGGGCGAGCCGCTCGGCCGTCACGACGGATGCCGCGCAGCGTCTCGGCTTGCCGGTCGAGACGGCGCCGACCGTCCTGCTGCGCGGCATGACGGGCGAGGCGCAGGCGCCGATCGTCGATGTCGAGCGCCTCGAGATCGGCGATCTGACAATCGAGCCCGCCAAGGTCCTGGTGGTCCCCGATGCCTTCGGCGGCGCCGAAGGCGTGCTCGCCGCGCGCGGCCTCAAGGACCGGCGCATCGAGATCGAGTTTCGCAACGATCGGATCTCGATCGCGCGATCCAGGAACCAGCGTGCCCCCGCGGGCTACACGTCCCTGCCGCTGCGATTGATCCGCGGCCATGTCCCGACCATCTCTGCGCAGGTGGGACGCATCCCGGTGCGCGCGATCATCGACACCGGTGCGCAGCAGACGACCGGCAACCTCGCGCTGCGCGAAGCACTGCAGGCGCGGCGGCGGCTCGAAGAAGAGAGCGACGTGATCATCGGTGTCACCGGTGACACGCAGGAGGGGGCGACGAGCAGCGTGCCGCCGATCTACCTCGGCAATGTCACGGTGAAGAACGCGCAGATCACCTTCGTCGACCTGTTCATCTTCCAGCACTGGCGCTTGACGGAGGACCCCGCAATCATGATCGGCATGGACGTGCTCGGAATCCTCGACACGATGATCCTCGACTACAGGCGCCGGGAACTGCAGATCCGACTCGTGCAATAGGTTCGGGATCCGCCGCAACATGCCGGGACGCATGCATGCCGGACAACGGCTGGCCGACCGCCTCGCGCTGCAACCCGGGTGACCGGGGCGGGGCCTTCAGGTCCCGACCTTCATGCCCCTCTGCACCGCCGGGCGCGCACCCACTTCGGCGACCCAGCGCCGCATGTTCGGATACGCATCGAGGTTGCCGGGGTAGCGCAGCATCGACACGGTGGCGAGCGGATAACCGAGCACGTCGGCAATCGTGTACTCGTCGCCCGCGATGTAACGGGTCGCCCCGAGCTGCTGCTCGATCGGTGCAATGAAGCGCAGACACAGCGCGTTGTAGTGTTCCACGGCCCAGGGCATGGGCTCCGGCGCCAGCAGGTTGAAGACGAACTGGCCGGTGTAGGCCGCGCCGAGGTCGGCCTGGATGATGCCGAGCCACTGGAAGACGCGTGCCCGTGCCTCGAGGTCCGCGGGCAGCAGCTTGCCCGACTTCTCGGCGAGATAGAGCAGGATCGCCGCGGTGCCATACACGGTGAGTGGATTGCCGCTCGCCGTGTCATGATCGACGATCGTCGGGATGCGCCCGACGGGGTTGATCGCAAGATAGCCGGGCGAGAGGTGCTCGCGCTTGGTGAGGGCGATCTTGTGGACGCGATACTCGTAACCGGTCTCCTCGAGCATGATCGAGGCCTTGAGACCGTTGGCCGTGGGGGTCGTGTGCAGGTCTATCATTGAACAAGTCGCCTTTGTGGGAATCGGAGCAACTCGGGTTGCCGAGAGAGCCAGTATGTCCCAGTCTTCCGGCATCACTCGATCAGGGTTTTCCGATGTATGAGAACATCCCGCCCACCGGATGAGACCCGCCATGACGACACCCGTACACGAGAGATATCCGACCGCCTGCTACATCGTGATCTGCCGCGATGCGCCCGACGGCGCCGAGAAGCGCAAGGGAGCTACCGCCGACCACCTGCGCCACATCGAGCAGGTCATCGACGAGCTGCATGTCGCGGGGCCGCTGTTCGACGAGGCGGGCAAGCGTCCGATCGGCAGCGTGCTGCTGCTGCGCACGCAGAGCGAACGGCAGGCGCGCGAGCTCACCGAGCGCGACCCGTATTTCAGGGCGGGCGTGTGGGAAACGATCGAAGTGCTGCCGTTCTTCCCGGCGGCAGGCGGCTACATCGGCGGCATTACCTGGTAGAACCCGGCGCTGGGAGGCGCAGATGACATCGCAGGACCGGCTCGTTTTTTTCCATTCTCCGAACACCCGCTCGACCGGCACGCTCGCGCTCCTCGAGGAACTCGGCGTGCCCTACGACCTGCAGGTGATCGACATGAAGGGCGGCGAGCAGCGCCGCCCGGAATACCTCGCGGTGAATCCGATGGGCAAGGTGCCGGCCGTGCGCCACGGCGATGCCCTCGTCACCGAACAGGGCGCGATCTTCATCTACCTCGCCGACCTCTATCCTGCCGCCGGGCTTGCGCCGCCGATCGGCGATCCGCTGCGCGGACCGTACCTGCGCTGGCTGGTGTTCTACGGTTCGGCCTTCGAGCCGGCGGTCGTCGATCGCGCGCTGAAGCGCGAGCCCGGCCCGCCGGCGACCGTGCCCTACGGCGATTACGACACCACGATCGCGACGCTCAGGGGCCAGCTCGCACAGGGGCCGTGGTTGCTCGGCGAGCGTTTTACCGCAGCCGATGTGCTGTGGGGCACGGCGCTCACCTGGATCACCGCGTTCGGCCTGGTGCCGGCCGATGAGCCGATCAAGGGCTATGTCGAGCGCTGGAATGCACGGCCCTCGGTGGCGCGGGCGCGGGCCATCGACGAGAAACTGGTGGCGAGCCGCGCTCAGTAGTGCGGCGGGATTTCGATCGCGGTGGCCGAGGCACCGGCCGCCTCCTGCGCCGCGGCTTCGATCTGCCGCTCGAGCTGGCGGCCGCGCTCGCGCAGCAGCTCGATGTCCTTCTGCTGGCGCGCCATCTCGTCACTCAGCTGCTGCAGCGCCAGCTCGAGGTGCGCCAGTTTCGTTTCGAGCAGCTCGATTCGATCATCGGCCATCGTCCCCTCCGCTCAACGCATCGCCATCAGTTTGCGCGCGTGCACGATGAACGCCTGCGGATCGTGCGGCGTGACGAGCACCTTGCGGCGTGCAAACTCCAGCAACACCGCGCGTGACAGGTCGGTCGCAAACATGCGGAAGCGCCCGAGCCGCCGGTTCCAGAACCAGCCGGTGATCGCAAACAACCCGCCGTTGCCCCAGAGACGCAGCGAGCCGCGCACATCGTCGGCCACCCCGCGCACGACCCGCAGGTCGTCGAGCGCGAGCGTGGTGTCGAACCCGAGGCGGCGAATGACGAGATTGCGGCCCGTCAGGGTGTAGCCGCGTATCGCGAACGGCAGTGTCGATGCGACGAGCAACAACGGGGCACCGATCATCGCGAGTTTCCATGCCAATTGTTGCCGCGGGCCAATGAGCAAGCCCATCGCGGCGATGGCGCCCAGCAGCGCCAGCGTCGCCCAGGTGCCGATGCGCACCATCGTGCCCCATGGGGCCTGGTAATCGCGCTCCATTGCTCGACATTATGCCGCACCGGCCCGGCGCCCGCCGCCCCGTGCCCTTGCCCCGCACGATCCCGCGCGCATCAGCTCTCGCCGGACCATTATCGCGGCGGCCGGGATTCACGCTACGCTTGCGCGAGAGGTGACCCCATGCGGCAGAAATCGCGGTGGCGCCGGCCTGTTGCGGCCCTGGCGCTCCTGAGTGTGCTCATCACGCCGATCGCGACGGCGCGTGATCGGATCGGCCTGGTGCTCGGCGGTGGCGGCGCGCGCGGCGCGGCGCACGTCGGCGTGCTGCGCGCCATCGAGCGCGAACGAATCCCGATCGACTACATCGCGGGCACCAGCATGGGCGCGATCATCGGCTCGCTGTACGCCTCCGGCTACACGGTCGACGAGATCCAGCACATTCTCGACACCATGGACTGGCGCGACGTGTTCCGCGACGGCGAGACGCGCGATGCGATGCCGATGCGCGAGAAGGAACTCGACGGGGCGCAGCTGATCCCGCAGGAAATCGGCATCGGCCGCGACGGCGTGAAACTCCCGCCGAGCATCGTGGTCGGCCAGAAATTCAACATCATCCTGCGCGAACTGCTGGTGCAGACCGAGGAGCGCATCAGCTTCGACAGCCTGCCGATTCCGTTCCGCTGCGTCGCCACCGACGTCGGCGAGGCGCAGGAGGTGGTGTTCAGCGAAGGCGACCTCACGGCCGCGGTGCTGGCGAGCGCATCGATCCCCGGCGCCTTTGCGCCGGTGCGCTACGACGGCCGCCTGCTCGTCGACGGCATGATCACGAACAACATCCCCGTCGACGTCGCGCGCGCCATGGGCGCCGACCGGCTGATCGTCGTCAACGTGAGCGAGCCGCTGCTGCCCGAGGACAAGCTCGGCTCGCCGGTGTCGATTATGATGCAGGTGCTCTCGGGCCTCGTCGATCGCGAGAGCGCGCGCGTGCTCGCCACGCTGACCGAGCGCGACGTCGAACTGCGCCCCGACATGCCGGATATCGCCTCGCTCGATTTCGCCAAGGTCGGCGAGGCCGTGCTC
Organism: Steroidobacteraceae bacterium; assembly: GCA_035342635.1. Classification (GTDB taxonomy): domain Bacteria; phylum Pseudomonadota; class Gammaproteobacteria; order Steroidobacterales; family Steroidobacteraceae; genus CADEFQ01. The sequence goes on from DAOQXO010000002.1 coordinate 43,553, forward strand.
GCAGGCGAGGCCGCGGTCGCGGCCCACATCGGGGAACTGCGCGCGCTCGCCGCGAGCCCCGAGGAGTTCGCGGCGCACCGCGCCACCCAGGCGCGCAAGCCGCTCGGCAATCCGCACATCGCGTTCGTCGACGTGCGCAGCGACACGAGCCGGACCGCCGGGCTCGTTCGCGACCGGCTCGGAGTCCAGGAGGACAAGCGCTTCGACCTCGAGGCGGTCACCGACCAGATCGGCCGCGCGTTCGGCGGCGGCACCTACGAGCGCATCGACTACCGACTCGAGGAGCGCGACGGCGAGTTCGGCCTGATCGTGCGGCCGATCGACAAAGCCTGGGGCCCGACCTATCTGCGCATGGGTCTGCAGTTCGAGGACGACTTTGCCGGCCGCGATGATTACCAGTTCAATGCGGAAGTGCGCATGACCGGCCTCAGCTCGACCGGGGCCGAGTGGCGGAACCTGCTGCAGCTCGGCCGCGAGAGCGGCATCACCTCCGAGTACTACGCGCCCTTCGGCAAGCTTGGCCGCTGGTTCATCGCACCACAACTGCAGTACATCGCGATGAACCAGCCGACGCGCCTCGGCGATACCGAGATCGCGCGCTACCGGGTGGACACCGGCAGCGGCGAGCTGCGTTTCGGCCGCGACTTCGGCGAGAACCTGCGCCTGTCGCTGGTCGCGTCGCGCTTCCACGATCGCGGCAAGCTGCTCGTCGGCGATCCCTCATTGCCGGAATCGATGCGCGCCGATGTCGCGGGCATTCGCGCGCAATTCCTGTACGACTCGCTCGACAATGTCGCCTTCCCGACGCGCGGCCTGCGCCTCGAGGCGAGCTACGGCTGGCTCAGGGCGGCCCTCGGTGCCCACGAGCGCGGCGATCTCGCGCGCCTCGCCCTGGACCAGGCGTTCACCTTCGGCCGCAATACCGTCTCGATCGGCGCGCGTGCCTCGGTGTCCACCGACAGCATCGCCGCGTTCAGCACCATGGCGAACCTCGGCGGCCTCACCTATCTCTCGGGCTACGGCGAGGACCAGTTGCTCGGCGACCAGATGGTGTTCGGCCGGCTCATCTACTACCGCAGCTTCGGCAGTACCCGATCGCTCTTCAGGATGCCGCTCTATGTCGGTGCCAGCTTCGAGGCCGGCAATGTGTGGGAGGACTTCGAGGACATCGCCGCCCGTGACCTGATCCGGGCGGGCAGCGTATTCGTCGGCGTGCCGCTGCCGCTCGGACCGCTGCGGTTCGGCTTCGGCTACGCGGAAGGCGGCGAGCAATCCTTCTACCTGACATTCGGCGCCTATGTGCGGCCCGGCTTTCATTAACATGGCGCCATGAAGCGCCGCACGAAGAACATCCTGAAGAATGCCGGGATCGCCGTCGGCGCGCTCGCCGGAGCGGTGGCGGTCGCGTTCGTGATCGCACTCTTCTACTACGACCGGCAGGTCGCGGCGCAGTTCGAAGGCCGGCGCTGGACGCTGCCCGCCAAGGTGTACGCGGCGCCGCTCGAACTCTACGCCGGCCTCGCCTTCTCGACCGACGAGCTCATTGCCGAGCTCGACCGGCTGCAGTATCGCGAGACGAACACGCTCACCCGGCCCGGCACCTGGCGCCGCCGCCGCGGGCGCTTCGAGATCGCGGTGCGCGAAGCGCGCTTCTCCGACGAGCTGCGCCCCGCGCAGGTGATCGCGCTGACTCTCGAACGTGGCGTGATCGCCAGCCTGCGCGATGCGCGCGGCAATGACATCCCGATCTTCCGCCTCGATCCGCTGCTGATCGGCAGCATCTTCCCGATCCACGGCGAGGACCGCATCGTGCTCACGCCGGAGGAAGTGCCGCAGATGCTGCCGGCCGCCATCAAGGCGGTCGAAGACCGCAAGTTCGACGCTCACCACGGCCTCGACTTCGAGGCGATCGCCCGCGCCTTCTGGGTGAATCTGCGCGCCGGTCGTGTCGAGCAGGGCGGCAGCACGCTCACGCAGCAGCTGGTCAAGAGCTACTTCCTCGACGGCCGGCGCACGCTCGGGCGCAAGGTCGAGGAGGCCTTCATGGCGCTCGCGCTCGAGGCCCGTTACGACAAGCGCGACCTGATGACGGCCTACATCAACGAGATCTACCTCGGCCAGCAGGGCGATCGCGCCATCCACGGCTTCGGACTCGCGAGCCAGTTCTGGTTCGCCAAGCCGCTCGATGAGCTCGACACGGCCGAGCTCGCGCTGCTCGTCGCGATCGTGCGCGGCCCGCCGTACTACGATCCGCGCCGCCATCCCGGGCGCGCCCAGCAGCGCCGCGACCTCGTGCTGCGCATCCTCGCGCAGCAGCAGCTCATCAGTGCCGAGGAAGCGCGCAAGGCCACCGCGCAGCCGCTCGGCGTCGCCGCGCGCCCCTCGGGCGGCTACTACCCGGCCTATCTCGACTTCGTGCGCCGCACGCTGCGACGTGACTACAAAGAGGAAGACCTCACCGAGGCCGGGCTCAGCATCTTCACGAGCTTCGATCCGCGCGCACAGGTCGCGGCCGAGCAGGCGCTCGAATCCGAGATCGGACGGCTCGACAAGCGGACCAGGTCCGACGAGGGCCGGCCCGGGCTGGAGGGCGCGAGCATCGTCACGCTGCCGCAGAGCGGCGAGGTGATCGCCATGGTGGGCGGACGCAACGTGAGCTTCGACGGCCTCAATCGCGCACTCGCGAGCGCGCGGCCGATCGGTTCGCTGGTGAAGCCGTTCGTCTACCTCGCCGCGATCGAGACCGGCCGCTGGAATGCGACCAGCGTACTCGACGACACGCCGATCGAAGTGCCGCTGTCGCGCAACAATGTATGGCGCCCGCAGAATTTCTCGCGCAACGCCAACGGGCCGGTGTCGATGGTGCGTGCGCTCAGCGAATCGCTGAACCTCGCCACCGTGCACCTCGGACTCGATGTCGGCGTGCCGAAGGTCGCGCAGATGTTCACGCGCTTCGGCCTCGAGACCGAGCCGCGCGCCCTGCCCTCGCTGCTGCTCGGCGCGGTCGACCTCCCACCGATCGACGTCGCGCAGATGTACAACGGGCTCGCGAACGGCGGCTTCCACGTGCCGCTGCGCGCGGTGCGCGCGGTGGTCAACGAGCAGGGCGAGCGCATCGGGGCCTACCCGGTGAAGGTCGAGCCGGTCGCCGCGCCCGACGCGGTGTATCAGATCGATCGCATGCTCACCTACGCGATCGCGCGCGGCACCGGACGCGCCGCCGCCGCGCGGCTGCCACGCGAGCTCATCGTCGCGGGCAAGACCGGCAGCTCGTCGGACCTGCGCGACGGCTGGTTCGCCGGCTTCTCGGGCACACACCTCGCGGTCGTGTGGATCGGCTACGACGACAATCGCCCGACCGGCGTCACCGGCTCGAGCGGATCGCTGATCGTGTGGCAGAAGATCATGTCCGCACTCGACACGAGCTCGTGGCAGCCGCCGATGCCGGAATCGCTCGAGGACCTGCCGATCGATTATGCCTCCGGACTGCGTGTCACGACCGGCTGCTCGCAGGACGAAGTGATCGTCGCGGTGCCGCGCGGGACCTCCCCGCCCTTCCTGGCCGGCTGCGCCCCGCCATCCGGGATCGGCGACTGGCTCCGTGGCATCATCCGCTGATGCGACGTTTCCTTTTCCCCGCGCCACTGTTGCTAGCGGCCCTCGCGCTCGCGGCCTGTTCGACCCCCCTTTACCGGCCGTCCAGCGGGACGACACCGAGCCAGCCCGGCACGACGACGCCCGAGCAGCCCGGCAGCGCCGTGCCCGAGCCGACGCCGCCGGCGACGCCGGCTCCGGTTCCGCCACCCGCGCCGCCACCCAGGAGCCATCGACTGAGCCCGGCGACCAACGCGCTCGTCGTGCAGGCGCGCACCGCGACATCCAAGGGCGACTTCGACGCCGCGGCAGCCACGCTCGAGCGCGCGCTGCGCATCGAGCCCGACAATCCGCTCGTCTGGATCGAAATGGGCCAGATGCGACTCGCGAGCGGCGACCCCGTCCAGGCCGAGAACATGGGACGGCGCGCATTGGCGCTCGCCGCCGGTGCGCCGCGCGAACAGGCGAGCGCCTGGCAGCTGATCGGCTTCGCGCTGCGCGCGCGCGGCCGCAACGTCGAAGCGCAGGAAGCGCTGCAGCGCGCCGGAGCGCTGGTGGCTCCGTAAGCCATGGCCAGTGCATACGGGCAAGCCCGTACGGGGGCCGCCGAATTGCCCACGCCGGAGCCGGCACCTAGCCTTTCTCCCCGAGAGAGTGGGGAATCCGGCGCGCCCGTCCTGGCGGGCGGACCCGATTCCGGCCGGAGCCGGGCGTACCCCATGCCCGGCTCCGGCCATCTCCTTCGCGCCGCACTCTTCATCACCGCCTACGTCCTCATCGACTGGCTCAGCTATCTGCAGCCGGTGCTGCAGCTCGGCATCACGCCGTGGAATCCGCAGACCGGTGTCGCGCTCGCATTCCTCTTCTGGGAAGGACGCCGCGGCGCCTTCGCCGTCGCCGCCGCGGCGTTGCTGTCGGAGATCGTCGTGCGCGACGTGCCCGCGGGCAGCATCGCGGCCATCACCACCTCGATCTGGATCGCGATCGCATACGCGGCGCTGGCCGAAGTACTGCGGCGCAAGCGCACAAGCTTCCTGCCCTCGCCCGGCGACGCCGCACGCTTCGTCGGCGCCAGCCTCGTCGCCACGCTGCTCGTCGGCGCGGGCTTCATCGCGATCATGCTGGCGATGGGCGCGCTGCCCGGGGAGGTCGCGCTCGGCGGCGTCGCGCGCTACTGGGTGGGGGACTTCAACGGCGTCCTCACGCTGACACCGCTGCTGATATGGGCGCCGCAGTGGCGCGCCGGACTCGCGGCGCTGCGCGCGCACTGGCGCGAGGCGCTGCTGCAGGTTGCCGTACTCGGCGCCACGATCTGGATCATCTTCGGCCTGCTGTCCGACCAGGCGCTGCGCTTCTTCTATCCGCTGTTCGTGCCGATGATCTGGATCGCGCTGCGCTGGGGCATCGTCGGTGCAGTGGTCGGCGCGCTCGTGATCCAGATCGGACTTGCGCTGATGGTCACCGAGGCAGGCATGGCCGCGCCGCTGCTCGACCTGCAGTTCCTGATGCTGACACTCAACCTCACCGCGCTGCTGCTCGGCGCCGCGGTCAGCGAGCGCCAGCGCGCGCAGGAGCAGCTGCGCGAGCGCGACGCGGCGCTCGCCCGCGCGATGCGCTTCGCCACCGCCGGCGAGATGGCCTCGGCGCTGACCCATGAACTGAACCAGCCGATCACCGCGCTGGTCTCTTATCTGCGGGCCGCGGAAATGCTCGCCGCGCAGCCGGATGCGCGCCTGCCCGAAACGCTCGACAAGGCCGGGCGCGAGGCCCTGCGCGCCTCGGAGGTGCTGCGCCGCCTGCGCGACTTCTACAGCACCGGCGCGGCCGCGCGCGCGCCGCTGTCGCTCGCCAGGATGTGCGAAATCGTCGGTGCGGCCCTGCACGAGCGTCTGCGGCGCGCGCGCGTGCAACTCGTCTGCAGTCTCGACGCCGGCCTGCCGAGAGTCGCGGCGGATCCGACCCAGCTCGAGATCGTGCTGCACAACCTCGTCTCGAACGCGATCGATGCGATCACCCTGTCCGCCGACGCATCAGGCCGCATCGACATCACCGCGGCACAACGCGGCGACGACGTACTGCTGAGCGTGGTCGACTCCGGGCCCGGTGTCGCCACCGAGATCGCGCCGCGCATCTTCGAGCCCTTCGTCACCGACAAGCCGGGCGGCATGGGACTCGGGCTCGCCATCAGCCGCTCGCTGTTGCGCGCGCAGGGCGGCGATCTCGAGTACGAACCGGTCGCGGCGACGGGCGGCGCGCGTTTCACCCTGCGACTGAAGGTGGCGCAAGCCGATGAACAGTGAAGCCGTCGTCTTCGTCGTCGATGACGACGCTGCGATCCGCGACGCGCTGAGCCTGCTGATTTCCCTGCACGGCCTGCGTGCGCAGATATTCGCCTCGGCGGAGAGTTTTCTCGACACCTGTCGCAGCGAATGGCGGGGATGCGTTCTCGTCGACCTGCAGATGCCCGGCATGTCGGGACTCGATCTGCAGGCCGAGCTCAAGGCGCGCGGCATCCCGCTGCCGGTCATCGTGCTGACCGCACACGGCGACGTCGCGACCGCGCGCGCGGCGCTGAAGAACGGCGCGGTGGACTTCCTCGAGAAGCCCGTCGACGACGCCGTGCTGATCGACGTGCTCCGCAACGCGATCGAGCTCGACGCCGAGCGAAGTGCCGCGGCGCAGGCGCGGGCCGCGGCGGCCGAGCGCCTGGCGCGCCTCACCTCGCGCGAACGCGACGTGCTGCGCCTGCTGGCTCAGGGCAACCAGCTGCGGGAGATCGCCGAGCGGCTCGAGATCAGCCCGCGCACGGTCGAGGTCTACAAGGCGCGCATGATGGAGAAGCTCGGCTGCCGCACGCTGGCCGATGTGGTGAGGGCGGGGAGCGAGCTGGCGCGCGAGTGACCGGACACCCACTCGGGGCATGCGCCGCGGCGCCTAGCCCGCCGGGTCTTCGAAGACCGCGGCGAACACGTCCTCGCCCAGCAGGAAATCAAGATCAGCGTCCGGGGTCGCGAGCGCAGTCAACGCGGTGCCGTTGGCCGGATCCTGGACAGTGGACCACGGCGCCCACAGCACGACCGCAAGGATGGCCGAAGCAGCGAAGCCCACGGCCGGCACGACGAACCATGCCGGGCGGCGCGCACGCCGCTGCAACTCATCGAGCGCCGCATGGCGCGCCCGGGTGAGTCGCGAGCGCACGCGCGCGTCGAGATGCTCGATGCTCGCCTCGAGCGTCTCGCGCGCCTGCCGCTCGATTTCACGTCCGGTGGTCATGATTCGGCCTCCATAAGCCGTGCGCGCAGGCGGTGTACGGCGCGCGAATAATGGGTCTTCACGCTGCCCTCGGAACAGCCCATGGCCCTGGCGGCCTGGGCCACATCGAGGTCTTCAAAGTTTCTCAACAGAAACGCTTGCTGCTGTTTATGTGACAATTGTCCTATAAATTGATCCAATAGGGCCATAGTCTGGCCGAGCTCGAGACTCCGTTCCGGACCCGGCTCCGGGCTCGGCGCGGCGCTGGCGGGATCGTCGCCATCGTCGGTTTCGCCTCCCGTGGGCCACCAGGCAAATAGGCGCCCGCGTGTGCTGCGCCGGCGCTGCAGATCGCGGGTCCGGTTGGCAAGAATCCGGTAGAACAGCGGCTTCCACTCGGCTTGCGGGCGCGAGGCATAGGCGCGCACCAGCTGCAGCATCGAGTCCTGCACGGCGTCGAGCGCGTCATCGTCGTTCTGCAGGGCAAGCCGCGCGATGCGAAACGCCTTGCGCTCGACGGCGATGAAGAAGCGGTCGAACGCGGCATTCCGCGCGCGAAGAGCATCAGGCATGTCGTGGCCGTCGCCGTGGGCAAAGCTCATGCTATAAGCGCGCGGCGACGCCGCAAGTGCGTTCATACAGAAAGTAACGTGGCAGGCGCGGCGCCGTTGACGGCTGCCCATGACCGAAAGATTCGGAACCCGGCGCCGCAGCTTTAATCAACTTGTTGTTTTGCAAAGGGTTTTCTTGGTCGGGCTTTCGATCATTCGGGTGGCGGTGGATACGCCGCTGCGCAGGACATTCGACTATCTCGCCGGGGAGGAGGTGCCGCGGCCCGGTGCGCGTGTGCGGGTGCCGTTCGGGCGCCGGCAAATTATCGGGATCGCCCTCGAGATCGGTGTCGACTCGGCGCTGCCGCCCGGGAAACTGAAACCTGTCGCCGCGGTGCTCGATGCCGAGCCCGTGTTCGACGAAGGGCTGCTCGCGCTCCTGCGCTGGGCCGCCGATTACTACCACCACCCGATCGGCGAGGTGCTGTTTTCGGCGCTGCCGAAACTCGCGCGCGAAGGCGCACGCACGCGCGCGGTGCGCGAGGTCTGGTCACCGACCACAGAGGGCATCGCCGCGCATACCGCCGGCGAGCCGCGCCGCGCCCCCCGGCAGCGCGCGATCCTCGAAGAACTGATCGAACGCGGCAGCCTCGATGCGACCGCCCTCGCCGCGCTCGGCACGGGCGCGCGCGAGGCACTCACCGCCCTCACCCGCCGCGGCTGGGCCTGCGCGCGCGACCTCGCCGACGAGGCCGCTCCCGCCGAGACGGGCGCCGGCGCCATCGCGAACGGCTCGCCGTTCGAGCTGACGGGCGAACAGCAGGCCGCGGTCGATGCGATCGAAGCTGGCCACGGCCGCTTCGGCGCTTTCCTGCTGCAGGGAATCACCGGCAGCGGCAAGACCGAGGTGTATCTGCGGCTCACCGAGCGCGCGCTCGCGCGCGGCGAACGGGCGCTGATCCTGGTGCCCGAGATCGGGCTCACGCCGCAACTGATCGGGCGCTTCGCTGCGCGCTTCGCCGTGGCGATGGCGACGATGCATTCGGGGCTCACCGGCACGGCGCGCCTGAACGCCTGGCGCGACGCGCTCAGCGGGCGCGCGCGCATCGTGCTCGGCACGCGCTCGGCAGTATTCGCGCCGCTCCCGGGACTCGGGCTCATCGTCGTCGACGAGGAGCACGATCCATCCTTCAAGCAGCAGGAAGGCGGCTTTCGCTACTCGGCGCGCGACATCGCGGTGATGCGCGCACAGCGCGCCGGCGTGCCGATCGTGCTGGGCTCGGCCACGCCCTCGCTCGAGACGCTGCACAATGCGCAAGCCGGCCGCTACACGCGCCTCGCGCTGTCACGCCGCACCGGCGAGGCCCTGCCGCCGCGACTCACGCTCGTCGACCTGCGCGCCGAGGCCCTGCGCCACGGCCTGTCCACCACCGTGGTGGAGGCGATCCGCCGTCATCTGGACGATGGCGGCCAGGTGCTCGTATTCCTGAATCGGCGCGGCTACGCGCCGACCCTTGCGTGCACGGCCTGCGGCTGGATCGCAGGTTGCAGCTCCTGCGATGCGCGCCTGACGGTGTACGCGCGCGCCTCGCGCCTGAAATGCCATCACTGCGGTGCCGACGCGGCACTGCCCACGCGCTGCCCGCAATGCGGCTACGAAGTGCGCGCGGTGGGCCAGGGCACGGAACGGGTCGAGGACACGCTCGCGGAGCTGTTCCCGCACGTGGCCCTCGCCCGGCTCGATCGCGATGTCGTGCGGCGCGACGAGCAGCTCGCCGCAGTGCTCGCGCGCGTCGCCTCGGGCGAGGCGCGCATCCTCGTCGGCACGCAGATGGTGACGAAGGGCCACGATTTCCCCGACGTGACCCTTGCGGTGGTACTCAACGCCGACCATGGCCTGTTCAGCACGGACTTTCGCGCCGCCGAACGGCTCGCGCAGACGATCGTGCAGGTGGCCGGCCGCGCGGGACGCGGTGCGCGCGCCGGCGAGGTGCTGATCCAGACGGAATATCCCGAGCATCCGCTGCTCGCGAGCCTGCTCAGCGAAGGCTACGAAGGTTTCGCCGCGACGGCGCTCGCCGAGCGGCAGGTCGCGTGCTGGCCACCGTTCGGGCGGCTCGCCGCGGTGCGCGCCTCGGCGCTCACCCTGCATGCGGCGGTGGAATTCCTCGGCGAGGCGCGGCGTTTACTCGCGCCACCGCGTCAGGTGAAGCTGCTCGGGCCCGCGCCGGCGGCCATGGCGAGGCGCGCCGATCGCTTCCATGCGCAGTTGCTCGTCGAGAGCAGCGACCGCGCGGCGCTGCATCGCTATCTCGATGCCTGGCTGCCGCTCGCGGAGGCGCTGCCGAGCGCACGTCGAGTCCGCTGGGCACTCGACGTGGACCCGCTCGAACTGTTCTGAACCGGCAGCGCCTTCAGAGCGTCAACACGATTTTGCCGACGAAGTCCCCCGATTCCATGTGCGCCAGCGCCGCCGCGTACTCCTCGAGCGGAAACACACGGTCGATCGCCGGGTGGAATTCGCGTTGCCCGATGAATTCCGCCATCCGCCGGTAGTCGGCGCGCGAGCCGACGCAGATGCCTTGCACGCGAGCGGTCTTGAGCAGCAGCTGGATCGCCGGAACCTGACCGTCGAAGCCGGTGAGCCCGCCGACGAGGGACAGCGTGCCCCCGTACGCCAGGCTCTGCAGCGACTCCGGCAGCGCCGCCTTGCCGACGACATCCACGACGACATCGGCGCCATGGCCGCCGGTGAGCTCGAGCACGCGTGCCGACCATGCAGGTGTGGTTCGATAGTTGATGCCGCCCTCCGCGCCGAGCGCCCTGGCGCGCGCGAGTTTGCCGTCCGAGCTGCTGGTCGCGATGACGCGCCCGCCAAGGGCGGTCGCGAGCTGCAGCGCGAGCGTCGAGACGCCGCCCGTGCCCTGCACCACCACGACGTCGCCCGCACGCAGCGCCCGGTGCCCGTTGACCGCCATCCACGCCGTGAGGCCGGCGGTCGGCAGGGTGGCGGCTTCCTCGAAGCTCAGGCCATTCGGCATTGCCGTGATGGCGGTGTCATCCAGCACGAGGTAATCGGCCAGCACGCCGTCGACCGTCGCTCCGTGCGTCGCGGCCAGCTTCTCCCCGCTCGGCGGGCCGTCGGTCCAGTTCCGGAAATAGAGCGTGTTCACGCGCTCGCCCACACGGAAATCCCTGACCTCGCTGCCGACGGCAACGATCTCCCCGGCTGCGTCGGAGGCGACCACGAGGCCCGCCTTCGCACCGAACTTCGGATCGAGGACCTCGACATCGCCGCGGTTCAGCGCCACGGCGCGCACCCGCATGAGCACCTGGTGCGGACCCGGAGCCGCCACCGGCGCCTCCACGATCTTCCATTGGAACCTGTCACCCGCGAGATCCAGCACGACCTTGCGGCCTGCCGCCGGAACGGGCTCCGCGGCACTCGCCCCGGCCGTGAGAATGAGCGTCGCGGCGACGAGCGCGCCGGACAGCCACGAGAGACGATTACTCATTACCTGCCACTCCCTGTATGCAGACATTTCGAGCGCGCTCTCGGTCGCCTGCAGGCGATCTGGCGGAGCGCTGATTGCGGATAGTCTGAACGCAGGACGCGGCCATGCCAAGCGCCCGGCGTGTTGGCCGGGCGCCCGGTGGATCAGCCCAGAGCGCTCTGGATCAGCTCGTCGGAGGCCCCTTCCTGCCGTCGTCCATGCGCTTGCCCTGCGGCATCTCGTCGCGGCTGATCTTCCCGTCCTTGTTCGCGTCGAGCTGGTCGAAGCGGCGGAACAGCATGGGCATGCCGGCTTCGGCTTCGCTGCGCGAAATCGCGCCGTCGCCGTCCTTGTCGGCAGCCTTCCAGTTCTCGGCGCCGCGCCTGCTCATCTCGCCGCGCACCTCGCTGCGCATCTTGTCGCGCGCCGCGTCGATCTCGGCCTGCGTAATGAAGCCGTCCTTGTCGGCGTCGAGCTGGTCGAAACGGCGGTTGGCGCGCTCGACAGCCGCCTTGCTCGACTCGTCGCGCGAGACCTTGCCGTCCTTGTTGGCGTCGAGCGTCTGGATGAGGTTCTTGCCGCCCATCTGGTAGCCGCCCATGTGGCCGCGGCCGGGCTCCGTGTCGTCAGCCAGCACCGCGAGCGGCGCGGCCATCAGGGCGAGAACGATGACTGTCGATTTCATAGGAAACTCCATCGAGGGTTGCGTACAAGCCGAATAACGCAGCTGAGACTACCCCGGTTGACGCCGGGTTCCGCTAGAATTGCGCGCCTCCCAACTCACGACGCAACTCCTTGAAAACCGAGCTCGAAACACTCCTCGCCGCGGCGCTGGCGCGCCTCACCGAGGCAGGCAGCCTGCCGCCCGCCGATCCCGCCGCGATCGTGGTGGACCGTACCCGCGACGCCCGGCATGGCGACTTCGCCTCGAACGTGGCACTGCGCCTCGCCAAGGTCGCCGGCCGCCCGCCGCGTGAACTCGCAGCAGAGATCATCGCCGCGCTGCCCGCGAACCGGCTGGTGGCGCGCACCGAGATCGCCGGCGCGGGCTTCATCAATTTCCACCTCGACGCGAATGCCAATCTCGACGAGCTGTGGCGCGCGCTCGAGCTGGGCGCGAAGTACGGGCTCAGCACCACACTCGGCGCGGGCCGCAAGGTCATCCTCGAGTTCGTGTCGGCGAATCCGACCGGTCCGGTGCACGTCGGCACCGGGCGCCAGGCCGCCTTCGGTGCGACGCTGGGCAACCTGCTCGAGGCCACCGGCCACGTGGTGCATCGCGAGTACTACATCAACGACGCCGGTCGGCAGATGGACATCCTCACCGCGAGCGTGTGGCTGCGCTATCTCGAAACCTGCGGCGAGGCGCTCGAGTTCCCGTCGAATAGTTATCGCGGCGACTACGTGCGCGTGCTGGGCGCGGCACTGCACGCCGCGCAGCAGGAGGCGTTTCGCCGTCCCGCCAGCGACGTGTTCTCCGGCCTGCCGCCGGATGAACCCGCGGGCGGCGACAAGGACAAGTATGTCGATGCGATCATCGAGCGTATGCGCGCCCTGCTCGGCGCTTCTGATTACCAGCGCGTGCTCGATTTCTCGCTCGCGGCGATGCTCGCCGACATCAGGAACGACCTGGCCGACTTCGGCGTCGTGTTCGATCGCTGGTACTCCGAGCGAACGCTCGCGACGAGCGGCGCGATCGACCACGCGCTCGACGTGCTGCGCGGCCAGGGTCGGCTCTACGAGAAGGACGGCGCGACCTGGTTTCGCGCCACCGAATTCGGTGACGACGAGGATCGCGTCGTGGTGCGCGCGAACGGCGAGAAGACCTATTTCGCTTCCGACATCGCCTACCACCTCGAGAAGCGCGAACGCGGCTTCGACCTGCTCGTCGATGTGCTCGGCGCGGACCACCACGGCTATGTCGCGCGCGTGCGTGGCGGCCTCGTCGCGATGGGACAGCCCGCCGACTGCCTCGAGGTGATCCTGATCCAGTTCGTCAGCCTGTGGCGCGGCGAGGTGAAGATCCCGATGGGCAAACGCGACGCGCAGTTCGTCACGCTGCGCCAACTGCGCGAGGAAGTCGGTACCGACGCCTGCCGGTTCTTCTACCTGATGAGGAGCCACGACCAGCCGCTCGACTTCGACCTCGAGCTCGCCAAGTCGCGCTCGAACGAGAACCCCGTGTACTACATCCAGTATGCGCACGCGCGCGTGTCGAGCGTGATGAAGCAGCTGGTCGCGAAGGGCTACCGCTACGACGATGCCGTGGCGCGGGCGAACCTCGGCCTGCTCACCGGCGAGCACGAGCAGGCCGCGCTCACGGCGCTGGTGCGCTACCCGGAAATGCTGTGTCAGGCGGCGGCGAACCGCACGCCACACACGCTCGTGCACTACCTGCGCGATCTCGCCAACACTTTCCACACCTGGTACAACGCCGCGCAGTTCATCGTCGAGGATCCGCCACTGCGCAATGCGCGCCTCGCGCTCGCGCTCGGCGTGCAGCAGGTGATACGCAATGGCCTCGGCGTGCTCGGCGTTTCCGCACCCGAGACGATGTGACGCGCTAAGCTTGCGCTCGCCATGAGACTGACGGCACGCGACTTCAAGAGATCCCGCAGCGGCAGTGTCGAATTCGCACGCTGGCGCCAGTTCGGCCTCGGGCTCGCCACCGGCCTCGGCGTGGCGCTGCTCGTCTACGTGGTGATGAACCAGCGCGCGTTGCAGACCGCGCGGGATGTGGCGCTGGAGCGCCCCGAGCCGCGCGTCGCGGCCGCGCCCGCGGATGAGCAGGTCGCGGAAGTGCCCGGCGAAGAGGCCGGCAGGCAATACGACTTCTACGAGATGCTGCCGAAGTTCGAGGTCGTGGTGCCGGAGCGCGATCGCGAAGTGAAGCCCGACGCACCCGCCGCGGTCGAGCGGCCGGGCGTGTACGTGCTGCAGGCCGGCTCCTATCGTGGCCAGGCCGATGCCGAACGCGTGCGCTCGCAGCTCGCGCTGCAGGGCATCCAGGCGGCCGTGCAGCGCGTCGCGGTCGACGCCGACGTCTGGCACCGCGTGCGCATCGGTCCCATCGCCGATCTCGCCGAGTTGAATCGCGTGCGTGCGCGGCTGCGCGCCAACGACATCGATGCGCTGGTGATCCGGGTCGGGGACTGATGGACTGCGAGCCGAAGCCACGGCGCAGCCCCTCGCATTCGGGCACGACCAGCCTGCACGCCCGTAGCCTCGGCGCGCTCGCACTCGCACTGCTGTTCGCCGGTTGCGCGACGGTGCCCCCGCCATCGCCGCCCGCCCCGGAAGCTGCGCCACCCCCTCCAGCGCCCCCGCCCACCGTCATCTCGATCGCCGCGGTGGGCGACATCATGCTCGGTACCGACTTCCCGAAGAACATCCTGCCGGACGACGACGGGATCGGCTTCCTGCGCCACGTGACGCCGATCCTCGCCGGCGCGGATGTCGCCTTCGGCAACCTCGAGGGCGTGCTGATGGACGGCGGCGAGCCGGTCAAGCAGTGCGGCTCCTCGACGAGCTGCTTCGTGTTCCGCACGCCGACGCGCTATGCGGCGTATCTGCGCGATGCGGGCTTCGATCTCGTGAGTCTCGCGAACAACCACGCACGTGATTTCGGCGAGGAGGGGCGCGATTCGAGCATGGCCGCCCTCGACGCCGTCGGCATCCGCCATTCGGGCCGCGAGGGCACCTGGGCCGGGATGACAGTGAAGGGCGTGCGGGTCGCGATGGTCGCGTTCGCGCCCAATGTCGGTGCGAACTCGCTCAACGACCACGAACTCGCAGTCGAGTTCGTGCGCTCGCTCGCCGCGGCGAACGATATCGTGATCGTGTCGTTCCACGCCGGCGGCGAAGGCGCGGGCGCCGAGGCGCTGCCGTACGCGCGCGAGTTCTATGCCGGCGAGGATCGCGGCGATGTGGTGATGTTCGCGCGCGCGATGATCGACGCCGGCGCCGACCTGCTGCTCGGCCACGGGCCGCACGTGCCGCGCGCGATGGAGCTGTATCGCGACCGGCTGATCGCCTACAGCCTCGGCAATTTCGCGACCTATTACGGCATCGGCGTCGAGGGCAATCGCGGCATCGCGCCGATCGTCACGGCGCGGCTCGATGCCGAAGGCCGCTTCGTCGGCGGGCATATCGATTCGACGATCCAGCTGCGCCCCGACGGACCATCGATCGACCCGCAACAGCGTGCGCTGCAGCTCATCCGCGAGCTGACGGCCGCCGCATTGCCCTACGGCTGGCTCGAGTTCGGCGCCGACGGGCGGATCATTCGGGTGCCTTGACGATCGCCACCGCGAGTTTGTCGATGCGGCGCCCGTCCATGTCGACCACCTCGAAACGCAACCCGCGCCAGGTCAGCAGCTCGCCCACCTTCGGAATGCGCCCGAGTCGCGCCAGCACGAAACCCGCCGCGGTGTGATAGTCGCCGGACGCCATGTCGCGCCGGCCGAGAGCGCGCTGCAGTTCGTCGATCGGCAGATGACCGTCGACCAGCCAGCCGCCGTCCTCGCGCGGCAGCGCTTCGGGGCGTTCCCGGCTGCCGACGTCCGGCAATTCGCCGGCGATGGCCTTCAGGATATCGATCGGCGTCGCGACGCCCTCGATTTCACCGTACTCGTCGGTGATCACGGCGAGATGCGTGCTCGAGCGCTGGAACTGGTCGAGCAGCTGCATCACCGTGAGTGTGTCCGGCACATGCAGCGCGGGCTCGATGTCGTGCTCCGCATCGAGCGCACCGCGACGCAGTGCCTCGCTCAGGTTCGCAAGGGTCACCATGCCCGCCAACTGGTCGAGCGAGCCATGGGCGACGAGGAAACGCGCGTGCCCGCTGTGCTTCGCCGTCTGCCACAGTTCCGGCAGCGGGTCGTCGAGATCGAGCCACACGACATCCTGGCGCGGCACCATCACCGTCGTCACATGCCGGTCGGCCAGCGCGAGCACGCCCTCGATCAGCCGCTTTTCGCTCGCGAGGAACACGCCCGAGCGCGTGCCCTCGGCGATCATCGCCCGCACGTCGTCTTCAGTGACCGATTGTTCCGAGGCCGACGAGACCGGCAGCACCTTCAGCACGAGCTCGACCGCACCGCGCAGCAGCCAGACGAACGGCGTCATCAGCCTGGCGAAGCCGAGCATCACCGGCGCGACCGCGATGGCGAGCGACTCGGAATTGTTGAGCGCGATGCGCTTCGGCACCAGCTCGCCGAAGATCAGCGTCACGAAGGTGATCACGACGACGATGACCACGAAAGCGATCTCCTCGGCGTAGGTCATCGGTACGCCCCAGCCGGCGATCACGTCGTCCAGATGCGCCGCGAGGGTCGCACCGCTGTAGACACCGGTGACGATGCCGATCAGCGTGATGCCGATCTGCACCGCGGACAGGAATGAGGTGGAATCCTCGAGCAGCGCGACCGCAATACGCGCCCCGCGGCTGCCCTGTTCGGCCCTGGACTGCAGCCGCGCGCGGCGCGAGGACACGAGTGCCATCTCCGACAGCGCAAAGAAGCCGTTCAGCAGGACGAGGACGAAGATGACGAGAAGTTCGGCGGAGACCATGGGCGGAGCGGCGATGCCGGGCGCAAGAGCCTAGCACAGGCCGGCCCGCCTCTCCTTCCCGCATCATGTGCCTTAGACTTGGGCTCATCACCCACGGTGACAGGTCATGGATGAATCCGCCAGCCGAACAGTCCTGATCGCGGACGATCACCCGCTGTTTCGCGCCGCCCTGCGGCGCGCCGTCGAGGAAGCGGTGGGCGATGCGCGCGTGATCGAAGCGGCGGACGTCGACGCCCTGCGCGCCGATGTGTCGGCCCATCCGGATGCCGACCTCGTGCTGCTCGATCTCATGATGCCGGGCAGCCGCAGCCTGGCGCCGCTCGCCTGGCTGCGCAGCCAGCATCCCGGCGTCGCGGTGATCGTCGTCTCCGGCACCGAGAACGCGGCGGTAATGCGCGCGGCGCTCGAGTTTGGTGCCGCGGGCTTCGTGCCGAAGTCGGCGCCGCTCGCCGACCTGGTCGCCGCGATCCGCGCAGTGCTCGATTTCACGCAGTGGTTCCCGGCGGCCGCGTACGAGGACCCGGCCGGGCCGGAGGGCGGCACCGCATCGCTCGCGGCGCGGTTCGCGAGCCTCACGCCGCAGCAGTTTCGCGTGCTCGAGTTGCTCGCGCGCGGCAAGCTGAACAAGCAGATCGCGGCCGAGCTCGGCATCACCGAGCAGACGACCAAGGCGCATGTGTCGGCGGCGCTCGCCAAGCTCGGCGCGCGCAATCGCACCCAGGCGACTCTTCTATACGGGTCGCTCGAGATTCAGGACGCGGACCAGCTCTCCCTCGATCGCTGATCGGGGCCGTGCAGCACCACGCGCCGCAGCACATTGTGCAGGGCGAGCGGCCGCACGGGCTTGCGCATGCACAGGCCACCGGACGCCTCCACTTCTTCCCTGATGGCGTCTGCCGCATCGGCGGTGATCACGATGAGTGGCAGCTGAAACCCCGCGCGTGCGCGGATTTCCGCAGCGAGCGCCACACCCGTCACGCCATGATCGAGGTGATAGTCGACGATCATCACGTCGGGCTGCCAGCCGGCGAAGTCGGGCAACTCCGCCGCCGATGCCGCGGCGCGTACCTCGCACTGCCAGGACTCGAGCAGCACCTGCATCGCGCGCAGCACCGCCTGGTCGTTGTCGATCACCAGCGCGCGTGCGCCATTGAGCGAGCCCACCGCGCGCGTGCGCCGCAGTGGGCGCACGATCGCGCCGCGCGCACTGCCGAGCGGCACTTCGACCGTGAACACCGAGCCGCGCCCCACGGTCGAGCGCACGCCGAGGCGATGCCCGAGGCGGCGCGCGATGCGATCGGCGATGGCGAGTCCCAGGCCGAAGCCCTTGCCCGAGACGGCATCGGCCGCACCCGCCGTGGGCGCGCGATAGAACTCCTCGAAGATGCGATCGAGCTGGTCGGCCGCGATACCGCTGCCGCTGTCCCAGACCTCTATGCGCAGCTGCTCGCCGCGACGGCGGCAGCCGACCAGCACGCGACCCTGCGCCGTGTAGCGGATCGCGTTCGCAACGAAGTTCTGCAGTATGCGGCGCAACAGCCGCGCGTCGCTCAGCACGACCGCGCTCGAGCCGCGCACGCGCAGTTCGATGCCGCGCGCGCGGGCCGTCATGCCGAACTCGCCCTCCAGGGCGCCGAGCAGCTCCTGTACCGGCAGCTCGCCGACCTGCGCCTGCACTACGCCGGCATCGAGCTTTGAAATGTCGAGCAGGTCGGTGAGCACGCCCTCCGCGGTACGCAGGCATTGCTCGATATCGCCGACCAGCGCTTTCTGCGCGGGCCGCTCGAGCTTCTGCAGCAGTGCGCCGGCGAACAGGCCTGCGGCGTTGATCGGCTGCAGCACGTCGTGGCTCGCTGCGGCGAGGAAGCGCGTCTTGCTCAGGTTCGCGCGCTCCGCCTCGACCTTCGCCGCGGCGAGTTCCCGGGTACGCTCGGTGACGCGCCGCTCGAGCGATTCGTTGATCTCCTTCAGCGCCGCCTCGGCGCGCTTGTACTCCGACACATCGGTGTAGCTCGTGACGAAGCCGCCGCCCGGCATGCGGTTGCCGCGGATCTCGAGCACCGTGCCGTCGGGCGAATTGCGCTGATAGACGTAGTCGGTGCCCCGACGCAGGTGGGCCATGCGTCGTGCGACGAGCTTGTCGACATCGTCGCCGCTCAGCGCCCCACGCGCCGCGTTGTACTGCAGTACTTCCTCGATCGGCTTGCCGATCTGCAGCATGTCCGGCGGATAGTCGAACAGGGTCGCGTAGCGCTGGTTCCAGGCGACCAGCCGCAGGTCTGCGTCGACCACGCTGATGCCCTGGCTCACATTCTCGAGCGTCGCCTGCAGCAGCTCGCGGTTGAACTCGAGCGCGCGCGAGGCGCTGTCGACGATCGAGACCACGTCCTCGAACACGAGGTCCTTGCCCGATGCCGCCGCGTCGATCACGCGCCGCGCCGAGGCGGCCCCGATCACCGAGCCGAGCAGCCGCTGCACCGATTCGAGCTGCCCGGCACTCGCACTCTCGCCCGCGGAGGAACGGAACTGTGCGAAGTGCGCATCGATGCGGTGCTGGCCGACGAACTGGCCGACGAGCGCGCGCAGGTCTTTCAGCGTGAGCGCACCGGCATGCGTGTGGTAGTGCTCGCCGCCACCGTCGTCGGTGGCGTCGACGAACACCGCGGCCTGGATGCGATCGACCAGCGTGCGCCGCAGCGTCAGCGAGCCGATCACGAGCGCGAGCGTGGTGACGAGCAGGCTCGCGGCGAGGCCGTGCGCCAACGGGTTCAGTCCTTCGAACCCCAGCAGTGCGGTCGGGCGCAGCCATTCGAGGCCGAATGGGCCGGCCGTCACGATGCCGGCCGGCAGGTACCCGACGTCGGCGAACACCGGCACGATCAGCGTGTAGAGCCACGCCGCAAAGCCGCAGGCGAGCCCGGCGAGCGCGCCCGCGCTGCTCGCACGTTTCCAGTAGAGCGCGGCGAACACCAGCGGCCCGAACAGCGCGACGGCCGCCATCGCGATCTCGCCGATCTCGGCGAGCGCACCCGCGTAGGCGATTCCGCGATAGTAGACATAGGCGGCAGCGAGCAGCAGCACGATGGCGATGCGGCGCACGCGCAGCAGCAGGCCGGTCAGGTCCTGCCGGCGACGCAGCGACGGCATCGCGTGCAGCAGCGTCGGCATCACGATTTCGTTACAGATCATCGTCGAGAGCGCGATGCACGCCACGATGACCATGCCGGTCGCCGCCGAGAGGCCGCCGACGAAGGTGAGCATGGCGAGCGCGGGCTGGTCGTTGGCGAGCGGCAGGTGCAGCAGGAACAGGTCCGCGTTGGTGGCCCCGGCACCGTAGGCGAGCAGTCCCGCATTCGCGACCGGCAGCACGAACAGGCTGATCGCGATCAGGTACAGCGGGAACAGCCAGCGTGCGACCCGCAGATCGCGCGGCCCGGAGTTCTCGACCACCGCGACATGGAACTGCCGTGGCAGACAGAAGATCGCGAGCACACCGAGCACGGTCAGCGCGAGGTAATGGCCCGCCGGCCTCGCCGCCTCGCGCATCGCCTGCACCTCTGGATCGGCGGCGATGCGCCGTGCGATATCGACGGGACCGTCGAAGAGGCCGAAGGTGATGAACGCGCCCACCGCGAGAAACGCCACCAGCTTCACGATCGACTCGAACGCGAGCGCAAGCATCATGCCCGGGTGATGCTCGGTGGCATCGGCATGGCGCGTACCGAACAGGATCGCGAACGCCGCCATCGACAAGGTCACGTACAGCGCGGTATTGCCGAACACCGCACCGCCGCCTGCTCCCGGCGCATCGAGCCCGGCGAGCGCCGTGAAGCTGATGTCGATCGCCTTCAGCTGCAGCGCGATGTAGGGCGTCAGACCGCACACCGCGACGATCGTGACGAGCACCGCGACACGAGGGTCGCGGCCATAGCGTGCGGCGATGAAGTCGGCGATGGAGGTGATCTTCTGCCTGCGGCCGATGCGGATCATCTTGTCGAGGAACGGCGCGGCGAACACGAAAAGCAGGATCGTGCCGACATAGGTTGGCGGCAGCCACCAGCCGAGCTGTGCGGATTGCCCGCCGGTGCCGTAGAAAGCCCACGAGGTGCAGTACACGGCGAGAGAGAGGCTGTAGACCCACGGGCGCGCGGACTGCCCGCGGCCTTCGGCCGACAGACGATCACCGAGGTGCGCGACGACGAACAGCACGCCGACATAGGCGAGCCCGAGGAGCGCGATGAACCACGGTGTCAACATGCCACCGTTATCGTCTCACAACGAGAAAAGCACCACCGCAAGGACCGTCCCGAGCACGGGAACGACGACCGTCAAGGCCGCAAAGGACGGATAGGCCGCAGCGTACGACTCGCCGCAGATCGCGCGGATCGTCGTCACGACGTAACCGTTGTGCGGCAGCGAATCGAGGCCGCCCGAGGAAATGGCGACCGCCCGGTGCAGGGCCTCGGGGTCCACGCCCTGGTCGAGATAGTGTGGTGCAATCAGCGGCAGGGCGATCGACTGGCCGCCGGAGGCGGAGCCCGTGAGACCCGCGATCACGCTGACGGCGATCGCAGCGCCGATCAGCGGACTGCCCGGCAGGCTCGTCATCGCCTCGACGGCGGCCTGGAAGCCGACCGTGAGCTTCGCGACGCCGCCGAAACCGACCACGGCCGACGTATTGGCGATCGCGAACAGCGCGCCGAGCGCACCGGCCGTCACGGCCGCGCCGACGCGGTGCGCGTAACGGTAGTTCAGCGTGAGCGCGACCAGCACGCCGGCGCCGAGCGCGACGATCAGCGCCGATTCCGCGAGTGGCTCGTGCAACAGGAAGGCAGCGACCAGCACGACCGCGAGCGGCACGAGCCCGCGCCATACGGCCGGCAGATCCCGGTCATGTACTTCGGGATCTGCCACGCGCGCCTCGAAGCGTTCGCCGCCGGCGCTCGCGGCACGTACGGAGCGCAGCAGCCACCACTGGCCGAGCGCGAGCATGAACAGCGCGACGACGAGGCTGACTTCCCAGCCCGCATACGGCGTCGTGCCGAGATAGCGGATCGGGATCCAGTTCTGGATCTCGGGCGAGCCGGCCGAGGTCATCGTGAAGGTGACCGAACCGAAGGCGATCGTCGCGGGGATGAAGCGGCGCGGCAGGTCGGCGCGGCGAAAGAGGCTCACCGCCATCGGGTAGACGGAGAACGCGACGACGAACAGGCTCACGCCGCCGTAGGTCAGCACGGCGCAAGCGGCGACGACGGCGCCGACCGCGTGCTTCGCACCGAGCTTTGCGACGATCCAGTTGGCGACGCTGTCGGCCGCGCCGGTGCACTCCATCATCTTGCCGAACAGCGAACCGAGCAGGAACATGAAGAACCAGTTCTGCACGAAGTCGACGAAGCCCTTCATGTAGCTCGCGGTAAAACTCGGCGCATCGGGTGCGGCGAGCTGCGGGAACATCGCGAATCCCGACATGGCCGCGACCAGCAGCGCGCACAGCGGCGCCGCGACCAGCAGCTCGGTGCCGCGCGTCACGCCCATGTCCAGCAGACGCTGACGGA
>DAOQXO010000003.1:0-65329 GCA_035342635.1 Steroidobacteraceae bacterium
GGCGGCTCGGCCGGCTACGACCACAAGAAGATGGGCATCACCGCGCGCGGCGCCTGGGAATGCGTCAAGCGTCACCTGCGCGAGATCGGCATCGATTCGCAGTCGCAGGACTTCACCGTCGCCGGCATCGGCGACATGGCGGGCGACGTGTTCGGCAACGGCATGCTGCTCTCGAAGCACATCCGCCTGGTTGCCGCGTTCAACCACCTGCACATCTTCATCGACCCGCAGCCCGATGCGGCGCGCAGCTACCTCGAGCGCCAGCGCCTGGCCCGGCTGCCGCGCTCCTCATGGGACGACTACGACCGCAAGCTGATCTCCCGCGGCGGCGGCGTCTTCCCGCGCAGCGCCAAGTCGATCGCGCTGTCGGCCGAGGCGCAGCGCGCCCTCGGGGTCAGCGTGTCGTCTGCCACACCGCAGGAGGTGATCCGCGCCGTCCTGCGCATGCCCGTCGATCTGCTGTGGAACGGCGGCATCGGCACCTACGTGAAGGCCGAGGCCGAGCGCAATGCGGAAGTCGGCGATCGCAGCAACGACGCCGTGCGCGTCAACGGCCGCGAGCTTCGCGCGCGCGTGGTCGGCGAAGGCGGCAACCTGGGTTGCACCCAGCGCGGACGCATCGAGTACGCCGCGAACGGCGGGCGCATCAATACCGACTTCATCGACAACTCCGCCGGCGTCAACACCTCGGATGTCGAGGTGAACTTCAAGATCCTGCTCGCGGACCCGGTGCGCAGCGGCCGGCTGAGCCTGGCGGCGCGCAACCGCCTGCTCCGCGGCATGACCCCGGACATCAGCGCGCTGGTACTGCGCACCAACTACCTGCAGAGCCAGTCCATCTCGACCCTCGAGCTCAATACGGTCGCGCGCCTGAGCGAATATCGCGGACTGATCCGTTCGCTCGAGCGCGCAGGCGACCTGGATCGCAATATCGAGTTCCTGCCGAGCGAAGACGAGTTCATCGAGCGCGCCAAGCGCGGCGCCGGGCTCACTCGGCCGGAACTCGCGGTGCTGCTCGCCTACAGCAAGATCTGGCTGTCGGGCGAACTGATCGACTCGGATGTCCCCGAGGACCCGTACCTGTCCGAGGAACTGCACCGCTACTTCCCCGAGGCGCTGCGCCGCAAGTTCGCGCGCGACATCGACAGGCACCGGCTGCGCCGCGAGATCATCGTCACCGCGACCACCAACAGCCTCGTGAATCGCATGGGGCCGGTGTTCGCCTGGCGCGCGGTCGAGGAGACCGGCGCCACAATCGGGCAGATCGCGCGCGCCTACACGATCGCGCGCGAGAGCTTCGAGATGCGGGCCATCTGGAGCGAGATCGAGGCGCTCGACAGCCGCGTGCCGGCGCAGGCGCAGTATCTTGCCTACGACTATACGGCGCGGCTGCTGCGGCACATGAGCTACTGGCTGCTGCAGTACCGGCGTCGCAACCTGCACGTCGAGCGCACGGTGGCGGAGTACCGGCCGGGCGTGCGCGAACTCGGCGATGCGCTGCACGGGGTCACGACCGGCCTCGTGCCGGAGCACAACGCGGCGCGACGCGCGCAACTCGTGTCGGCCGGCCTGCCCGAGGATCTCGCCGCGCGTATCGGCGCGCTGGAATCGATGGAACCGGTGTACGACCTGGTCGAACTCGCGGCCGAACACCGCAAGTCCGTGCGGGACGCCGCGCGCATCTATTACGCGATCGGCGCCGCCGTCGGCCTCGACTGGTTGCGCACCCAGATCGGCGCGCTCGCGGCCAGCGGGCCATGGCAGGCGAACGCCCGCTCGACCCTGCGCAACAGCGCGGCCCGTGCACATCGCGCGCTCGCCGGCGACGTGCTGCGCTCGATGCGCCGCCGTGGCGCGGCCCGCGATCCGGTCGCGGCGTGGGTGCAATCCCAGGGGGACGAGTTCGCGCGCTGGTCGCGCATGCTGGCCGACATGCGCGCCGCCGATCATCCGGACTTCGCGACGCTGTCGGTCGGCGTCGAGGCGATCCGCAAACTCGCATCGGCCTGATGCGCCTGTCGCTCGTCGTCACGACGTACGAGCGGCCCGACGCCCTCGCCGCGGTGCTCGCGACAGCGGCGGCCCAGCGGCAATGGCCGGCGGAAATCATCGTCGCCGATGACGGCTCGGGCCCGGCGACCCGCGAGGTCGTCGCCGCATTCGCCGCGCAGGCGCCCGCGCCGGTGGCCCACGTCCGCCAGGACCATGACGGCTTTCGCGCCGCGCGCCTGCGCAACCTCGCGATCGCAGCGGCACGCGGCGACTACCTCGTCTTCGTCGATGGCGACATGCTGCTGCACCCCGAATTCATCGCCGATCATCGCAGGGCGGCGCGCCCGGGCTGCTTCGTGCAGGGCGTGCGCATACCGCTCGACGCCGAGGCCACGAAGGCGGCGCTCGCTGCGGCGCGCGGCGCGCCCGGGGCGGTCCCCCGGCATGCCCGCGGGCTGCGCCGCATCTGGGCCCTCCACAGCCCCGCGCTCGCCCGCTGCAGCGCGCGTATCGGCAACGCCGTCGTGGCCACCAAGAGCTGCAACCTCGCCGCCTGGCGCGACGACCTCCTGGCCGTGAACGGCTTCAACCACGCCATGGTCGGCTGGGGCCCCGAAGACAAGGAATTGTGCGCGCGCCTCGGGCATCTCGGGCGCCACCGGCGCGCGCTGGTCTTTGGCGGCATCGCCTGGCACCTGCATCACCCGCCGGCGACACGCGACCGGCGCGCACGGAACGAGGCGATTCTCGCCGCCACGCGCCGCGAACGCACGGTGCGCTGCGAGCACGGCCTTGCGGAGGTGGCACAATCCACGATGCAAGATGGCGAAATGTGCCTGTAAGCTTTTCGTTTTCAGCCCCCCCAAACCCACACGGAGCAAGTCGTGCCCGGAAAACTACTGCTCGTTCGACATGGCCAGAGCACCTGGAACCTGGAAAACCTGTTCACAGGCTGGACCGACGTCGACCTGACGAAGCAGGGTCGCGCCGAGGCCCACCAGGCCGGTGTCGAGGTGAAGCGCGAAGGCCTGCAGATCGATATCGCGTTCACCTCGGTGCTCAAGCGCGCGATCCGCACGCTGTGGTACATCCTCGATGAAACCGATCGCATGTGGGTGCCGGTCGAACGCAGCTGGCGCCTGAACGAGCGCCATTACGGCGCGCTGCAGGGGCTCAACAAGGCCCAGACGGTCAAGCGGCACGGCGAAGCGCAGGTGAAACTCTGGCGCCGCAGCTACGACGTCCCGCCGCCGCCGCTTGCGAGCGATGACAGGCGCCACCCGCGCTTCGACCCCCGCTATGCCGGTATCGACCCCGCGCTGCTGCCGGCGACGGAGTCGCTCAAGGACACGCTCGCGCGCGTGCTGCCGTACTGGAACGAGCGCATCGCGCCGGAACTGCGGGCAGGGCGCAATGTCGCCGTGGTCGCCCACGGCAACAGCCTGCGTGCCATGGTCAAGATGCTCGACGACATGTCGGAAGCCGATATCGTCGAACTCAACATCCCGACCGGCGTGCCGCTGCTTTACGAGCTCGACGATGCACTGCGACCGAAGTCGAGCCGCTATCTCGGCGACGCCGCCGCGATCGCTGCCGCCGCCGAGGCGGTCAAGCGGCAGACCGCCGCGAAGTAGGCGTCAGTCGCCGATCCTGCGGTTGCTGGCCGCCGCCCAGCCGTCATAACGGCCGTGGAATTCGGCCGCCAGCTCGTTGAATCGCCGGCTCGTCGCCTGCATGTCGGGCACCGACAGTCGTAGCGAGCGCTGCGCGTGCACGCTGAAGGCCAGCTCGACCTGCTCGCGCACCTGCCTGTACTCGGCCTGATAGCCCTCGCGCACCAGGCGCTCGACGATGAGCTGCGCCGACTTCTCGCTCGGCAGGCCGAAGAAGAACACGACGTCGTGGGGCTGGAAGGGATCCGAGCCTTCGAGGCGCAGCTTCTCGATCAGCCGTTCGTCCCAGCTGTGCGCGGGCCTGTCGCGCGCCCGCTTGATGTTGATCCAGATGCGCCAGATCGCGATCGCGCCGCCGAAGAAAAGGAAGATATACGCGAGCGTCATGATGGTTTCACCAAGGCCAATGATAGCCGAAATGCGGCTGGGTCCCGCCCTGGCCGGGATGTGCGGTCAGTGTGCCGTATCGGCTGCGACGCGCACGACGAGCTTGCCCTGGTTGCTGCCATCGAACAGCTTGCCGAGTGCGCGCGGTGCGGACTCGAGGCCGTCCACGACGTCAACGCGGTATTTCAGCCTGCCCTGCGCGTACCAGTCGGCAAGCGCCCTGATCGCCTCGCCGTAACGCGCCTGGTAGTCGAGGATGATGAATCCCTTGACCATCGCACGCTTGATCAGGATCGCGCCATAGTTCGCGGGCCCGCTGCCGCGGCCGGTCGCGTTGTAAGTGGAAATGAGGCCGCAGAGCGGAATGCGCGCATTGAGCGCGAGATTGGCGAGCACCGCGTCGAGGATCTCGCCTCCGGTATTGTCGAAATACACGTCGACGCCTTTCGGGGCGAGTTCACGCAGGCGGGTGCGCACTTTCTCGCGGCGATAATTGATCGCCGCGTCTATGCCGAGTTCATCGATGAGCCAGCCGCACTTCTCGTCACTGCCGGCGATGCCGATGACGCGCGCGCCGCGCAACTTCGCGAGCTGCACGGCGATCGAGCCGACCGCGCCGGCAGCGGCCGACACGACCACCGTCTCGCCCGGCTGCGGATTGCCGATCTCGAGCATGCCGAAATATGCGGTGCAGCCGACCATGCCGAGCAGGCCCATGTAGAGGGTCAGCGGTGTGTCACCCTCGACACGCAGCTTCGCTGCGGCCCCATCGGGGGCGATCCAGTAGTCCTGCCAGCCGCCGACGCCCTGCACGGGGTCGCCCACCTTGATGCGTGGATTGCGTGAAGCGACCACGCGGCCGATGGTGAGCCCGCGCATCACCTCTCCGATCGCGACCGGTGGCAGGTACTGCTCCTGATCGCTCATCCAGATGCGATTGGTCGGGTCGAGGGACAGGTAGAGATTGCGGATCAGGCACTCGCCGTCCGCGAGTTCACGGACCGGTGCGGTGCGCAGCGCCAGAGTCTGGTCGTCGACTTCGCCGAACGGGCGCTTGACGAGGATCCACTGGCGATTGTCCATCGGGGCTACCTCGGGTACTGCGGCTTGCGCTTTTCGAGGAATGCGGCGATGCCCTCACCGCCCTCGGCGGTCGCGGCCTGAATCGCAATGGTCTCGCTCTCGAGCGCCAACTGCTGCTCGAGGGCGCCGAGCGAGGCGCCGAGCAGCCGCTTCGCCTTGCCGAACGCAGCGCGAGGACCCGCGGCGAGCTTGCCGGCGAGCTGCAGCGCGGAATCGAACACTTCGGCATCCGCGACGACCTGGTTGACGAGGCCCCACTCGAGCGCCTCGGCGGCGCTGAGCGCGCGGTTGGTGAGGATCAACTCGCTGGCGCGCTTGGCTCCCACCGCGCGCGGCAGCAGGAACGAGGTTCCGCCGTCCGGCGTGAGTCCGACGCCGGTGTACGCAAGCGAAATCCTGCTGCCCTCGCCTGCGATCGCGAGGTCGGCCATCGCGACGAGCCCGACGCCTGCGCCGGCAGCCGTACCGTTGACCGCGGCGACGACAGGGGCGTCCATGCGCATGAACTGCGAGATCGCCGCATGCAGGTGCGATGTCAGGTCGCGCAGGTAAGGCTCGACCGGCGCGCCGCCGCTCACCATGCCGCGCAGGTCGCCGCCGAAGCAGAAATTCCTGCCGGCGCCGGTCAGCACCACGGCGCGCACCGCCGGATCGCTGCTGCAGCGCAGTGCGGCAGCGAGCAGGTCCCGACCCATGTCGAGGTCGAGCGTATTGGCGCTCTCCGGGCGATTCAGAGTCAGTACGGCCACGTCGCCGCGGATTTCCACCAGTACGGTATCGGTCATGCGCTCATCCTCATTCGTCGGGGGCGATCACCACCTTGAGCCCGTCGAGCGCCGCCGTGAAATCGACCTGGCACGACAGGCGCGAATTCTCCTGCACATGGGACAGTTCGCTCAACAAGTCCTTCTCGTCGGACATCGCCGCCGGCAGGCGGCCGACCCATTCAGGGTCGACGTAGATGTGGCAGGTGGCGCACGAACACATTCCGCCGCAGATCGCCGCGACGCCATAGTCGAGTTCCCGCAGCACTTCCATGACCTTAATTCCCGGCTGCGCCTCGACTTCATGTTCGACGCCATCGCGGTCTACGACCTTCAACACTGACATTCGCGCTCCTGTGGATCAAAGATTCCCATTATGCACCAGGGCCGCATGCGCGCGCCGTTCGGCGGCAAGATCCGCGCTCGTCGGCGCCACGGCAAGGCGTCGGACGCGGTACCAGAGGAACACGAGCAGCTGGAACATCCACACCGCGGCCAGCAGGTCCCGCCGCGTGACGTCGCCGAGGCCCACCGCGTCGAGCAGGCGCCCGGCGTGCGCCGCGGCATCCGGGTGGTACGCCAGCACGCTTGCGACATCCTGCAGGGGGTCGGCGAGCGCGGCGTACTCCCAGTCGATGAGCCACAGGCCCTCGCCGTCGACGATGTTCGAGCCGTGCAGGTCGCTGTGCACGAGCGTCGCAGGCCGCGCGCCGGCGCCGCTGGCAAGATGCGCATCGGCCGCCTGCCCGAGCAGGCGCGTGAGCGCTGCGCGCTCCCCCGGCGCCTCCTGCACGATGCGCGCGACATAGGCGTGCGCGGCAGTGAGCGGATCACGGACCGGCAGACCCGCCGACGCGTGCGCGTCGAGCGCATGCAGGCGCGCGAGTTGCGAGCCGAGCCTGTCGATCTGCCCAGGCGTCGCAAAATCGCTCTGCTCCCATGCGCGGCCGGCCACGTATTCGGTGATCAGCAGTCCGCGCGACTCGTCGGCATCGATCACGCGCGGCGCGACGGCCACCGTCGCGGCAAGGCGTTGCGCCGCAGCTTCGGTGTGCCGGTCGATGCCGAGCAGCGCGTCGGCGCCGGTGCCGAGCCGTACGACAAAGCGGCCCAGTGCAGTGCCGACGAGAAAGCTGCGGTTCGTCAGCCCGCCGCGCAGCGCGGCGACCTCGAACGGCCCGTCAGCCGCGCCGGGCACGCGCGCGAGCACGTCGTCGCCGGGCGCGATCATGCGGCCGCAGCCGCCGGCCGCTTGCGCCACCAGCTCGCAAAGCCCACCGCCGCGATCACGAGATAGGCGAAATAGAGCAGCGCCACGAGTGCAAGCCCCTGCGTGGCGAACAGCACCCCGAGCGCCGCATCGATCACGATCCAGTACAGCCAGTTCTCGATGCGCGCGCGCGCCACGAGCCAGGTGGCGAGCAGGCTCCCGTAGGTGCAAGCGGCATCGAGCATGGGCTGTGCGGCATGCGTGTAGCGCGCGAGCCAGTGGGCCGACACGACGGTCGCCGCACAGACGGCGAGCCAGGCGATGACATGGAGCGGCCAGGGCCACCAGCCGACCTTCACATGGCCACCGGCATCGCGCTCGGCGCTCCAGCGGTGAAAGCCGTACACCGACATGCCGACATAGAAGCTGTGCAACGCCGCCTGCATCGGCAAGGCGGAGCGCGAGGCGAGCCACGCAAGACCTGCAGACGAGAGGCCGCCGAACAGCCAGCACCAGCGGCTGCGTCGCGCAGCGAGCACCACATAGACGAGCCCGGCCGCAACCGCGGCGCCCTCCAGCGCCGACGTCGCGCGCAGGTCGGCCAGCAATTGCGCGAGGAAGGCTGTCACATGCCCCGCTGTCAGCCGGGGTACGGACCGATGATTTTCATCACGAACACCGCTTTCGCATTGCCCTCGAAGGTCGGGCGAAGCTCGCTCGCGAGTGCGGCCATGACCTCATCGTAGGCACCGAAGATCTGCGTGCTCAGACTGTTGGTGGTGATCCTCAGTCCCGCGTGCGCATTGATGCGGTCGATGAAGTCCTGGATCGGCGGAATGAACTCCCGGTCGAGCGGGTACAGGCTGACTTCGACTCCGATGTCCATCTGGTGCTCCGATCAGTCGAAAGAAAAGCCGAGGGTGAGCCCGACGAGGCGCCCGTCGGCGAGCTGCACGTAGCGCTTGTTGGCGAAATCGGGCGGCTCGTTGCCGAAGTAGAAACCGCGCATCGCGTAACGCTCGTCGAACAGATTGCGCGCAAACACGCTGACCGACCAGCGCTCGCCGGTGTAGCCGACGCGCAGGTTCGCGAGCGTGTAGGCGCCGGAGCGCTGCTCGTGACTCGTGTCGAAGTAGAAGTCGTCGACGCCCTGCAGGTCCGCACGGGCGAAGAAGCCCGCCGGCAGGTGCCAGGCGAGCGTGAGCGAATACTGGTACTGCGGCGCATGCGCCTGCTCTCGCCCATCGAGCGCGGCATCGCGCGCCGGGTCGCCGGTCAGGTAGCCGATGTAGGCCGTCTCGAGCAGTCCCAGCGTCGCCGCGACGTCGAAGCGTGGAGAGACCGCCCACTGCATGCTGCCCTCGAAGCCATAGTTCTCGCCGCGCGCCGCGTTGTCGGTGAAGAACACATACGACAGCGGATCGCCGGGCACGAGCTGCTGCGAGCTCATGACCTGCTGCTCGTCGCGCCGCATGTAGAACAGCGCCGTGCGCGACGACCAGCGGCCGTCGGCCGAGCGCCAACCGAATCCCGCCTCGGCGCTCCACAGTGATTCGGGGCCGAACTGCCGGCGATCGGACGGCACCGCACTGCCGATGTTGAAACCACCCGCCTTGTAGCCACGAGACAGCGTGGCATACCAGAGTCTCCGCTCCGTCTGCGCAAAGCTCAGGCCCACGTGCCCGCCCCACATCGTGTCGGACGGGCCGAATGCGCTCGACGTCCCGGCGACCGCGTCGACGTCGACGTAGTCGGTTTCGCGCCGCTCGCCGCGCGCACCGATCGACAGCACGGTGCGCGCACCTGTCCGCCAGTCGACCTCCCCGTACAGTGCAAGGTTCGTCGCGCGGTAGTCGCTCGACAGCGCGCGGTAGGCCTCGCCGCTCGCGGCATCGACCTGCACGTTGCGCTCTTCGACATCGAGCGCATACGCCCCCAGCACCCAGGCCCGGTCGCCCGGCGAGGCCGCGGTCCCGGTCGAGACCAGGCGCAGGTCCTCGCTCAGCGCTCGGCGCCGCCGATCGAAGCGGCTGGTGTAATCGTATGGCGCGTACTCGCCCCAGTCGGCGTCGTTGCCCCAGTCGCCGTCGAACGAATAGGCAATCTTCGAGTCGGCGTAAGTCGAGACGCTGCGCAGCGTGGCAGCAGCGAATCCTCCGTATTCGAGGCGCAGCGCACCGGCCGCCGAACGCTGCTGGTCGACTCCCGGATGATCGGCGAGCGTGACGCGCGAGTTGTCGACCGCGAACGCATCGTAGCCATCGTCGATGTCGACCAGCATCGCCGTGAACCCGAGATCGAAGTCGGCGGTCGGCTGCCACTTGACCCGCGCGCGCAGCGTGTCTTCGTCGTAACCGTTGGTATCGTCGCGACCGAGGAAGGCGTTGCGGCGAAAACCGTCGCTCTGGTAGTGATGCGCCACCACGCGAAAGGCGGCCGTGCCGGCGCCATCGACCGGGCCACCGATGACGCCACCGCCGCCCCAGGTCCCGTTCTCGCCCACCGTGGCCTCGCCGCGCAGTTCGAACTGCGGCTGCGCGTCGCGCGTGCGCACGCTGATCAGCCCGGCGAGCGCGTTGGCCCCGTAGACCGTGCCCTGCGGGCCACGCAATACCTCGATCTGCTCGACGTCGAAGGTCGTCGCGGGCATGCCGACGCCGGAGAAATCGATGTCGTCGATCAGGAAACCCACCGAAGGGTTCGGCGCGCCCTGGTACTGCTCGAGCTCGCCGATGCCGCGCAGCTGGAAATAGCGCGGCCGCGCGCTGCCCGCCGCCCAGTTCAGATTCGGTACGAGCGGCAGCACGTCGCCGAAGTGCTGCAGACCCGCCGCCGCCACGGTTTCGCCCGAGAGCACCGTGACGCTCGCCGGCAGCGCGTCGAGCGCCGCTTCTCGCAGCCGCGAGGAAACGACGAGCACTTCGTCGAGCTCCGCGGCCGCGGCATTTGCCACGAATGCGAATGGCACACCCAGGAAGTGCGCGAATGCAATCAAACGCCAGATCATGCCTGCTCCCTACGCCGGTATTAGCCGGATCAGGTTCAACGGGTTCGCCTTCGACGGCGTCTCAGGCCCCGCGCGGGGCCACCCCAAGGATGTGGCGGCTATGTTAGAGATCGTGCGCCGCATTGCAAGTGATTAGAATCTCCTCCATGAGCCGCACCCTTGATGTCTTCCAGGTTGACGCCTTCACGACACGGCGTTTTGCCGGCAATCCCGCCGGCGTCGTGCTGGGCGCCGACGCCCTCACCGACGAGGACATGCTCGCGATCGCGCGCGAACTGAACAACGCCGATACCGCATTCGTGCTTTCGCCCGACGCCGCGGACCACGACGTGCGCATCCGCTTCTTCACGCCGCGCACCGAGGCGGCCTTCGTCGCGCACGCCACCGTGGCTGCGCACTACGTCATGTCGCGACGCCCAGGGTCGCGTCGCTTACGCCAGAAGCAGAAGTCCGGCATCGTCGAGGTCGGGATCCGCGGCGAAGGCGACGCGCGGCGCGTCGCGATCCACCAGGCGCCACCGCAGATCGGGCGCGAACTGCTGCCGCGCGAGCGCCTCGCGGTGCTCGACGCGCTGGCGCTGTCGAGCGGCGATCTCGATCCGCGCTGCCCGCTTCTCGTCTGCGGCACGGCCAGCACGCGCCTGATGGTCGGTGTGCGCGGCGCGGAGCAGCTGCGGCAACTGAAGCCCGATGCGGCGCGGCTCACCACTCTTTCGGCCCAGCTTGGCGCCGCGGGCTATTTCGTCTTCACTCTCACACCACAGTTGCCCGGCGTTCTCACCGAGTCACGCATGTTCTGCCCCGCCATCGGCATTGCCGAAGACCCGGTCAGCGGCAACGCCCACGGCATGCTGGGCGTTTACCTTGCCGCCCGCGATCTGCTGCCGCGCAGCGGCGACCAGGCCGCGTTCAGCGGCGCACAGGGTCACTACATGAACCGCCCGGGACGAGTCGATATCGAACTCGACTATGCCAACGGCATCGTCGACGCGGTGCGTGTCATCGGTGACGCGGCGCTCGTCTTCGAGACGAGCATTACCCTGTAGGCGCCCATGGACCTTCGCTTTGCGCCCGTTGCGGCGCTCGAGGATCTGCGGCCCGGGCACATGCATGCCTGCATGATCCAGGGTCGAGAGGTGCTGGTGTGCCACACCAGGGAAGGCGTGTACGCGGTCGACAATATCTGCACGCACGCGTTCGCGCGCCTGCACGAAGGTCGCCTGCGGGGCACCCGGCTCGTGTGTCCCTTGCATGGCGCATCATTCGACGTGCGCGACGGGCGCGTGCTGAAGGGCCCGGCGAGCGAGGCGCTGCCGGCACATGCGGTGCGCGTGACCGAGGGCGTGATCGAGGTCGCGGTCGACCCGTCGGCGCCGCCCCAGCCCTCCGAGGATTAGGGCTGCCCGGCCCCGCTGCGCGGATCGACGCGCAGCGCTTCGCGATAGAGTCGTGCGCGGGCGCAGTAATGCGCGGCGGCATGCGTAATCATCGCGAGATCGCGCTCGCCGAGTTGCCGCGTGATGCGCCCAGGGGAACCCATCACCATCGACCCGTCGGGAATCTCGCGCCCCGGCGGCACGAGAGCACCCGCGGCGATGATGCAATGGCGGCCGATGCGCGCGCCGTCGAGCACCATCGCGCCGTTGGCGATCATGGACTCGTCGCCGACCGTGCAGCTGTGAAGCAGCGCCCTGTGCCCGATCGTCACGCCGCGGCCGATATGCGTCGGCGCACCTTCGTCCGTGTGGATGATGGTGCCGTCCTGCACATTGGTCTCGTCACCGATCTCGATCCAGTCGTTGTCGCCGCGCAGCACCGCACCGAACCAGACGCTGGCGTCGCGCCCCAGACGTATGCTGCCGATCACCTGCGCGCCAGGCGCGACATACCAGGCGTCGCCCGCGCTCTCCATCTGACGCTCGCCAATCGTGTAGATCACTGCAACCTCCACGGCGCTCATGCGCCGCGCCGGGACTACTTCTTGCGCGCCGCACGGCGCACGGGGCGTTTCGCCACGGCACGACGGGTGGGGCGCTTCTTCACCGCGGGCCCCGCCGGTCGCTTCGCCGCCTTGCGCGACTTCCCCGCCACAGACTTCTTCTTCCTGGCCACGACCTTCTTTTTGGCGACCTTCTTCTTCGCGCTCTTGCGTACACGCCCCGCGCGCACCGCGATGCCGGCCAGCGCCCGCGCCTGCCCGGTGTTCACGGTGCGAGCAATCGTGCCGGCGCCCAGCGCAACCTTCGCGACCTGGCCGGTGAAGAAATTGCCCACATAGGCAAAGCGCCCGTCCGCGGTCACGGTGATCGTCGCCCAGCCGAAGCCCTCGAGCGGAATCGAACGGAGGGTCTCGCCCGTCGCGTTGACGAAGTCGATGCGCGCGCCGCGAAGCACGTAGAGCGTGCCATCCGGCCCATAGGCCATGCCGAAGAACATCTCGGGCGGCCCCTGGAACGGCGGCTGGAACGATTGCAGATCCGGCAGCTGACGATCGTGCACGAGGTCGTAGCGCATCAGGCGCGGGCCGGTCTCCGAGCAATACACGAGCGTGCGTCCGTCCGGCGCGAGCGCGGAGTTGGTCACGCCGAGAAAGCCTCCCATGCCGCCGTGCGTCTGCGTCGCGTACTCGTACAGCAGCTTGCCGTCGGCAGAGAAGTGCCACACATGGCCATCGCCGAAGCGGTCGCCGCCCGGAAAGACCGGCAGCTTTGTCTTCATGCGCCCGGCGATCTCGGGGCGGATCGTGTCGCCGACCAGATGCTCGCCGAGATAGAACGAGCCATCCTTCGCGAAATTGACGTGCGAGAACGCGCGCGTCGGCAACTCGTCGCGGATCTGCAATCGCCCGTCGGGGTGGATGTTCAGCACCACGAAGGCGTGCGAATCGAACGCCCACAGCACGCCACGCGCATCGAACTTCAACCCCCCGACGAGATGCGTCGTGGCGCCGAGCCACAGCGTGCCCCTGGGTCTCAGGTCGGCGTCGTACTGGATGATGCGGCCGCGGCCGGCATGGTCATCGAGGGGGTCATTGAGTTCGGTCACGGCGACGAAAACGTCGCCGGCCGCGAAGGGCTTCAGGGTGGATTCGGTCATGGCGGTTCCTTGCTCGCTGTATTTCCTCAAGGAAGATTATCCCGGCCGGCTTGCTGCGCTTGCGCATGGCGCCGCGACAGCGCAATGCCAAGCACCGCCGGCGCCGCGATCAACGCGCCGAGCACCAGCGGCGCGCCGGTGCCGAAGCGCGCGAACACCGCGCCGGAGACGAACGGTCCGATCACGCGCCCCAGGCTGCTGCTCGCCTGGTAGGTGCCGAGCACACTGCCGCGATTGTTGCCGCTCGCCTGCTTCGAGGCGAGCGCCGAACCCGACGGCAGGAACGCGCCGGAACCCGCGCCACAGATGGCGAGCCCGACGACCGCGACACCGATTCCCGGTGACAGCGCCGCGATGAGCATGCCGACGACGAATGCGCCGATACCCGCGTAGGCCACGCGGTACTCGCCGAAGCGCGGCACGAGTATGCGCACCAGCCCACCCTGCATGATCACCGGAATGAACGACAGAGCGAGCAGCAGCAGCCCGACCGTGCGCGGCCCGTAGCCGAAACGTGCCAGCGCCCAGAGCGCGAAAATCGACTCGAAGATCGCCTGTGCAATCGCGACCAGCAGCGCTGCAAGCGTCACATAGCGCAGCGCGGGGATCCGCGCAAGCAACTGGAGCGGCGCACGGCGCGGTGCGGCGTCGCGCGCGGCGAGTGCGCGGTGCTCCGCGGTATGGCTTTCGGGCAGGCGCAGCGCGACCAGCGCGATCGCCAGCACGCTGAGCGCCATCGAAGCGAGCGCCGGACGCAGGAAACTCGCCGTGGCGACATCCTCGCCAGCCAGCACGCCGCCGATCGCGGGCCCCAGCATGAAGCCGATGCCGATCGCCGCGCCCACCGTGCCGAGGGCCTTGGCGCGATCCCGCTCGCTGCTGATGTCCGACGCGTACGCCATGGCCGCG
Source organism: Steroidobacteraceae bacterium (assembly GCA_035342635.1). Classification (GTDB taxonomy): domain Bacteria; phylum Pseudomonadota; class Gammaproteobacteria; order Steroidobacterales; family Steroidobacteraceae; genus CADEFQ01. Next base: position 14,122 of record DAOQXO010000003.1, read on the forward strand.
GAAATGTTGCCGGCCATGAGTCCGCCGAGTATGCGCGAGACGAGGATCCATTCGATGTTCGGTGCGAAGCCGAGGATCGCGTAAGAAACACAGGCTCCGGCGAACGTGTACATCAGGATCGGTCGCCGGCCGTAGCGATCGCTGAGCCGGCCCCACAGCGGAGCGGAGACCAGCTGGCACAGCGCATGCGTACCGAGGATCGCGGTGATCAGCGCGGGCGAGGCATCGAAGCGCGTCCCCATGTACGGGATCAGCGGCACGATCACGCCGAAACCGAGCACGTCGATCACGCAGACGATGAATAGCGTCAGCAGCGGCTTCAAGCTGGACTCCGGTCAGTGTGCGGGCACGAAAACGGACGGATCGGGCTCGTCCCCGTCCGCGTGGGCCGCGCCGGGCCGATCGATCGCGCCGCGTATCACGGCGTCGAGGATTGTCGCATCCGGCGAGGCACGATCGGCGTCCGCCTGTCCGCCTGTCCGCAGCACGACGAGTCGCAGCGTCGGAACGATCCACAGGCAGGAACCCCCGGCGCCCGGCAGACGATAGGCGCCACGATCGGGCATGGCGCCGGTGGCGTCCAGCGGCACGGCGCGGCGCGCGAGCAGGCGCTGCACCCAGCCGGGCGGGACGATCTCCTCGCCCTGGTACACGCCGTCGTTCGCGAGTATTTCACCGATGCGGATCCAGTCGCCCTGCGCCGCCAGCAGGTCGGGCGCGAGCATGGCGTCGGCCGCGCCGATCGGCCGCCACAGGCGCTTCGACAGATAGGCGGCGAGATCCGAGCCCGCGGCCTGCTCGATCGCCCCGCGGGACGGCAGCGCCTCGGTATCGATCAGCCTGCGATCGTTCACCAGGGCACCGACCAGCAGGTCGTCGATGACCCCCTGCCAGGCGCCGGCGGCGACCGGAGTCGCGAACGTCGTGTCGTGCCAGTAGCGCTCGAGCAGCAGGTGACCGTTGCGCGCGATCAGCAGCGCATCACTGCCGGCGTAGCGCGCAATGTTGGCTGCGGCCTCCAGGGCCGCCGGTTCGAGTTTCGCATCCTGCGGCGCGAGGGGCGGCAGTGCCGGCATGTTGCCGCCCGCGACGGCCACCCCGACCGGCGGAGCCTCGTGGCGCGCGCACGCGCCCGCCACCAGCACGAGCAACGCCACTGCGAGTCGTCGCATCGCCTGAGTCTTCATATGCGCCTCAACCCCTGGTACACGATCCTGCCCCGATGCAGTTCCAGTTCGTGCGTGGCGATGTCGGGCCATTCGTCCCGATGGTGGGTCGCCATCACGATCGCTGCGCCCGCCGCGGCGCGACGCTCGAGCCGGCGCAGCAGGTCGGCCCGGGTGCGCGGGTCGACGCCCGAGAAGGGCTCATCGAGCAACAGCAGATCCGCGCGACCGACCGCCGCGCGCGCGAACAGCACCCGCCGCGCCTGGCCGTAGGACAGCTCGGCGAGCGGTCGCGCCGCGAACCTCAGCACCCCGAACTCGCGCATCGCGGCGTCGGCCGCCGCACGCTCGCGCGCCGTGGCGCGTGCCGCGAGTCCGATGCTGGCACGCGCACCCGACTGCACGATCTCGGCGACGGTCAGGTGTTGCGGATGATCGGCCTGCAGGTGCGGCGCAACGAGGCCGACGCGCAGCCTGAAAACCTCGAGCGCAACGCCGGGCTCGATGCCGTCGCGATACACGGTGCCGCCGCTCGCCACGCCGAAATCGCCATACAACGTACGCAGCAGCGTGGTCTTGCCCGAGCCGTTGCCGCCATGCACGACCCAGCACTCGCCGGCGCGCAGCTCGAAGTCCAGGTCGTGCAGCACCTGCACGCCATCCAGGTAGACATCGGCATGCGTGAACCGCACGAGCACGCGGCCGGCGCGCCGCTTCGGCTGGCGGCGGCGTGCGCCGCCCGTCCCGAACCACTGCGCGAGCGGCGCACGCGCAATGCCGCCGCGATAGACGATCCGGCCGCGGTCCAGTACCAGCGCATGCGTGGCCGCGCGCGGGATGTCGGCGCGCCGATGCGCGGCGAGCACCCACGGTCGGCGCGAGCGCGCCGTGCGCTCGAGCCAGGCACTCACGCGCGCACGGAAATCCGCATCGAGCCCGGTAAAGAGCTCATCGAGCAGCAGCAGCCGCGGGCGGGCCGCAAGGGCGCGCGCAATCAGCACGAGACGCCGCTCGCCATATGACAGCGACAGGAACGAGCGGCCCGCCAGGCGCCCGATGCCGAGGGTCGCAAGCGCCGCGCGCACCGCCGTGCGCGCCCTGGCATCCACGCGATCGAGCAGCACGTCGCTGCGAAAGTGTCCGGTCGCCACCACGCGCTCGACCGTGGAGTCCCAGCCGTAGCGCTGGTACCTGTCCTGCCGCTCGGGTCCGAGGTAAGCGATCTCGCCGATCACATCCTGCGGCGTGCGATGCAGCTCGCCGGCGTAACGATAGTGGCGCCGCCCCCGACCGGTGGGCTTCGGCCACACGGCGCCCGACACCAGCTTCAGCAATTGCGTCTTGCCGGCGCCATTGGCGCCGAACAGCAGCCAGCGCTCCCCGGGCCGGATCCGCCAGTGGATGTCGCGCAGTACCGCACGACCGGCGCGATCGAGGTCGATGTGCGCCAGCTCGACGGTGATGTAGCGCGACCGCCCTGCCGGGCCGTCAGATGGCACGCCACTGCTCCCCGTCGCGCACCGCGTGACCGTCGCGCACAAGCTTGATCAGGTGGGCCTCGAGCGTCATGCGCGCGAGCATGTGGCGATCCGCCGGCACATCGGCGTACACCGGCACGAGCAGCTCGTCGAGCGTCGAGCGCTCGCGCGCCACCAGTGCCGTGCGCACCCTGCGCTCGCGGGCGAGGCGGTGTGCCACCAGCGCGTCGATCACCTTCACTGGCTCGCCCATCACACGGCCGTGGCCGGGCGCGATCGCGCGCGGCGCGTAGCCCTTGAGACGCGCGAGCGCTTCCAGGTAGGCGCCCATATCGCCATCCGGCACGAGGATCACCGGCGTCACGCCCTCGAGAATGTGATCGCCTGAGAACATCAGGCGCGCGCCCTCGAGCAGCCAGCACACATGATTCGAGGCGTACCCCGGGGTGTCGATCGCACGCAGACGCAGCCCACCGATGGCGAACAGCTCATCGCGTGCAGGCTCGACATCGGCAACGAATGTATCGTCCTGCAGCCCGTCGCGCGGCGCACCGCGACCGATCACGCGCGCCCCGGTTATCGCCTTGAGCGCGCGCACCGCGGGCGAGTGGTCGCGATGCGTATGCGTGACGAAGATCGTCTCGAGACGCGGGGCGGCCGCCAGAATCGCGTCCACGTGCGCCGGCAGGGCCGGTCCGGGATCGAGCACAGCCACGGGCGGGTCGCCGAGCAGCCAGGTATTGGTGCCCGGTACCGTCATCATCGAAGCATTGGGCGCCAGCACACGGTGCACGCCCGGCGCGATCGATTCCGCACGAGCGGGACTGATGGACATCCGGGGAAGGATAGCGGGCCCGCGTGCGGGTTGCGATACCGCGCACATGTCATTCGCCGGCAAGTCGATCGCCGTCGCGCGCGGCGCATGCACCGGGCCATGGCGCGACGCGAGCGCCTGTTGACCTCCTCGCTACGCAGTCGGGCGGGGCGCGTCCCGAAGGCCGTCGCCCCGCGACTGATCGACCGCATCGCGCTGCGCGCCATTCGCGAGCGGCACTGACGCGCCGGGCGGCGGGCACACGCGCACGGCATTGCGCCCGGCGCGCTTGGCCTCATACAAGGCCTCATCGGCCCGTTGCAGCATCGTGCTCGGCGTGTCGCCGTTCACCGATACGGTGACGCCGATGCTGACGGTGATGTTACGCCCCACCGGACAGATGTGCGCAAGATCGACCGCGGCGACACACTCGCGCATGCGCTCGGCGGTCACGCGTCCTTCGGCCAGAGTCGTGTTTGGCAACACGATCAGGAACTCCTCGCCGCCGAGCCGGCCGAGGAAACCGGGCTCGCGCAGCGCATTGCGCACGGCTCCCGCCATGATCTTCAGCACTTCGTCGCCGGTCGGATGCCCGTAACGGTCGTTTATGCCCTTGAAGTGGTCGATGTCCGTGATCAGGATCGTGCAGGGGCCGGCGCCCTCGCGCGTCAGCGCCGATGCGAGGCGTCCGAGCACCGCCCGGCGGTTGGGCGCGCCGGTCAGCTCGTCCGTCAGCGCGAGCGTGCGCATGCGCAGCGTCGAGCGCCGCTGGTGGATCGCCAGTGTCGCGAGCAGCACCACCAACAGCACGCCCAGCGCGATCACGATGGCCTGCAGCCGGCGCACGGCGCGGCTCTGTTCCAGCGCCTGCTCGCTGGCGCGATTGTCGCGCAACAGGATCGCGTTCTCGGCCTCCTTTGCCGCTGTGTCGAACTCCACGCGCAGCGTGGCGAAGCGCTGGTCGATCTGATTGCGCAGCAGGCGTTCGCTGACCTGCTTGGCGAGCGCCAGCTGCGTGTAGCCGCTGCGCCAGTCGCCGCGCGCGGCTTCGACCGCGGCGAGTTCCGAATGACCGGTCGCCAGCTCGCCGCGCGCATCGCCGCTCTTGAAAATGTCGATGGCCGCGCGCAGCGCCGCGGCGCTCTCCTCGAGCCGGCCGAGGCCGTGCAGCGCGACGCCACGCGCCAGGTCGATCTGTGCACCGAGGCGCGCATCGGGTGTCTCAGCTTGCAGGGTCGCCGCCTGCTTCAGCGTCTCGAGCGCAGCGCGCCAGTTGCCGGCACCATTCTCCACGGCCGCGAGGCCCCGTAGCGCGTACGCCTGGCCACGCGCGTAGCGGATCTCCCGGTTGACCGCGAGGGACTCGGTGAACGCGCGGCGCGCCTCGGGCCACTCCTGCAGATACTCGTGCGCCCGCCCGAGGTTGTGCAGCGTGACGGCCTGCTCCCGCAGCATATTCGCGGCGCGCTGCGCCTCGAGCGCCGACAGGTAGATGTCACGCGCCTGCGCATAGTCGCCCATGCGGTTGTAGAGGATCGCGATACCGTTCATGGCGGTGATCGCGTGATGGCGCATGCCGAGCGCCTCGTACAGGCCTTGCGCGCGCCGCAGGTCCGCGAGCCCCCGTGCGTACTCCCCCTGCAATCCGAGCACATAACCACGCGATACCAGTGCACTCGCCAGCATCTCGTCGTCGCGCGCCTCCTCGGCAACCCGCACTGCCTGCTCGTAATAGGCGAGCGCCTGCGAAATATCGGCGAGCGTCTCGTGCATCTCGCCCTGGCAGACGAGCATGCCTGCACGCAGCCCGCGGCGCGTGGCCCGCGGCAGCAAAGCTTCGATCGCCGCCACCTCGATATCGAGCATGTTCTGGTCGCGCTCGGACCAGTAGTCGCACAGGATCAGGCGGGCACGGATCTCGAGGTCCACATCCGGGCGCTTGCCCAGTTCGGCGAGCGCGGCCTGTGCGTCCTGCAGGCTGGAGTCGGGTGAGGTGCGAATGGCCTCGACCCCGCGCTCGATCAGCACCTCGGCGGGATGCGGCGGCTCGGCCGCACGCGCGACGCAAACGAACGCGCACGCGACCGCCATCGCAGCTGCCGTGACCTTGGCGACCACCCTGGAATCCCGGTACCTCAAGGGCGCGAATGTAGCGCAACTTGCCAGCGAACGTCGGCCAACTGCGACACACTTGCTTATGGCAAATGCGCGCCGAGGCCTCGGCCAGATTTGCGCCCATGCATGTCGTCATGGGGGATTCTGTCGTGGCCGCAAAGCGCCAATCGGCACCCTGGCCGGTGAGCGCCGGATCGGCAAGCGCCGATTGCGCCGGCGTTGCGCGATACACTGGTCACATCGCACCGCCGGACACGGATCGATGGAGTTCAAGGACTACTACGCGACCATGGGAGTCGCGCGTGATGCGACGGCCGAGCAGATCAAACAGGCCTATCGCCGGCTCGCGCGCCGCTACCACCCGGACGTGAGCAAGGATCCTGATGCCGAGGCGCGCTTCAAGGAAGTGGGCGAAGCCTACGAAGTGCTGCGCGATCCGGAGAAACGTGCCGCCTACGACCAGCTCGGCAGTGGGCCCCGCCCCGGGGAGCAGTTCCGGCCGCCGCCCGACTGGGGAGCAGGATTCGGATTTCGCCAGGGCGCGCGGCCGGCGGGCGACGACGGCGGCTTCACCTTCGAGGGCGACCCCAGCGAATTCTTCGAGACGCTGTTCGGTCGCGCCAGAACCGCGGGCGGGCGCGCACACCGGGCGCGCGAACAGGGCGCCGACCATCATGCGCGCGTAATCGTCGACCTGGCGGCATCGCTGGAAGGCGGCACGCGCACGCTGACGGTGGGCGATCGCACCCTCAACGTGAAAATTCCCAAAGGCATCCAGGCCGGGCAGCACATCCGGCTCGCCGGCCAGGGCGGGCAGATGCCCGGCGAAGCCAGGCCCGGCGACTTGCTGCTCGAAGTGAGCTTTGCGCCGCACCCCCACTTCCGCCCCGAGGGACGCGACCTGTACCTGGACCTGCCGGTCGCCCCCTGGGAGGCGGCGCTCGGCGCATCGGTGACGGTACCCACGCCCGAGGGCCCGGTTTCTCTGCAGGTTCCACCCGGTTCGCGGGCAGGCACCCGCCTGCGCCTGCGCGGTCGAGGCCTGCCCGCGCGGCCGCCGGGCGATCTCTATGCCACGCTGCAGATCGCGCTGCCGCCGGCCGATACCGCGGCGGCGCGCGCAGCCTATGAGGCTTTCGCGGCCGGGGCGCCGTTCAATCCCAGGTCGTCGCTTGGAGCAGGATCATGAGCACGCAGAGGCGGTCGGTGACCCTGGGTCACATAGTCGAAGAAGAGGATGCCCTCAGCGTGGACGACCTCAGTCGCCTCTGCGCGGTGGAGCGATCGTTCATCCTCGAACTGGTGCAGGAAGGCGTGCTCGAAGTGCAGCCCGCGACGGAGGCGAGATTCGTCGGGCGCTCGCTGCGACGCGCGCGGCTCGCGGTGCGGCTGCAGCGCGACCTCGGCGTGAATGTCGCCGGGGCCGCGCTCGTTATAGAATTGCTCGAGCGCATCGAAACGCTCGAACGACGCGAGGAAAACCTCCCCGGCGTCGGGTGACAAGTGCCGGCCAATGGCGGCCCGCCGTCCGGCATGCCAACAATGTCCAATGAAATGATCGGAGTCAGGGATGACAGACGAAAAAACACACGACGGCAGCTGCTTCTGCGGCGCAGTGCAGTTCACGGTAACCGGGGAGCCCGCCGCGATGGGCTACTGCCACTGCGAATCCTGTCGCACATGGTCGGCCGGGCCGGTCAATGCCTTCACGCTCTGGCCGCCGGCCGCGCTGCGCATCACTCGCGGCGCCGACGGTATCGGTGCATACAGCAAGACGCCGGCCAGCATTCGCAAGTGGTGCAGAAACTGCGGCGGGCACCTGTTCACGGAGCACCCGCAATGGAATCTCGTCGATGTCTACGCGGCGTTGATTCCCGGCTTTCCGTACCAGGCCGGCGTCCACGTGCACTACCAGGAGACGCGCCTGCCGATGAAGGACGGCCTGCCGAAGTTCAAGGACATACCGGCCGAAATGGGCGGCTCGGGTACCGTGCTCGCCGAGTAGCGACCGCGCGTTGCGCGCTAATGGCGCAACGGCACGCGCGCCCGGTCCGCCTCGAACAGCTCCCTGGTTGTCGGCTGATCCACGTTCGTCTCGATCTGCCAGCCTTCCGCGCTGCGCACGAGGATGATGACATCGCGGAAATACGCGGTGACCGGCTGCGACCCGGGAGCCTTCGGCTCGAGATCCACGCGCGCGAGCGTATAGAGGACCACGCGTCCTTCAGCCATGCGCTCCACGTCGAGCACGTGCGCGTCGACTTTGGCCCGGTACTTCGCGAAGGAATGCGCGAAGAAATCCGCGATCCCCGGCCAGCCGATCGCCGTTGGGCGGTTATGGGCCCAGATCATGGCCGATGGTGCATAGAGCGGCCGCATCTGTTCCACATCGCCCGATTGGTAGCCGGCGACGAAGCGCTGCACGAACTGCGCCAGTTCGTCGCGCAGCGCCAGGTCTGCCGAACTCGCCGGCTGTGTCTGCACCGCGAGCGGCTCTGTCGCGCAAGCAGCCAACGGAAGCGCAAGCAGCAGAGACACAGTGCATGCAGCTTTCGACTCGAGTATCGATCGCATCGTTTAGGCTCCGTGATTCGCAGTTAGAAGCGAAGGACGGGTTTGATGGCCCGACCGCTGGCCGCGTCGTGCATCGCACGCGCGACGTCGGCGAAAGCGTAATCCCGCACCAGCCGATCGATGGGCAGCTTCCCCGCCAGATGGAGTTCGGCGAGCCGGGGGATGAAAAGATCCGGAATGCTGTCACCTTCGAGCACCGCGATCAGTCGCCTGCCGCCGGTGAGCAGCGGCAGCAGGCTGAACGGCACGGGCGCACCGAGATTCGGTACGGTCACCAGCGCACACACGCCGCGCCGGGCCAGGCACTCGATCGACGCCTCGAGCGAGGCCAGCGCGCCCGCGGTTTCGATGGCATACATGGCCCCGCCGCGCGCGATGCCGTGGATGCGCGCGGCGACATCTCCCTCGCGGGCGTCGATCGCGTGCGTGGCGCCCAACTCGCGGGCGAGTTCGAGCCGCCCGGGATCGATGTCGACGGCGATGATCACGCCGAGATTCGCATAACGCGCCGCCATGATCGCGGAGAGGCCCACGGCGCCCGTGCCGAAAACCGCAAGAGAGCTGCCGGCCGGCGCGTGCAATGTGTTCAGCACGGCACCCGCACCGGTCTGCACGCCGCACCCGAGCGGGCCGGCCAACTCGATCGGCATCAGGTCAGGCAGCCGCACCACGTTGCGCTCCGTGGCCAGCGCGTACGTTGCAAACGAAGACTGCTGGAAGAACGAGCCGTGGATGCGCTCGCCCGCGCACGACAGAGTCGTGCTGCCATCCTCCCGCGTGCCGCCGAACTGCAGGTGATGGCCATGTTCGCAGTAGGCCGGCGCCGCATCGTGGCAATGCCGACAGCGGCCACAGGAGCCGAAGGTCATCGCGACCCGATCGCCCGCACGCAGCTTCCCGACCCGCGCCCCCACGCGCTCGACGATGCCCGCCCCTTCGTGCCCGAACACCGCGGGCAGCGGCACGAGCTGGGGCGCAAACAGATCGGTGTGACAGATCCCGGTCGCGACCAGGCGCACGAGGACCTCGTCGTCACGGGGGTCGTCGAGTTCGAGCTCGGTGATGACCGGCGACTCGTCGGCCGCGCGCGAGACCGCGGCAGAAATCAGCATGCTGGGCCGGGCGTGCTCGCCGCCACGTTCTGCGCCTGCGGATCGTTCAGGCCCGCTCCGATGATGGCCGACACCATGATTTCCTACCCTCTGCGCGGATGGCGCGCCCGGAGAGATTCGAACTCCCGACCCTCAGGTTCGAAGCCTGATGCTCTATCCAGCTGAGCTACGGGCGCGTGACGCGCAATATGCATGGCGCGCGCGACGGAGTCACGCGTCGCTCTGCAGGAAGCGGAACCGGCACACCTTCCCCCCCTTGGCCATGCACTCGTGCAGCTCGACCTTCCGACCCGTGTAGCTGGTCATCAGCGCGAGGTCGAAGTGGCAGACCGCGGTGTTCTGCATGGCGAGCGCGTGGAACACGCAGTTGTCGGCTTCGATCGTCGGCACGCCACCGACGTCGCGCACGCGGCGCGCGTCGTAGCCCAGCTGGTCCATGAGCGCCGAGAGCTCCTCGACCTTGTCGCGCCGGCCCGCGCCCGCGCCCGCCGGCTCGGGCAATTGCGCGACCACGGCCGCCGCGATGCGTCCGAGCCGCGTGCGCAGCCCGCTCGCGCCGTGCTCGCGGGCGATCGCCTCGACGAGCAGGTTCGCGAACCACGAATAGCGCCGTGGGAACACCTCGCGGCCCGCCTCGGTCAGCACGTGCAGGCGCACCGGACGCCCGCCCGTGCCGCGCTCGGCACCGGCGGCGACCAGGCCGTCGCGCGTCAGCGCAGCGAGGTGCTGACGCACTGCGGTGCGGGTCACACCCAGCGCCTGCGCCAGCTCATCGACGCTGGCGCCCGCCTTGTTCCTGAGCAGGTGGCGCAACAACCGGCGGCGGCGATCACCGAAGAGGTCGGGCATACTTTTGGCATATTAATATTTCTTTTGTGTTTTTTCCAGCGTAGAACGGAATGCACACACGGTCACCTGGAGGACTCCGATGAAATCGCTGTTGCCGACTCTGCTCACCGCCGCACTCGCCGCCACCCTGCCGGGACTTGCCGCCGCTGGCACGCAGCATGCGGCCGCGGTCACGCCCCCGACCGCCGCCGCCGTACCGGCCACGGTGGTCGCGACCCGCAACGCGCTGCGCGACCTGTGGATCGGTCACATCTTCTGGGTGCGCAACGTGGTCGTCGCCCGCTACGACGACAGTGCTGCCGCCAGAACCGCGGAGGCGCAGGTGGTCGCGAATGCGAAGGCTATCGCCGGCGCGATCGAACCCTTCTACGGCAAGGCCGCCTCGGACAAGCTGTTCGGGCTGCTCGCCGGCCACTGGGGGGCGATCAGTGAACACATCGATGCCACGGAACAGGGCTCGAAGTCGGGCCAGGAAGCGGCAACCGGGAAGCTGCTCGCCAACGCGAACGAAATCGCCGATTTCCTCGCCGCCGCCAATCCCAACTGGCCGGTGGATACGCTGCGCGGCCTGCTGTCGGCGCACGGCGCCCATCACCTTCAGCAGGACCAGCAGCTGCACGATGGCCAGTACGACGCCGAGGCGCGCACCTGGGCGGCGATGTCGGCCCACATGTACGTAGTTGCCGATGCTCTGGCCGACGGGCTGGCGGCGCAGTTTCCGGACCGCTTTCGCTGAACGCAGGCTGAACGGGCAGAAAGTGGCCCCGGCGAGGAGTCTGGCCCTAATATAGGGGTCGCTGCCAGTCCCGACCCCTATTCCGACCCGAGGATCCCATTCATGAAGTTGCCGATTCTTGCCGCCGCGCTCGTCATTGCCTTCGCCGGTGGCCCCGTCTATGCCGCGTGCACTTACCCGACAAGCCCGGACAAGATCCCGGACGGCAGGGTCGCGTCGATGGAGGAAATGATCGCCGCCAAGAAGCAGGTGGAGCAGTACAACAAGGACATGGAAGCCTACCTGTCGTGCATCAAGCTCGAATTCGACGCGCAGAGCGCCGACAGCACGCTCACCGCCGAGCAGAAGACCGAACTCGAGAAGCGCCAGGTGCAGAAGCACAATGCCGCAATCGACGAGCTCGAGGGCGTCGCCGCCCGCTTCAACGAGCAGGTGAAGGCCTACAAGGCCGCGCATCCCTGATTGATACCCGCCCCGCGCCGGGTCGACCTGCACTCACGGATCGACCCGGCGCATCGGATAGCTGTACCTGCGCGACTTCGGGAGCGAAGATATTCGTATGGCCCCGGCCGACTCCCCAATTCCGATCGCGCGCGCGCGCGGTCTGCGCGACGCGCTCTCGCGGCCGCTGCACGACCTGCGCATCTCGGTCATGGATCGGTGCAACTTCCGCTGCACCTATTGCATGCCGCGGGAGACTTTCCATGAGCGCTACCGCTTCCTGAAGAGTGCCGAGCGCCTGTCGTTCGACGAGATCGTGCGCATTGCGCGCCTGTTCGTTTCGCTCGGCGTGCGCAAGCTGCGCATCACGGGCGGCGAACCGCTGCTGCGCCCGAATCTCGCCGATCTCGTCGGTGACCTGACCACGCTTGCCGGTGTCGAGGACGTGGCGCTCACCACCAACGGCGTGCTGCTCGCGAAGTATGCGAGCGAGCTGAAGGCCGCGGGCCTCGGGCGGGTGACCGTGAGCCTCGACAGCCTCGATCCGCAGGTGTTCCGCGCCATGAGCGGCGACTTCGACGAGCTCGACGCCGTGCTCGAAGGGATCGAGCATGCACGCCGCGCCGGCCTGACCCCGATCAAGGTCAACTCGGTGATCCAGCGCGGCATCAACGATGCCGGCGTACTCGACCTCGCCGCGCGCTTTCGCGGCACCGGCGTCAGCGTGCGCTTCATCGAATACATGGACGTCGGCAATCGCAACCACTGGACGCCCGATCTCGTCGTGCCCTCCGCCGAACTGCACGCGCGCATCCACGCCCGCTGGCCGCTCGTGCCGCGTGGCCGCAGCTACGTGGGCGAAGTGGCCGAGCACTACGCCTACGCCGACGGCGAGGGCGAGATCGGCTTCATTTCCTCGGTATCGCAGCCCTTCTGCGGCGATTGCTCGCGTGCGCGCCTGTCGTCCGACGGCGGACTCTATACCTGCCTGTTCGCGACCCACGGACTCGACCTGCGCGCGCCGCTGCGCGCCGGTGCGACTGACGAGGAGCTGCTCGCCATCATCCGCGGGCGCTGGGCCCAGCGCACCGATCGCTACAGCGAGTTGCGCGCCACGGAGCGCGCCGCCGCAGCGCAGGGGCGCAAGGTCGAAATGAACTACATCGGCGGCTAGGAACGCGCGACTATGGCCACCCGCAAAGCCGCGCCCGCGCTGACGCATGTGGATGCCGCGCGCCGCCCGACCATGGTCGATGTCGGCACCAAGGACATCACACTGCGCGAGGCGAGCGCCGAGGCCATCGTGACGCTGCCGCGCGCGGCGGCGCTGGCCCTGCGCCGCGGCAAGGAGCGCACCAAGAAGGGACCGGTCTTCGACACCGCGATCGTCGCCGGCGTGATGGCCGCAAAGCGCACCCACGAGCTCATCCCGTTCTGTCATCCGCTCGGGCTCGAGCGCTGCCGCATCACGATCGAGCAGCCGCGTGCGGGCCGCATCGTCATCCGCTGCGACGTGGCGGTACACGGGCGCACCGGCGTGGAGATGGAAGCGCTCACCGGCGCCGTCGGCGCCGCCCTCACGATCTACGACATGACCAAGGCGCTCTCGCACGACATCGTGATCGAAAGCGTGCGCCTGGTATCGAAGAGCGGCGGCAAGCACGACTTCCGGCGCGCACGGCGATGAACGCGGCGGCGCCGCTGCATGGCCTGGTGCTCACCGGCGGGCGCAGCACGCGCATGAAGCGCGACAAGGCCGCCCTCGCCTACCATGGCGAAACGCAGCTCGAGCACGCGTGGCGCCTGCTCGCACCCCATGTGGCGCGGCGTTTCGTGTCGGTGCGCGCCGACCAACGGCACGATCCGCTGCGCGCGGGCTATCCGCAGATCATCGATTCGATCGCAGACGCGGGGCCGGCTGCCGGCATCCTCGCCGCGTTCGAGGCGCATCCGGACGCGGCATGGCTGGTGCTCGCCTGCGACCTGCCGCACCTCGATGCGCGCACGCTCGGCCATCTGGTTGCGCAACGCGATCCCACGCGACCTGCCACCGCCTACCGCAGTGCACACGATGGCCTGCCCGAGCCCCTGTGCGCCATCTGGGAGCCGGCCAGCCGCGCGCCGCTCACCGCCGCGCTCGCCGCGGGGCGCAGCTGCCCGCGCAAGTTCCTGATCAATGCCGACACCAAGCTGCTCGATCCGCTCGTCCCGCACGCGCTCGACAACGTGAATGAAAGCCACGAGTATTGGTCGGCCATGAGCTCATTGAACGCCGCACCGGCCCCGCTGCACGTCAAAGTGCAGTATTTCGCACTGCTGCGCGAGCAGGCCGGACGCAGTGAAGAGACACTCGCCACGCTCGCGCGCACACCGCGCGACCTCTACGAGGAATTGCGCGCGCGCCATTCGTTCACGCTGCCGCCCGAACTGCTGCGGGTGGCCGTGAACGCGGAGTTCGGCGACTGGACACAACCACTTGCCGACGGTGACGCGGTGGTGTTCATTCCGCCGGTCGCGGGCGGCTGACGAGGCCCGCCGTGCCGCACTTTCGCCTCACCAGCGCTTCGATCGACGTCGCCGCCGCGCAGCGCGAACTTGCCGACCCCGCCTTTGGCGGCTACGTCGCCTTCGAGGGCTGGGTCCGCGACTTCAATGAAGGCCGCCGCGTCGAGCACCTCGAGTACGAAGCGTTCGAGCCACTGGCCGTGCGCGAAGGCGAGCGCATCCTCGCCGAGGCCTGCGAACGGCACGGCGTCACGCATGCCCTATGCATCCACCGGATCGGCGACCTCGCCATCGGCGAACTGGCCGTGTGGGTCGGAGTCAGCGCACCGCACCGGGACGAGGCCTTCCGCGCGTGCCGCCAGATCATCGACGAGGTCAAGCACCGCGTGCCGATCTGGAAGAAGGAGCACTACGAGGATGGTGACTCGGGCTGGGTGAACTGCGAGCGCTGTGCGGCGCCCGCTCCCGACCCGGCGGGACCTGCGCCTGCCGTGCCTCACGACCACGACCACAGTCACGGTCACGACCGCCACGTCCACACACATGCCGATCACGCCGCGCGCGTGCCCGCGCCGGATTACTCGCGGCAGATGGCGCTGCGCGAAGTCGGTGCCGCCGGCCAGGCGCGTCTCGCGGCCGCGTCGGTACTGGTGGTCGGCGCCGGCGGCCTCGGCGTGCCGGTGCTGCAGTACCTGGCCGCCGCGGGCATCGGGCGCCTCGGCATCGTCGACCATGACAGGCTCGAGCCCTCGAACCTGCACCGCCAGACGATGTATTCGCTCGCCGACTGCGGCAGGCCGAAAGCGCAGCTGGCGGCGGCCCGGCTGCGCGAGCTGGGTGCGGCGCGGATCGATGTCCATGTCGCGCGCCTCGATGCCTCGAACGTCACGCCACTGCTCACGCCCTACGACATCGTCGTCGACTGCACCGACAACTTCGCGACGAAGTTGCTGTTGAACGACGCCGCCCTCGCGCTCGCGCGCATTGCCGTGTTCGCGAGCGTCTACCAGTACGAGGGTCAGCTGCAGGTGGTCGATCCCGGGCGCGGCACCGCCTGCCTGCGCTGCGTTTGGCCCGCCGCCACGCGCGACGGCCTGGTCGGCAATTGCGCGACCGCCGGCGTGCTCGGCCCGGTGCCGGGCACGCTCGGTACGCTGCAGGCGCTCGAAGTGCTGAAGGTCCTGCTCGATCTCCCGGGCCGCCTCGGCGGCGAAGTGATGCTGATCGACCTGTTGTCGCTCGCCACCAGACGCCTGCAGGCGCGGCCGGCCGCGGATCACCACAGCCACGGGCGGCAGCCCGCCGAGAGCACCGCTGCCGACATCGATCTCAGTTTCGAATCGATCGCGGCCGCGGCGACGGCGGGCTACACGATCGTCGATATCCGCGAACCCGCGGAGACCGCCGTGAGCCCGATCGTCGGGGCTCCCGTGCAGGAATTGCCGCTCGGGGCGCTGCTCTCCGGCGCCCCGCTGGCGCCCGGCGAGCGGCACCTGCTCGTCTGCGCCCACGGCATGCGCAGCCATGCCGCGGCCGAGGCGCTGCGGGCGCGCGGGTTGCGGCAGGTGTATTCGCTGCGCGGTGGTACCGCGGCGCTGGCGCAGGCTGGGCTGCGCCGGGGCGCTCAGGCGCGGGTCTGACCCCCGCCGCGCACCACGTACTTGTAGCTCGTCAACTGTTCCACGCCCACCGGGCCGCGAGCGTGGAAGCGATCGGTGGAAATGCCGATCTCCGCCCCCATGCCGAACTCGCCGCCGTCGGCGAACTGCGTGGAGGCGTTATGCAGCACGATCGCGCTGTCGACTCGCGACAGGAAGCGCTCCGCGGTCGCGGCGTTGGCCGTGACGATCGCCTCCGTGTGCGACGAACCGTAGCGCGCGATGTGCGCGATCGCCGCATCGACGCCGTCGACGACACGCGCCGCGATCACCGCGTCCAGGTACTCGGCGGCCCAGTCGGCTTCGTCGGCGGGCCGCACGCGCGGATCCACCGCCCGCATCATCTCGTCGCCGCGCACTTCGCAACCGGCATCGAGGAGGTCGCGCACCAGCATTGTCAGCAGGCCGGCGCCCGCGGCTCGATCGACGAGCAGCGTCTCGGCCGCGCCGCACACTCCCGTGCGCCGCAGCTTCGCGTTGTGCACGATCGCGCGCGCCATGTCCGCATCGGCATCGCGATCGACATAGACGTGGCACACGCCTTCCAGGTGCCCGATCACCGGCACGCGCGCCTCGGCCTTCACCCGCGCGACCAGGGCCTTGCCGCCGCGCGGCACCAGCACGTCGATGTATTCACGCATGCCGCCGAGCATGCAGCCCACCGCTTCGCGATCGGTGGTGGGCACGAGCTGTATCGCCTCGACCGGCAGGTCCGCGGCGGCGAGGCCCGCCGCCAGGCAGGCATGGATCGCGCGGTTCGAGCGGCTGCTCTCCGAGCCTCCGCGCAGGATCACCGGATTGCCGGACTTGAGGCACAGCGCCCCCGCATCCGCGGTCACGTTCGGCCGGCTCTCGTAGATGATGCCGATCACGCCGAGCGGCACGCGCACCCGCTGGATCAGCAGGCCGTTCGGCCGCTGCCACTGCCCGACAATGGCGCCGACCGGATCGGGTAGCGCCGCGATCGCATCGAGACCGAGCGCCATCGATTCGACCCGCGCCGGATCGAGCGCAAGGCGATCGAGCATCGCAGCCGACAGGCCCCTGGCGCGCGCCGCCGCCAGGTCCTCGGCGTTGGCCGCGAGAATGGTGGCCGATTGCGCCCGGATCGCGGCCGCCGCCGCCGCGAGGGCTGCGTTCTTCCTGGTGGTGCCCGCCAGTGCGAGCGCCGGCGCAGCGGCCCGCGCGGCACGGCCGATCCGCGCCATCAGGTCGGCAATGTCAGTGCGCGCTTCAGTCATTTTCGGTCGGTGCCTCCTCGGCGACGACCACGAGATCGTCGCGATGAATCATCTCGTCGCGGCCGCGGTACCCGAGCAGCTCGGCGAGTTCGCGACTCTTGCGACCCATGATGCGCGTGACATCGCCGTCGGCATAGGCCGCGATGCCGCGCGCGAATTCCTGTCCGTCCGGCGTGATGACGCTCACGGAGTCGCCCCGATCGAAGCGGCCGCGCACTCCGGTCACGCCGGCCGGCAGCAGGCTCTTGCCCGAGCGCAGCGCACGCAATGCGCCCTCGTCGATCAGGATCGCGCCTTTCGGCCGGAGCGATCCGGCAATCCACTGCTGGCGCGCGGTGCGCGGATTGCCCTGCGGAAAGAACCATGTGCAGCGCGCACCGCGTTCGATGCGTCGCAACGGATGCCGGTGCGCGCCTGCGGCGATGCACAGGTGCGCGCCCGCGGAGACGGCAATGCGCGCCGCAGCGACCTTGGTGGCCATGCCGCCGGTGCCGAAGTCGGAGCGCGCTGTGCCGGCCATCGCCTCGATGGCCGGGGTCACGCGCATCACGCGCTCGACGAACTGCGCGTCGGCATCGACGCCCGGATCGGCCGTGTACAGTCCGTCGACGTCGGACAACAGCACGACACAATCGGCAGAAGCCATCTGCGCAACCCGCGCAGCCAGCCGGTCGTTGTCACCGTAGCGGATCTCGGTCGTTGCGACCGTATCGTTCTCGTTGATCACCGGCACCACGCCGAGCCCGAGCAGGCCGTTCAGCGTGGCCCGCGCGTTGAGATAGCGGCGGCGGCGCTCGCTGTCCTCGAGGGTCAGCAGCACCTGCGCGACGGTGACGCCCTGCGCATCGAACACTTCTTTATAGGCGTGCGCCAGCCGGATCTGGCCGACCGCCGCGGCCGCCTGGCTCGCCTCGAGCCGCAGCGCACCGGCCGGCAGGCCGAGCTGGCGCCGCCCGAGCGCAATCGCCCCGGATGACACCAGGATGACCTGCTGGCCGCGCCGACGCATGCGCACGAGGTCCGCGGCGAGTGTCTCGAGCCAGGCGCGGTTCAGGCGCCCCGTGGCCCCGTCGACGAGCAGGGACGAGCCCACCTTGACGACGATGCGGCGGGCTTTGGCAAGCGGCGAGGCCGGCGAAACCGGTCGTCTGGTGTGCATGGCGGGGGCCGAAAATCCGGGGGGAGAACCGATTCATTATACGGTACCGGCGCGTTGCCTCGGCTCCGGGGTGACCGCATACTATTCGCTGGCGACTACAGGATCCCCACCGTGAGCAGAGACTACGAACCCACACCCGGCCAGTGGTACGAAAACGTCGAGGAAGAGGAGACCTTCCGCGTCCTGACGGTGGACGAGGACTCCGAGTTGATCGAGATCGAGTATCTCGACGGCGAGATCGAGGAAATCGACCTCGAAACCTGGCATGAGATGGACCTCGACAAGGTCAGCGAGCCCGAAGGTTGGGCCGATCGCGACGACGACGACGATGATGATGACGACGATGACGACGATGACGATGACGATGACGACGATGACGATGACGACGACGACGATTGGGACGACGAGGACGACGACTGGGACGATGACGACGACGAGGAAACCTGACGTCGGGCGGCCCGGTCGCCCTTGAAACCCCTCGCCGCGCCCCCAACTCATGCTGGGCGCCTATGCCCCGGCTCATGCACAGGAACCTGAACGCGAAATGAAGCGAATCCTCCTATTCCTCGCCACCAACCTTGCCGTGATCGTCGTGCTGTCGATCGTGGCGCGCATTTTCGGCGTCGACCAGTACCTGATGGCGCGCGGCGGCAGCCTCGGCGGACTGCTGGTCTTTGCCGCGATCTTCGGTTTCGGCGGCGCGCTGATTTCGCTCGCGATGTCGAAATGGATGGCCAAGCGCGCGATGGGTGTGCGCGTCATCACGCAGCCTGCCAATGCCACCGAGCAGTGGCTGGTCAACACCGTGCGCGCACAGGCCGACCAGGCGGGCATCGGCATGCCGGAAGTCGGCATCTTCGACTCCCCGCAGCCCAACGCCTTCGCCACCGGCGCGCGACGCGACGCCGCCCTGGTCGCGGTCAGCAGCGGGCTGCTGCGCGCGATGAACCAGAAGGAAGCCGAAGCGGTCCTCGCCCACGAAATCAGCCACGTCGCCAACGGCGACATGGTGACCCTCACGCTGATCCAGGGCGTCGTGAACACCTTCGTGATCTTCCTCGCCCGCGTGATCGGCGGCCTCGTCGATCGGCGCGAGGACGGGCGCGGCATGGCGTATTTCGCTACCGTGATCGTCGCCGAGATCGTGCTCGGCATCTTCGCGAGCATGATCGTCATGTGGTACTCGCGGCACCGCGAGTTCCGCGCCGACGCGGGCGGCGCGCGTCTCGCCGGCACCACCAACATGATCAGCGCGCTCGAGCGCCTGAAGGCGGGACAGCCGCAACCGCTACCCGCCCAGATGGCCGCCTTCGGCATCGCCGGCGGCAGAGGTGCAGGCCTGAGAAAGCTCTTCATGAGCCACCCGCCGCTCGATGAGCGTATCGAAGCGCTGCGTACCGCGCGCCTGTAAGTCCATGAACGAAGCCACCACGGCAGGCGCCGCAGCCGGCGGCGCGGGACGCATGCTGCGCGCGATCGTCGCCTGGTTCGACTCGGGCGACGTGAGCCCGGCGCGCGCCGGCGCCGGCGCCGGCGCGGCAGGCGACGATCGCATCGATCTTGCGCGCATCATCCCGTTCATCGGCATGCACCTTGCGTGCCTGTTCGCGTTTTCGGTCGGGGTGAGCCCGGTGGCGATCCTGGTTGCGGTGATCGCTTACTTCGCGCGCATGTTCGCGATCACGGGCTTCTATCACCGATACTTCTCGCACCGCTCGTTCAAGACGTCGCGCATCGGCCAGTTCGTGTTCGGCGTGCTCGGCGCTGCGGCCGTGCAGCGCGGGCCGCTGTGGTGGGCCGCGCACCACCGGGTGCACCACGCCTACTCCGACCGCAAGGAAGACCCGCACTCGCCGCTGCAGCACGGGTTCCTGCGCTCGCATATGGGCTGGTTCCTGACCAAGCGCGGCTTCGTGCCGGACCTGAAGCGGGTGCGCGATCTGCTGCAGTTCCCGGAGCTGCGCTGGCTCGACCGCTTCGACATCTTCGTGCCGGTGCTGCTCGCGATCGGGATGTTCGCGCTCGGCGCACTGCTCGAGCGCGTTGCACCACACCTCGGCACGAACGGCTGGCAGATGCTGGTCTGGGGTTTCTTCATCTCGACTGTGGCGTGCTACCACGGTACCTACACGATCAATTCCCTCTCGCACGTCTTCGGCCGCCAGCGCTACCGCACCGGCGACTCGAGCCGCAACAACTGGCTGCTGGCGCTCGTCACGCTCGGCGAGGGCTGGCACAACAATCACCACCACTACCCGAGCGCCGCGCGCCAGGGCTTCTATTGGTGGGAGATCGACATCACCTATTACATGCTGAAGCTGCTGTCGTGGCTCGGCATCATCTGGGACCTGAAGCCGGTGCCGATCTCGGCCCGCGACCATTCCGCCCGGCGCATCAAGAGCCCGCGTTGATCCACTTGCGGTAGGATGGGCGCTCATGAAGTGCCGCCACCGCAACCTGAACCTGCCGGAGCGCAGCGCGGCGCACGCAGCGGGCTGATGTCACCTGTCATTACGGAAAAGGTCGCGCTGGCCGGCTTCGGTCGCATCGTCGGCGACGATGCCGTGCTGACCGACGCCGACGCCACCGCCCCCTACCTGGTCGATCACCGCAAGCTGTACGAAGGCAAGGCGCTCGCCGTGCTGCGCCCCTCGACGGTCGGAGAGGTCTCCCAGCTGCTCGCCTTCTGCAACGGCACGCGCATCGGCGTCGTACCGCAGGGCGGAAATACCGGTTATTGCGGCGGCGCCACCCCGGACGACAGCGGCCGCCAAGTTGTGCTGTCGCTGGGCCGCATGGCGCGCATACGCTCGGTCGACGCGGTGAACTACTCGCTGGTCGCGGAAGCCGGCTGCATCCTCGGCGACCTGCAGAAGGCCGCCCTGGAGGTCGACCGCTACTTCCCGCTGAGCCTCGGTTCGGAGGGCAGTTGCCAGATCGGCGGCAATCTTTCGACCAACGCGGGCGGACTCAATGTCGTGCGCTACGGCATGACGCGCGAGCTGGTGCTCGGCCTCGAGGTGGTGCTCGCCGACGGCCGCGTGCTCTCGACGCTCGGCGAGCTGCGCAAGGACAACACCGGCTACGACCTGAAATCGCTGTTTGTCGGCGCCGAGGGGACGCTCGGGGTGATCACCGCGGCGAGTCTCAAGCTCTCGCCGCGGCCGCGCGCGCTCGCCACCGCCTTCGTCGCCGTGCGCAGCGTCGCTGCGGCGGTCGACCTGCTCAACCTGCTGCGCGAGACGAGCGGCGATCGGGTCAGCTCCTTCGAGCTGATCCCGAACATCGCGATCGAACTGACCACGCGCCACATCCCCGGCGTCGCGCAGCCGCTCGCCGGCGAATATGCCTGGTGCGTACTGTGCGAGCTGAGTTCCTCGCGCGCGACCGACGAAGTCGACGCAATGCTCGAAAGTGCGCTGAGCGATGCGATGGACGGCGGGCTGCTCGAGGACGCCGCACTCGCGCAGAACGAGCGCCAGCGCGCCGCGTTCTGGCGCCTGCGCGAATCGATCCCGGAGGCGCAGCGCATCGAGGGCCCGAGCCTGAAGCACGACGTGGCACTGCCGATCGGCGCGCTGCCCCGCTTCGTCGCAGAGGCTTCGGCGTGGATCGCCGAGCGCCTGCCGCAGGCGGTGCTGGTGGCCTACGGCCATGTCGGCGACGGCAACCTGCATTTCAATGTCAACGCGCGCCGTGGCGCGGACCCGGTGGCGTTCGTCGCCTCCGCCGACGAACTGCACCGCCATGTCCACGACCTCGTCACCTCGCTTGGCGGCAGCATCAGCGCCGAGCACGGCATCGGGCGCCTGAAGGTCGACGAACTCGCGCGCTATGCGCCACCACTCGAGCTCGAGTTGATGCGCTCGATCAAGTGCGCTCTCGACCCCAACGGCATCATGAATCCCGGCAAAGTACTGAAAGCCATATGACCGGATCCGAATCGAGCTGGCCGCGCCCCGCCGCCGCCTGGTACAGGGTGGCCGTCATGATGATCGCCTGCATCCTGTCGTTCATCGACAGGGTGCTCGTCGGGCCGATCCGCGCCGAAGTGGCGGCGATCGCCACAGCCGACCGGCTGGCCGGCAGGAGCAGCTGAATGTCCACCGCCGGCCGCTGCGCCCACTTGGCCGGCGCGGTGCTGGTTCTCGCCGGCTGCGGCCGCCAGGCCGAGCCGCCGTCGGGGCCGCCCGCCGGTGCCGCTGCCCCCGCGGCGCAGCGCATGCGGATCGCGGACGGTGCGCCGCGCATCGCACATGCACCCGACCGCGTGCACATCGACTACCGCGTCTATGGCCAGGGTGAACCGCTGATCGTCCTGATCCACGGCTGGTCCGGCGATGCCAGCTACTGGCGGGCGCAGGTCGCCGACCTGTCACGCACTTACACCGTCGTCACGCCCAACCTCGCCGGCCACGGCGCGTCGGGCCGCAATCGCGCCAGCTGGAGCATCGAGGCTTTTGGCGACGACGTTGCGGCCGTGCTGGCGGAGTTGCCCGAAGGCCCCGTGGTACTCGTCGGCCACGCAATGGGTGGCGTCGTGGCACTCGAGACGGCGCGGCGTGCGCCCACGCGTGTCATCGGCATCGTCGGCGTCGAAGCCTTCGACGACATCGGCGCGCCCCGCCGCGCAGGGGCGGAAGCCGCCGCCGCGGCACGCGTCGCGCGCCTGCGCGAGGATTACATCGGCACGGTTCGCGAACTCGTCTCGCAGCAGTATTTCGCGCCGGACGCCAATCCGGCCTTTGCGCGCAGCATCGCCGACGACATCGCGCTCGCGCCGCCCGAAGTGGCCATCGCCTCGTTGATCGCCATGGACAGATACGACTACGGCCCGGCGCTCGCCGAATTGCCAGCGCCGCTCGTCGCGATTCTCTCCAGCCTGCGCGGCGCCCCCGACATCGCGCGGATACGCTCGCAGGTGCCGGGTTTTCGCGCCGAGATCATGCGCGGTCGCGGACATTTCCTGATGATGGAGGACCCGGCGGGATTCAACGCCCTGCTGCGCAGGGAGGTCGATGCGTTCGTGGCCGCCACGCCCGGCGCGGTCGCCGTGCAATGACGGGCGACGCGCACTACCAGCGCTACCGGCAGTTGAGCGTCCTGCTGGACCAGGCGTTTCGCGTGCCCGGCACGCGCTGGCGGTTCGGTTTCGACGCGCTGATCGGGCTCGTGCCCGGCATCGGTGACTTCGCCGGCGCGCTGTTCGGCGCGTACGGCGTACTGGTGGCGCGTCGCATGGGCGCCCCGCTCATGCTGCAGGTGAGGATGCTCGGGAACGTGCTCATCGACGCGACGCTCGGCGCCGTGCCGCTGGCAGGTGACCTGTTCGACTTCGCCTTCAAGACGCACAAGCGCAACGTCACGCTGCTCGAGGACTGGCAGCGCGACCCGCAGCGTGTGGTGCGGGACACGCGGCTGATGCTGATCGTCGTGCCACTCGCGATCGTGCTGATCGCGATCGTGTCGCTGGCGCTCGCCGTCGCGGGGCTCGTCGCGCTCCTACGCTGGCTCGGCTGAACCTGCGGACCTTACTTCTTGGCGGCAGCCGCCGTCGCAGGCGCGGCTTCAACGCTGAGCCACGCGATCAGGGCCGTGCGGTCTTCGGCCTTCGCCATGCCCGCAAAGGCCATCGTGTTGCCCGGTACGAGGGCGCCCGGACGCTCCAGCCACTTGTCGAGGGTCGCGACATCCCAGGTCAGGTTCGCCTTCTTGAGCGCGGGGGAATAGTTGAAGTCCGGCGCCGAAGCGGCCTTGCGCCCGACGACGCCATTCAGATTCGGACCCACCGACGCCGGGGCACCTGCCTTCAGCTGATGGCAGGCCTGGCACTGGATGAACATCAGCTTGCCGCGCTTCAGCTGCGCCTCGGTCGGCGCGGCATCAGCCGCCAGCGCCTGCGCTGACAGGACTACGGCAAGGGTCACGGTGGACAGAATCGCGCGCAGCATCGGCAAACCTCCCAGTGGGACTGCGTGCAAGTCTACTGCACCAAGCTGAACGCCAGCTTAAGCACTTTCCGCTAGCTTGCGACCGCAGGCCGGTCGGGCGCGATGGCCGCGCAGCGCAGGTTGATCCACCCGAGCGCGAGCGTGATCGCATCGGCATCAATGCGGGTCCACGACGTCGCGAGTGGCTCGGCAGCACCCGCCTCGCTCAGCATCAGGATCAGCGCATCGCGCCCGCCCGCGAACGGCCAGTCCTCGGCGTGCATTTCGACTTCGAGGTCGCGTCCCTCCGGGGTGCGAAAGCGCGCGCGGCCACCCTGGTCGTGCAGGTCGATGCTGTGCAGGTCACGCAGTTCGGCCTTGCGCCCGCTCGGCGACCAGCGCACGCGGCAGGTGAAGAGCCGCGCCTGGTAGAGCGGGAACCAGGTGAATCCGGCGATCTCGTGTTCGAGCTCGTTGCCGGCAATGAAATAGCGCCGTTTGCGATACCAGTAGAGGTCCTCGCCCACGAGCAGCCGATAGTCGATGTAACGCGCCTCGTCGGCCGCATCGTCGCGGCACGCGTTGCCTTCCGTGCCGCCGACGAATTGCGTGACTTCCCGGCGCAACACGAGGTCGCAGCCGACGATCGCCTCGAGGTCATCGAGGCGCAGTCCCGCGATCTGGCGTGGCGAGCGGTGCAGGTGCCTGAAGTCCAGGGGACTGCGCAGCGTGTACTGGCGCACGCGCACCCCGCCGCCCGGATTCGGCGCGAGGCGCAGCAACACCTGCCGGCGCAGCCGCTCGGGCTCATCGTGCAGGAACTCTTCGGTGTAGAGCACGTGCTCGCCGAGCCAGGGCACTTCGATGCGCGCCACGATCGTGCGCACGCGCAGCTCGGAACCCTCGGCGCGCGCGGAATCCCCGCCGCGGCTGAAGACCAGTTGCTCCGAGGTGTCGTAGATGCCGGGCCACCAGCTCGCGAGCACGGCGACCTCGTCGGCATCGGTTGCGCTGGCGATCCCGGAGGCAACGACCGCAATCGCCACTAAAGCGAGGGGTCGCAGCGCGTTCATTGCTGCGGCTTTGCCACCCGGATCAGGCCTTCCTGCGCCGTGCTGGCGATCAGCCGCCCGTCGCGACTGTGCAGCGTGCCGCGCGCGAAGCCGCGCGCGCCGGAAGCACTGGGGCTGTCCATCGAGTAGAGCAGCCAGTCGTCGACACGCGGGGACCGGTGGAACCACATGGCGTGGTCGATACTCGCCATGATCAGCTGCCCCGAGAGGTACGCCGTGCCATGGGGGCGCACGGCTGTCGCAAGCAGGCTGTAATCCGAGACATAGGCGAGCAGGCAGCGGTGCAGGTGCTCGTCATCGGGCAGGCGCCCGACGGCACGCAACCAGACGTGCTGCGTCGCCGCCATCTGCTGCGGCCGCACGTAGTCGAAGGGCTCGACCACGCGGAACTCGAAGGGGCGCTGCTGCTCGAACATGCGCCGCTGCTTCTCGGGCAATTGCTCGAGCACCGCGGCCGGCGGCGTACCGTCGTCTGTCAGCTCCTCGGGCGGCGGGACATCGGGCATCGGCACCTGGTGCTCGAGGCCGGGCTCGCGCACCTGGAATGACGCCGACAGGTTGAAGATCTGCTCGCCGTGCTGGATCGCGACCACGCGCCGCGCATCGAAACTGTGGCCATCGCGTGCCCGGTCGACGTGGTAGACGATCGGCGCGTTGAAGTCGCCGCGGCGCAGGAAATAGGCGTGCAATGAATGCACGTCGTGCGACTCGACGGTGGCATACGCGGCCATCAGCGCCTGACCGAGCACCTGCCCGCCGAACACCTGGGGCGCGCCGATGTCGCGGCTCTCGCCGCGGAACAGGTTCACCTCGATGCGTTCGAGCTCGAACTCCCGCAGCAGCTCGGCAACGCGCAGGTCCATCGTGCTCAACTTCCCGTGACGCCGAGACGCTTCTGGATCGCAGGGCTCGTCGTCGTGTACTGCAGGAACTGCTTCTTCGCCGGGTAGAGGTGATGCTGGATCGCGAACGCCGCCAGCGCCGCCTCGTGGAAACCCGACAGGATCAGCTTCTTCTTGCCGGGATAGGTGTTGATGTCGCCGACCGCGAAAATGCCGGGTACCGACGTCTGGAATTTCTCGGTGTCGACCTTGAGCGCTTTCTTCTCGAGCTCGAGCCCCCACTCCGCGATCGGCCCCAGCTTCGGATGCAGGCCGAAAAAGGCGAACACGTGGTCGGCCTCGAGCGCATGCATGGTGCCGTCGCGCGCCTTCACCTCGATGCCACGCAGTTTCGCGGCGTCGGTGCCGGCGCCATCGACGATCAACGCATGCGCGAGCCCCTCGATGTGGCGCAGCTTGCCCGCCGACTCCAGTTCGCGCATCCGCGCCACCGACGCGGGGGCCGCGCGGAACTCCGCACGCCGGTGCACATGGGTCACGAAGGTGCCCTTGCCGGCGAACTCGTTGACCCAGTCGAGCGCGGAATCGCCACCGCCGAAGATCACGAGGCGCTTGCCGAGGAAGTCGGCCGCGTTGCGCACGCGGTAATGGATCTGCTTGCCCTCGAACTGCGCGGCCCCCTCGACGCCGATCTGGCGTGCCTGAAACGAGCCCACGCCCGCGGCGATCACCACGGCGCCGGCATCGAAGGTCGTGCCCGCCGCATTGCGCACGTGAAAGCGCCCCGAATCGAGCCGCCGCAGCTCGCACACCTCGGAACCGAGGTGGAACTGCGGGTGGAACGGCTGTGCCTGCTGCATCAGCCTGTCGATGAGTTCCTGGGCGCCGCACACCGGCAGCGCCGGGATGTCATAGATCGGCTTGTCCGGATACAGCTCGGTGCACTGGCCACCCGGTGCCCGCAGTGAATCGAGCACATGGGCCGAAATGCCCAGCAGACCGAGTTCGAAGACCTGGAACAGGCCGCAGGGGCCCGCGCCTATGATGACGACTTCCGCATTGATCGGGTTCAATCTCGCCTCCCCGTGAACGAAGGGAAATTCTAGCAGCACGGTAGCCCGGGGCCGCATTGGCCGCCCTCGGGCCAATGGGACTATATTGGGCACCGGCCAGCAGCAAGTCTGCGGGAGATCTCTATGCTTACGATCAACGTCAATGGCACTGATCGCGCGGTGGACATCGACCCGGAGACACCGCTCCTGTGGGTTCTGCGCGACGCGATCGGGCTCACCGGCACCAAATTCGGCTGCGGCATGGCCCTGTGCGGCGCGTGTACCGTCCACCTCGACGGCCGGCCGGTCCGCGCCTGCGTCACGCCCGTCAGCGCGGTCGGGACCGCAAAGATCACCACCATCGAGGGTCTATCCGCCGACCGCAGCCACCCGGTGCAGAGGGCCTGGATCGAACTCGACGTGCCCCAATGCGGCTACTGCCAGTCCGGCCAGATCTTGTCGGCGACCGCGCTGCTCGCGGGCAACCCGCGACCGACCGATGCAGACATCGACGCCGCGATGTCCGGCGTCATCTGTCGCTGCGGCACCTACCAGCGCATCCGCGCGGCGATCCATCGCGCCGCCGAACTCGCCGCGGAGACGCGGTCATGAACGCCCGGCCCGGCTGGAGTGCGCTGTCGCGGCGCGACTTCCTGAAGAGTAGCGCCGTCGGTGTCGGCGGGCTCGTCCTGGCAATTGACCTCGCCGGCTGCTCGAAGCCCGGCGCAACGGACGGCGAGACCCGGATCATCGAGTCGAATGCGTGGCTGCGCATCGGCACCGACAATTCCATCCACTTCCTGTGCGACCGCTCCGAAATGGGCCAGGGCGTGTATACGGGCCTCGTGACGCTGCTCGCCGAGGAACTCGAGGTCGACCCGCAACGCATCCAGGTCGCCTTCGCACCGGCAGGCGCCGCTTACGTCAATGCGCTGCTCGGCGGCCAGATCACGGGCGGCAGCACCAGCCTGCGCGATGGCTGGGAGAAACTGCGCATGGCCGGCGCACAGGCACGCGAGATGCTGAAGACCGCCGCGGCGCGCGAGTGGAAAACCACGGCGAGCTCCTGTCGGGTCGAGAACGGCGAAATCATCTCCTCCTTCGGCAAGCGCTACACCTATGGCGAGATGGCAGAGGCCGCCGCCGCCCTGCCCGTGCCGACCGACCTCAGGCTGAAGGACCCGGACGCATTCAGGTGGATCGGCAAGCCTTCCGCCCGGCTCGACACGCCGGCGAAGGTCGACGGCTCGGCGATCTACGGCATCGACGTCAGGTTGCCCGGCATGCTGTATGCGTCGCTCGCCATGCCGCCGATGCTCGGCGGCATGGCAAGGAGCGTCGATGACGCCGCGGCCCGGGCCATGCCGGGCGTGCAGGCCGTCGTGCCGACGAGTTCGGGCATCGCCGTCGTCGCGGACAGCTGGTGGCAGGCGCTGCAGGCGCGCAGTGCGCTGAAGGTCGAGTGGGACGGCAGCGCGAGTACGGCGCTGAACGACGGCGCGATCCTGCGCGGGCTGAAGAAGGCTGCCGCGGGGAATGGCATCATCGCACGCCAGGAGGGCGATGCCGATGCCGCGCTCGCCACCGCGGCGAAGGTCGTGCGCGCCGAATACCAGTTGCCGATGCTCGCGCACGCGACCCTCGAGCCGCAGGTCTGCACAGCCGACGTGCGCGCCGACGGCTGCGATATCTACCTGCCGACGCAGGCACAGGGCGCAGCCCAGGCGGCTGCGGCACACGCTGCGGGGCTGGAGCCCGCGCAGGTGAACGTCCATACGACCTTCCTGGGCGGGGGCTTCGGCCGGCGGCTCGAGGTCGATTTCGTGCCCGCGGCCGTCGAGGCCTCCAAGGCCGTCGGCAAGCCGGTGAAACTGCTGTGGACGCGCGAGGACGATACGACCCACGACTTCTACCGCCCGCCGGCCTATGACACCGTGGCGGGCGGACTCGATCGCGACGGCAAGCTGGTCGCCTGGAAGTTCCATATCGTCGGACCGTCGATCACCGCGCGCGTCTTCCCCGGCGCCGTGCCGCCGGGTAGCGTCGATCCGTTCGCGGTCGAGGCCGCAGCCAATTATCCCTACGACGTGCCGAACGTGCTGGTCGACTGGGTGCCGCACGAAGTCGGGCTCGGCGTGGGCTACTGGCGCTCGGTGAGCCACGCACTCAACTGCTTCGTCGCCGAGAGCTTCATGGACGAGCTCGCGCTCGCCGCCGGCCAGGAGCCGGCGGCATTCCGCCGCGCGTTGCTCGCAAAGCAGCCACGCTACCTGGGCGCACTCGAGGTCGCACTGCGCCGCTCCGGCTACGGCAAGGACCAGCCGGGCCGCTTCCGCGGGATCGCCGTCATGGAGGGCTACGGCACCTACATGGCACAGGTGGCCGAAATCTCGCTCGAGGACGGCAAGGTGAAGGTGCATCGCATCGTCTGCGCGGTCGACTGCGGCCGGGCGGTGAACCCCACGATCGTCGTCGCGCAGGTCGAGGGCGCGATCCTGTTCGGCCTGTCGGCCACGCTGTGGGGCGAGATCAACGTCCAGGGCGGCCGCGTTCAGCAGAGCAATTTCCACGACTGCCGCGTCGTGCGCATGAACGAGGTGCCGGTCATCGAAACCCATCTGATCGAGAGCGACGAGCCACCCGGTGGCATCGGTGAACCCGCCACGGCACTGGTCGCGCCGGCCATCTGCAACGCCATCCATGCGGCGACCGGCCGGCGCCTGCGCTCCCTTCCCCTCGCGAGGCACAACCTGGCATGAGCAGCAACAGCGACCTGCAGAAACGGCGCGAGGCGGCGATACCGCGCGGCGTCGGCAACAGCACCGCGATCTACGCGGATTACGCCCGCAACGCCGAGATCCGGGACGTCGAGGGCCGCCGCTACATCGACTTCGCAAGCGGCATCGCCGTGCTGAACACCGGGCATCGCCATCCGGCGGTCGAGGCCGCGCTCGAGGCGCAGATCGGGCGCCTCACCCACGCCTGCTTCCAGGTCACGCCTTACGAGAGCTATGTGGCGCTCGCCGAGGCGCTCAATGCGCTCGCGCCGGGCGCGACGCCGAAGAAGACGATCTTCCTCACCACTGGCGCCGAGGCGGTCGAGAACGCGATCAAGATCGCGCGCTACCACACGCGCCGCTCGGCGGTGATCGCCTTCGCCGGCGGGTTTCACGGCCGCACCCTCGCCTGCAGCGCACTCACCGGCAAGGTGATGCCCTACAAGGCGGGATTCGGGCCGATGATGCCCGAGGTTTTCCACGCGCCCTTTCCCATCGCGTACCACGGCGTCAGTGCGGACGATTCGCTCGCTGCGCTCGAGCAACTGTTCAAGGCCGACGTCGACCCGGCGCGCGTCGCCGCGATCATCATCGAGCCGGTGCTCGGCGAAGGTGGCTTCTACGTGGCGCCGGCCGACTTCCTGCGACGCCTGCGCGCGTTGTGCGACCGGCACGGCATCCTGCTCATCGCCGACGAGATC
This sequence comes from Steroidobacteraceae bacterium, assembly GCA_035342635.1. Taxonomy (GTDB): domain Bacteria; phylum Pseudomonadota; class Gammaproteobacteria; order Steroidobacterales; family Steroidobacteraceae; genus CADEFQ01. The sequence goes on from DAOQXO010000003.1 coordinate 44,345, forward strand.
CAGACCGGCTTTGTGCGCACCGGCCGCATGTTCGCGATCGAGCATGCCGGTATCGAGCCGGACCTGATGACGGTGGCCAAGAGCCTCGCCGGTGGCGTGCCGCTGTCGGCCGTGATCGGCAAGGCCGAAATCATGGATGCGCCCGCACCGGGCGGCCTCGGGGGCACTTACGCGGGCTCACCGCTCGGCTGTGCCGCAGGGCTCGCGGTCCTCGAGGTGATCGAGCGCGAGCAGCTCGCTGCGCGCGCCGTGGTGCTCGGCGAGCGGATAGTGACGCGCCTGAAGGCGCTGCAGGCGCGCCATGCCTGCATCGGCGAGGTGCGCGGTCTCGGTGCGATGGTGGCGATGGAGCTCGTCAGGAACCGCAAGGCGGACGCCCCCGATGCTGAGCTGACGAAACAGCTCGTCCAGGCCGCGGCCAGGCGTGGGCTCGTGATCCTCTCGTGCGGGATCCACTCCAACGTGATCCGCTTCCTCGCGCCGCTGACGATCGAGGACGCGCTGCTCGAGGAGGGGCTCGAAATCCTTGAGGCCGCGCTCGACGAGGTGACGGCCCCGGCCGCGGGCCTCGAACGCCAGGCCCAGGGGTCCTAGGCGCGCCCCGCGTTGGAATCGGTCGGCGTGTGGAAGTACTCGCTCTCGCTCGCGAGTTCCTCCATCAGTCGCTTCAATTCGGCCATGCGACCGGTCGCAGTGCTGATCGGCATACAGTCCTGGCAGCGCGGGTCGCCGCAGGGCTGTCGCGAATAGAGCCAGTACTGCACCGCGCCGGCGAGCAGGCCGTCGGCGATGTCCCACAGATCCGCGTCCTTGTCTTTGTCGGCGATCTTGTTACCTAGATCGACCGCCTTGCTGAAGGCCGCGTCAAAACTGTTGCCGAGTTCGCTCATGGAGGCATTGTAAGCTACCGGGGCACTCTTCGCCGACCCGACCGCTGCGCGGGCTTCCCGGACGGGAATACGCGCTCGGCCGTCAGCACCCGCGGCCGTGCCGGTTCGCTGTGCGCCCGTGGGCTGGGCGCATTCGCCGGCTCAGAACATCCTCATCCCGATCCACCACGCGATCGCGGCGAAGAACGCCGAGGCGGGAATCGTGACCAGCCATGCGAGTACGATGTTGCCGGCGATGCCCCAGCGCACGGCGGACGCGCGCTGGGCCGTACCGACGCCGATGATGGCCCCGGTGATGGTGTGGGTCGTCGAGACCGGAATGCCGAATGACGTGGCGCCGAACAGGGTCAGCGCGCCGGCCGATTCGGCCGCAAAGCCGCCGACCGGCCGCAGCTTCGTGATGCGCTGCCCCATCGTCTTCACGATCCGCCAGCCCCCGAACAAAGTACCGATCGAGATCGCGGCATAGCAGCTGATGATCACCCATACCGGCAGGTGGTCGCGCGTCGTCTCGCCGGCCGCGATCAGCAGCAGCCAGATGATGCCCATGGTCTTCTGGGCGTCATTGCTGCCGTGGCCGATGCTGTAGAGCGCCGCCGACACGAGTTGCAGGCGCCTGAACACCCGGTCGACCCGGTGCGGCGAGAACCGCAGGCAGATCCATGAGACCGCCACCATCCACAATGCGCCGAGCACGAGGCCGAGCATCGGCGCCACGACGATGAACGCCGACACCTTGATGATGCCCGGCGCGAGCAGCGGCGCGGTGCCGGCCTTCGCCATCGCCGCACCGATCATGCCGCCGATCAGGGCGTGCGAGGAACTCGACGGGATTCCGTAGTACCAGGTGATCACGTTCCACGTGATCGCACCGACGAGCGCGCCGAAGATCACGTGATAGTCGACGAAGTCGGGATCGATGATGCCCTTGCCGACCGTCGTCGCGACTTTCAGGTGGAAGATGCCGATGGCGACGAAATTGAACATCGCGGCCCAGACGACCGCCTGGTACGGCTTCAGCACACCGGTCGATACCACCGTCGCGATCGAGTTCGCGGCATCGTGGAAGCCGTTCATGAAGTCGAACAGCAACGCGAGCACGACGAGCATCGCGAGGGTCGTCAGGACGATTTCGCCGCTCATCGTCAGCCGTTCTCGAGCACGACGCCTTCGATCACGTTCGCGACGTCCTGGCACTTGTCGGTCGTCGCCTCGAGCAGTTCGTACACGGCCTTCAGTTTGATCAGCTGGCGATCGTCTCGCTCGTCGCGGAACAGCTTCGAGACCGCCCCGCGCATCACGCGGTCGGCATCGGATTCGAGTCCGTCGATGTCGAGGCTGATCTTCATGATCTCCTTGGCGTTCTTCATCGAGGAGAGCAGCCCGATCGCCGCCTCGACCCGCTCACAGCAGATCTGCACGAGATTGGCGAGATGGATCGCCTCGGCAGTGAGGTGCTGGATGTCGTAGAGCACCAGCGTCTCCGCGGTGTCCTGGATCAGGTCCAGGATGTCGTCCATGCGGGAAATCAGCCTGTGGATCACGTCCCGGTCGAACGGCGTGACGAAGGACCGGTGCAGCAGCTCGACCGCCTCGCGCGTGACGCGATCGGCATCGTGTTCGATCGTTTCGATGCGGGAAATGCGGGCGGCCCGGCCATCCACATCGCCGTAGTCCTGCAGCAGCTCGAAGAGCTCCCTGCCGCCCTTGACGATCAGTGCGGCATGTTCGTTGAACAGCGTGAAGAACTGGCCCTCGCGAGGCATCAGGGCTGAAAACAGGTTCATCTCGGGCTCCGGTCGCGCAGGGGCGGTCCGTTCGTGGGGCTTTTGTGCGGTGATTATTACACAGGCCGGACGGCCCGCGCCGCGCGCGCTATCTTGTACGGATGACCCGTATCGCGCTACTCGATGCCCACCTCGCCTTCGGCCTGCTGCCGCTGCTCGACGGCGCCGACCTTCATGTCACGGCCGGCGAGCGCATCGGCCTCATCGGGCGCAATGGCACGGGCAAGTCCTCGCTGCTGGCTGTCCTCGCGGGACGCCAGGACCTCGACGCAGGCGAAGTGCAGCGTCGCGACGGCCTCTCCGTCGCGCTCGTCGAGCAGGAGCCCGATCTGCCGGCGGCACCCACGCTCGGCGCGAGCCTCGCGCTGCGCGGCGGCGCCGAACGCCTCGACGAGGCCGCGCGCGCCGCGCTCACGGTGCGCGTCACGGCGCAGCTCGACCGCTTCGGCCTCGCGCCGGGGCAGCCGTCGAGCGGCCTGTCGGGCGGGGAACGCAAGCGCGCCGCACTCGCCCTCGCCTTCGCGCTCGAGCCCGGCCTCCTGCTGCTGGATGAGCCGACGAACCATCTCGACATCGCCGGCATCGAGCAGCTCGAGGCACTGGCGGCCGGCGCTGCGACGCTCGTCGTCGTGACGCACGATCGCCGCTTCCTCGATCGCGTCGCGACTCGCATCGTCGAACTCGATCGCGGTGTACTGCGCTCATATCCCGGCAATTTTGCGGCCTACGAGCGCGCGAAGACACAGGAGCTCGCCGCCGAGGCGGTCGCGAACCGCCGCTTCGACAAATTCTGGAAACAGGAGGAAGCCTGGATCAGGCAGGGCGTCGAGGCGCGCCGCACGCGCAACGAGGGGCGCGTGCGGCGGCTCGAGATGCTGCGCCTCGAGCGCAGCAGGCGCCGCGAACGCACGGGCGACGTGCGCTTCACGCTCGCTGCGGGCGATCGTTCAGGCCGGCTCGTCATCGAGCTCGACCGCGTGAGCGTCAGCTTCGGCGCGCGGCCGATCGTGCGGGACCTGTCGATGCGCATCATGCGCGGCGATCGCATCGGCCTGATCGGGCCCAACGGCGCCGGCAAGACGACGCTACTGCGCCTCATGCTGGGCGAACTCGAGCCGGACTCGGGTACCGTGCGCACCGGCAGCAACCTGCGGGTCGCCTACTTCGACCAGCTGCGCTCGCAGCTCGATCCCGAGCGCACGGTCGCCGAGACCATCAGTCCCGGCTCCGACTGGGTCGAGGTGGGCGGGGTGCGCAAGCACGTCACGACCTACCTCGCCGAATTCCTGTTCCCGTCGCGCCGGGCGCGCTCCCCGGTGCGCATGCTCTCCGGCGGCGAGCGCCACCGCCTGCTGCTCGCCCGCCTGTTCGCGCAGCCCGCCAACCTGCTGGTGCTCGACGAGCCGACCAACGACCTCGACATGGAATCCCTCGAGCTGCTGGAGGAAACGCTGCAGGGCTACGGCGGCACGCTGCTGCTCGTGAGCCATGACCGGGAGTTCCTCGACAATGTGGTGACCCAGACCCTCGTCGCCGAAGGCGACGGGCGCTGGCGCGAGTACGTCGGCGGGTACAGCGACTGGCTTGCGCAGCGCGGCGTGGCGCCGCGCGAGGGCGCAACCAGCGCCGCGCCGGTGCGCGATCGCACGCGCGTGCGGCAGCGCTTCGGCTATCGCGAACAGAAGGAGCTCGATGCGCTGCCGGCGGCAATCGAGTCGCTCGAGGCGGAGAAATCCGCGCTCACCGCCGCGATGTGCGCGCCGGACTACCATCGCGCCGGCCCCGCACGCGCCCGCGACGATGCGGCACGGCTCGCCGCGATCGACCACGACATCGAGGCGGCCATGGCGCGCTGGGAGGAGCTCGAGGCGCGCCGCGCGCAGTAGGCAAAAAAAACGCCCCGGCGGATTGCTCCGCCGGGGCGCCGGTACCAAGCCGGTCAGCGCTTCTCGACCGGAACCACGTCGGCTTCGAGGCCCACGTTGGCGTCGCGGTAGAAGAACAGCAGGCCTTCCTGCGACGGCGAAGCCGTCTCACCACCCTCCGGTGCCGTCACCGTCAGCATCGTGAGACTGAGCGGCGCCACGCCCGCGGCCGGCGGTGCCGACACATCGAAGCGCGGCAGACCCGGTGTGAACACCTTGCCGTCGATGTAGTCGGTCAGGTTGCCCGTGAAGTAGTTGTCGAACGCCAGGGCCGAGATGACCATCTGCGAACTCGGGCTGGCGCCCATGACCGACAGCGGCGCGGTCAGGATCACGTTGCCCGACTCGAGATCGGTGTCGGCGTAGAAATACGCCGCGGCCGTGCCGGTCCTGAGGTTGTACACGTACACCGCGGTCTGTCCGGTGGCGGCAAAGCCCGTCAGTTCGGCCGTGTAGAGCACGAAATCGTCGACGCCGTCGGCGTCGACATCGAGATACACGTCGAACTCGGCCGGATAGCTCGGGTGGGCGCGGGTGCCGTAGGTGCTGACCGCGACCTGGAGGCCGAACTGGCCACCGCCGATGCCCACGAGGCGCGCACCGAGCGCCTGCATGTCGACCACGGCGAAGTTCTCGCCGGGGCCCGGCAGCTGCGAGCGCGGAATGCGGGCACTCGTGCCGAGCAGTGCGAACGGCTCGACCACACCTGCCTTGGCGGGCGCCAGATTGAGCAGCGGCAGCTGCGCCGAAGTGTGGTCCTGCGGAATGACGACCCCGGCGCCGATCGCCTGCACCAGTGCCGCCTTCTTCGGCAATACGTGCCACGGCACGTGCACGCTGTCGGCACCGTTCTTCAGGGTCAGGTAGCCGTCGTACTCCGCGGCCTGCAGCAGCGCGCCATTGCCGCCCTGCGAGCCGCCGGCTCCGGTGTACGGCCAGTCGCCGAGCTTCGCCGGATTGATCGACAGGGTCACCCTGAAGGTCGCGGTGCCGTTGGCCGGAACCGTGACGGTCGACGGGGCCGATATCGTGACCGCGCCGCTGCTCGCGTCGTCAGCATAACGGAACGACTTCTGCACCGAATAGCGGCGCGTCTTGTTCGAGAAATTGCGTACCTTGACGGTGCGCCGGAGCACTTTCGGGTAACTGACGCTGTGATAGCCGAACGACAGCGCGGGCGTCTTGGTCGCCGCGTCCCACATCGCCGTCGTGGCCGCGAGCGCCTTGTTGACACGCACCTCGCCACCGCCGATGCGGGTGATCGGCACGAGGATCTTGTCCTCACCGGACGGCGCCCGCTGATACACCTCCGGATCGGCCGTGTTGGCGAGCAGCGCGCGCACCAGGGTCGGCGTCAGCGAGGGGTTCTTCGAAAGCAGCAGCGCGGCCGCGCCCGACACCATCGGCGCGGCGCCCGACGTGCCGCCGAAGGCTTCCTCGCCGTTGCCGCTGCCGGCGATCGCCGACACCGACGCGCCCGGCGCGCCGATTTCGGGCTTGATCGCAGCGAAGCTCGTCGACGGTCCACGCGAGGAGGTGCCGACGATCCAGCCCTGGCGCGACTGCGCATTGGCCTCCGAAATCGTGGCCGACACCACATTCCCGGCGTTGGTCGCCGCGCGGATCGAATTGGCGACCGCCTGCGTGACCACGAGCGTGGGCACGCACTGGCCGCTGCACTCGCCGCCATTCGAGAACGACACGGCGTCGCCCGGGGCGACGAGGCCGAGGATCACGGCGGTCGCGCCGGCAGCCGTCGCATTGGCGACCTTGAGGCTGATCGCGCAGGTGCCGCGATTGATCAACGCGATATTGCCCGCCACCGTGGCCGGTACCGAGCCCGCATCGCAGGCCAGGCCGGCAACCGGCACGACCTCGCCGCTGGTGGTGCCCGCAATGGGTGCCCACTCGACGGTGGCCGTGTTGGTGTAGGTGCCGGCAATGCTCGCCGGCGAATCGATGACGAGCGGGTACGCCAGCGCGCCCGGCACTTCTGTCTGCGCCACGCTCAGGACTTCGGGAGTCGAGCCCGGCGAGCCGGTGATGAACGGCCGGTCGGCGCTGTTGCCGGCCGAGGCCACGACCACGACGCCGGCATTCACGGCATTGATGCTCGCGAGCGCAGTGTCGTCCTCGATCTGGCCGTAGCTGGAACCGATCGACATGTTGATCACGTCGACCGCGTCGTCCATCGATCCGTCGCCGTTGGGATCGAGCATGTAGTCGAGCGCCTGCAACATCGCCGCGCCGTTGCAGGACGTCGAAACGGAGCTGCAGACCTTGGCGGCGATGAGCTTGACGTCGGGCGCCACGCCCTTGTGCAGGCCGTCGGCCGACAGGCCGCCGATGATGTCGGCGACGTGCGTGCCGTGGCCCTGGAAGTCGATCGGGTCATCGTCCTGGACCGCCGCTGCATTCGGCCACTGCTCGCCGATGAAGTCGTGGCCCTCGACGACCTTGCTGGTCGGGAACAGTCCGTCGCGCGTGGTGTTGCGCGAATCGACGATCGAGCTGCCGTACGCAGCTTCATAGGCGGCCAACGTGCCTTCACCGCCGAGGTTGTAGTGCGTGTAGTCGATGCCCGAATCGATCACGCCGACGGTGACGCCGGCGCCGGTGGCGCCCTGCGCCTGCGCGATCGCCGCGCCGATGTAGGGGACGGTGGCGGTCAGGTCGAGGCTGTACTCGCGGGTCGGCCGCACCGACACGACGTCGCGGTAGCTCGCGACCGAATAGAGCTGCTCGGCATCGATGCGCACGATCACCGAGTTGTAGGCGATGCGCGTGCGACCCACTTCCCGGCCGCCGAGCGCCAGCAGGCGGGCGAGCATCGCGTCCTGGTCGCGCGACAGCGTGGCGCTGTGCACGCGCTGTTGCTGGCGGTTGAGCAAGCCGCCCAGGCTCTTGGAATTCTGGCCATTGGCGACCGCGAGCGGCTTTCCGGCCAGCTGCACGATCACGTCGATCTCGCCCTTGACGTCAGCGAGCGAGGGGTCGATCTTGCGCGATCCGATGACCGGCGTCGCCAGGGCGAGCGCGGTGGCATCAGGAAGTGAGCCCGCGGCCGCTGGAGCCGCGGAACTTTGTGCGGCGAACGCCGCGAGGCTCGCAGCGCACAGCAGCACGGATAATTGATGCTTCATTAATGTCCCCCTGGATTGAAGATTCTGGTTTCTGAGGCATCCGCCCAGTCGGATGCCGGCTTGCGCCGAGCATATCAGAGCGCAAGTCAAGTGGTTGCATCACAGAGTGTGAATTTTCTGCGAACTGTTATGTCAAACAAGTCGACGTCGTTGCTGGTCCTCCTGATGCTCTGCGCGTGGCCTGTCCCGCACGCGCGGGCGCAGACCACTGCCCTGGCGGCGGCGATCGAGGCGCGCGTTTCGACCGCGGTCCTCCAGGGCGAACTGTCGATCCGCGGCCAACCCATCGCGGCAACCGCCGCGATCGCCGACTTCTATACGCGGCGCGGTTTCGCGCCCGCCTGGACCGATCCACGCAACGTCGATGACCTGCTGCGCGCGATCGTCGACAGCGCCGACGACGGCCTGAGCCCTGCCGATTACCACCTCGCCGTGCTCGCGCAGATGCGGCCCCAGATGCGCCTGGCGGACACGACCGACTTCGGGCGCGCCGACTTCGAACTGCTGCTGACCGACGCGATCCTGCGCCTCGGCTACCACCTGTGGTTCGGCAAAGTCGATCCCGAGCAGTTCAGCGCAGGCTGGAACATGAGCCGCAGCTTGCCCGGGCTCGATGCCGCCTCGGAACTCGAGGCAGTGCTCGCCACCGGGCAGCTCTACCGACAGATCGAACGCGCGCGGCCCGCGCATCCGCTGTATGAGGCACTGCGCGGCGAGCTGGCGAAAATGCGGCGCGTCGCGCTCGCAGGCGGCTGGCCCGAACTGCCCGAGGGCCCGACCCTCGAGCCGGGCACGAGTGACGCGCGGGTCCCGGTGCTGCGCGAACTGCTTGTCGCGACCGGCGACCTCGCAGCGCCTCCCCCGCCGGAGCCGCAGGCGGCGCCGGCTGGCGATCCGTTGCTGTACGACGCCATGCTGGTCGATGCCGTCAGGCGCTTCCAGAAGCGCATGGGACTCAATGTCGACGGCCGCATCGGCAGGGGCACCCAGGCCGAGCTGCGCGTGCCCGTCGAAGACCGCATTCGCCAGCTCCGGGTCAATCTCGACCGCGGCCGCGTGCTGCTGTACCAGATGCCGGAGGAATTCCTGGTCGTCAACATCGCGGGCGCCGAAGCCGCCTACCTGCGCGGCGACGAGGTCCTGTGGCGCAATCGCGCACAGGTCGGCACGCCCTACCGAGAAACCCCGGAGTACCGCTCCGAACTCACCTATCTCGTGTTCAATCCCACATGGACCGTGCCGCCCACCATCATCCGCAATGACATCCTGCCCGCCGCGCGCCGCGATCCCTACTCGATTACGCGCCGCGGGCTCAAGGTGCTCGATTCAAGCGGCGCCGTGATCGATCCAGGCAGCGTCGACTGGTCGCGGTTCAGGACCGGCCACATCCCGTATACGCTGCGTCAGGATCCGGGGCCGGACAACGCGCTCGGACGCGTCAAATTCATGTTCCCGAACCCGTACAACGTCTACCTGCACGACACGCCGTCGAAATCGCTGTTCGACAGGGACACGCGCACCACCAGCTCGGGCTGCGTGCGCATCGAACAGCCGCTCGAACTCGCCAGGCTGCTGCTCGACGACCCGGTGAACTGGAACGACGAGGCGATCGCCGCGACAATCGAGCGGGGCGAGATACAGAACGTCACGTTGCGACGGCGCGTCCCGATCATCCTTGCCTACTGGACGGCCTGGGTGGATCCGCTGGGCGTGGTGAATTTCCGGCGCGACGTCTATGGCCGCGACGCGGCCTGGGCGAAGGCGCTGGATGCCCCGTTCAGCTTCCGCCGCCAGCCGCTCGTCGGCGGGCCCTGAGCCACGCGCCGCACTCCGGCGGCGCCGTTCACCGATACCCCTTCGCCTGCAGCGCGAACAGGTGCGCGTACCTGCCGCCGAGCGCAACCAGCTCCGCGTGGCTGCCGCGCTCGATGATGCGCCCGCGCTCGAGCACGACGATCTGGTCGGCCATGCGCACGGTGGAGAAGCGGTGCGAGATGAGGATCGTGATCCGCCCTTCGGCGAGCTTGCGGAAGTGCTCGAAGACGTCGGCCTCGGCCTGCGCGTCCATGGCGGCAGTCGGCTCATCGAGCACCAGGATATCGGCGCGCGTACGCATGAACGCGCGTGACAGCGCGATCTTCTGCCACTGCCCGCCCGAGAGGTCCCGACCGCCGCGGAACCACTTGCCGAGCTGGGTCTGGTAGCCTGCGGGAAGCATCTCGATGAACTCGTCGGCCTGCCCGCGCCCGGCGGCCACGCGCCAGCGTTCCTCGTCCTCGAAATACTCCTCGTCGCCCGCGCCGATGTTCTCCCCGACCTGCATCTGGTAGCGCACGAAGTCCTGAAAGATGACCCCGATGCGCCCGCGCAGCGCATCGCCGTCCCATTGTTCGAGATCGAGCCCGTCGAGAAGGATCCGGCCACGGGTCGGCCGATACAGGCGTGTCAGCAGCTTGATGAGCGTGGTCTTGCCCGAGCCGTTCTCGCCGACCAGCGCGACGCTCGCCCCGGGCGGCAGATGCAGGTTGATGCCGCTCACCGCCGGTTCGGTTGCATCCGGATAGCGGAACTCGACGTCCTCGAAACGCACGCCGTCCTCGGGGTGCGGGCCGTAGACCAGCTCGCCGCCCTCGCCCGGCAGCTCGGTCTCGAGGTACTCGTACAGGGTCGACAGGTACAGGTTGTCCTCGTACATGCCGCCAATCGCCGTGAGGCTCGCCGATACGGCGGACTGGCCCTGGCGGAACAGCATCAGGTACATGGTCATCTCGCCGAGCGTGATGACCGCGCGCACCGCCTCGATCGCGATCCAGGCGTAGGCGCCATAGAGCGTCAGCGTCGCGATCAAGCCGAGACCGAGCCCCCACGCGTCGCGGCGGATCGCGAGCGCGCGGTCCTCCTTGTAGAGGCGCCGGAAGATGTCGCGATAGCGCTCGAGGAAACGCTCGCCGAGGCCGTAGAGCTTGACCTCCTTGGCGTAGTCCTCGCGCGCGAGCACCGTCTCGAGGTAGGCCTGCATGCGCGTCTCGGGCGAGCGCCAGCGAAAGAGGCGAAACGCATCACCGGAGAACTTGGTCTCGGCCACGAACGCGGGCAGGCCGGCGATGATCAGCACGACGACCGCCCATGGCGAGAACTGCGCGAGCAGCACGGCGAAGCTGACGATCGAGACCGCGTTCTGCGCGAGCCCGAAGGTGCGCATGACGAGCGACAGCGGGCGGCTCGATGCCTCGCGACGGGCGCGCGTCAGCTTGTCGTAGAACTCGGAATCCTCGAAATGGGCGAGATCGAGCGTCAGCGCCTTCTCGAGGATCATCACGTTGACGCGCTGGCCGAGCTGCGCGCGCAGCAACGACTGGCACAGCGACAGCATGCGCTGCGCGGCCGCCACCGCGGCGACCAGCACGCCCTCGACGACGACGAAGCGCAACGCGACCGACGGGTCGTGGGTGCTCGACACCGCGGTCACCACGGCATCGACGATGCGCGCGCCGACCCAGGCCACCGCGGCCGGCAGCACCCCGGCCAGCCCGGTGAGCACCCCGATCGCGATCGTCAGCCGCCGATTGGTCGTCCAGACGAGCGACAGCGCCCGGCGGCTGTACAGGAACACACCGAAGAAACCCTGCAATGACGCGTCGTTCGGCCCGGGCGGCAGGCTGTCCCGCGCGCGGCGGGCGGATGGCTTGTCGGCCGACGGGCTCATTGCCCATAGTCTGAAGCAAACGGCTAATCTTGGCGGCGTGTTTCGTCCCGGCTGCCCGTTGCTGCTGTCGCTCCTGCTCGCACCCGCCGCAGCGCTGGCGCAGGGCGATACACGCGCAGAGCAGCAATTTGCGAACTATGCGTTCGCCCACGAACTCGGCTCGGGCCTCTACCAGGCGGGCGAGCAGCTCCTGCAGATCTACCGCTTGCCGCTGCGCTGGGAATACCGCGAGGCGACCCGCGACACGCCCGGCATCTCGCTGCTGCTGCCGGCCACCATCGGTTTTCTCGACTTCGAGCCCGGCCAGATCCTCGAGCACGACCTGCCCGATCGCATCGATTCGATCAGCTTCGTGCCGGGCATCGGCCTCGAGTTCCTGAGCGGCAACTGGAGCCTGCGCCCGTTCGCCAGGATGGGCGTCGAGATCGCCGACCAGTCGAAGCTGGAGAGCACCCTGTTCAGCGTCGGTGTCTACAACGAATACCGGCGGCAGTTCGCCGACGGCTGGCGGCTGCGCTTTCGCGACGACCTGCTGTACTCGGGCGTGAACTACCGCGGCGAGCTGCCGAGCGACACCTTCCTGCGCTGGCGCAACGCCATCGAGGGCAGCAATGCCGCGCAAGGCGGCGCGGCGACACGCGCCCTGGAAACGGGCTTCTTCGCCGTGCTCGACTGGTATATCGAACCCCCGACCGGGCTCGCCACCGGCATCGACATCCCGGAGCTGCAATTCGAAGTCGGCATGATGCTCGGCACCCGCCCCGCACTGCGCTGGGGGCGGGTGCCGATACCCCGGATCGGACTCAGCTACCGCTTTGCAGGCGACGTGTCCGCCTGGCGCCTGGTGCTCGGCGCGCCATTCTAGGCCGCGGCGCTGCTGCCTATTTCCTGGCCGCCTCGTACAGCGGCAACACCTTGGGAATATTGGCCTCGAGGTCGGTGATGCGCGTCGCGCCCGAGGGGTGCGTGCTCAGGAACTCGGGTGGCGCGCTGCCCGACTGTGCGGCAGCCATCTTCCGCCACACGCTGGGCGCCGCACGCGGATCGTAGCCGCCCCGCGCCATCAGCTCGAGGCCGATGATGTCCGCCTCGACTTCCTGTTCGCGGCTGTGTGGCAACTGGAAAGTGACTTCGCCGATCGCGCTCACGAGATCGACGGTGCCCTGGCCGAGTCCGGCCACCGCCGCCACGCCCGTTATCGCCAGCTGCTGCGCGTAGGCGCGCGAGACGCGCTCGCGGCTGTGTTCGCGCAACGCGTGGGCCATCTCGTGCCCGATGACCGAAGCGAGCTCGGCGTCGGTGAGCGAGAGCTTGTGCACCAGGCCCGAATAGACCATGATTTTGCCGCCCGGCATGCAGTAGGCATTCAATTTGTCGGAGGTCTCGACGTTGACCGCCCAGTCCCACTGCGCCGCGTCCGGTCTGAATACCCCGGTCTGCGGAATGAGCCGGTCGGTGATGGCGCGCACGCGCGCAAGCAGTCTGGTGTCCGTGTTGAGCGCATTGTTCGCGCGCGCCTTGTCGAGTTCCTGCGCATAGGACTGCGCGGCGGCCTGCGCGATCTGCTCTTCGGAAACGAGCATTCTCTGTTTGCGATCGACGCCCACCGTACCGGGCGCGGTCGTGGCAACGGTCTGGCAGGCCATGAGGCCGGCGAGCAGCAGCGGCGCGAATCCTGCAATGCGCCATGACATCGATGCGGACATGGGCAGCAATACCTCGCGAGACTGTGAACCGGCACAGCATACCCCCAAGTTTCGGCCCCGGCATATGTCAACTGCGGCACGACGTCCGCCGCGGTCGGGGAGTACATTGGCTGCATGAATGAGCCGGCCACAGGCCCGGGGCGGTGGCGCCTCGGAATCGCCAGCCGTCTGGTCATCGGCTTCGGCGCGATCGCGCTCGTGCTGCTTGCGGGCAACTGGTACGCAGCTCGCAGCGCGCGCTTCGCGATCGACACCCTGCATGACACCAAAGTCGAGCACATCCCGCTCGAACAGGCCGCCTCGGCCATCATCGACTACCTGCTCGCCTACGACCGGGCGGTGTTCGACCAGCTGCGCCGCAATGATGAGATCACGCGCGACGCGGCCGCGCAGACGGCGCGCCGGCTCGCCGCTGCCGTCAACACCTACGTCGCGCAGCGCACGGCGGGCGCCACCGCCAGTGACCGGCTGCTCGACGACATCATGGACCATGTCGACACCGGCACGCGGCTGACTGACGCCGCGGCCGAGCGCGCGGTCGCGCTCACCCGCTATGGTGAGGTCCTCGCGGCGCTCGCACAGCGCATATCGCGGACCTGGGACGCGAATGCACGCCTCGAGGTCGGCGGCAGCGCACGCCGTTCCTTCCAGGAACTCGAGCTCGCGGTGGGTCAGTTGCGTGCGGCCTTCAACGGCTACCTGATCGGTGCCAGCGCCGAATCGGCCGCGCGTGTACTGCGAGCCCAGCGCACTGTCAGCCGCACGCTGGACCGCCACAGGGGCGAGCTCAGCGCATCGCCCGGCCGCGCCTGGATCGACCTCATGGACGAGGATCTCGATTCGGTGGCGCGACTGCTCGCGGCGATCACGACCGGTGACCGGCGGATCGATGCAATCAGCGGCGAGTTCGCCTCCTCGGGCGCGGCGATCCCCGCGCTGCTCAACGAACGCATCGCGCAACCCGCCAGCGCCGCAGTCATCGACTCCACCGGCGCCGCGGCCGCCGCGACGCTCGAAGCCCAGCAGACCTATCGCAATCTCACCTTCGTGGTCATCGGCCTCACGCTGCTGGTCTCGCTGCTCGCCACGCTGTCGATCACGGCGCCCGTGCGGCGGCTGATTCGCGCCACCCGCTCACTCGCCCGCGGTGCCTGGCGCACGCGCGCTCCGCGCGGCGGACCGCGCGAGCTCGACGAGCTGGCCAGCGCGTTCAATTCGATGGCCGCGCAGCTCGCCACGGCGAACGAAACCGTGGCGCAGCACCAGCTCGAGCTCGAGGGCCGGGTGCGCGCACGCACGCGCAAGCTGACCTACCTCGCCCACCACGACACGCTCACCGGCCTGCCGAACCGGCGCTACGGCTTCACGCACCTGCGCCGCATCACGCGCCGCGCACTCGCCGAACACCGCAGCGTCGGCATGCTCGCGCTCGACGTCGACAACTTCAAGGCCATCAACGATCACCTCGGCCATGCCCTCGGCGACGATCTGCTGCGGGCGATCGCCGAGCGGCTGCGCACGGCCATCGGCCAGCGCGCCTTCGCGGCGCGGCTCGGCGGCGACGAATTCATCGTCCTCGTCGACCACGCCGAAAGCCTCGAGCAGCTCGAGACGCTGGCCGACCACATCGTCGCGGCGTTTCGCCGCCCGCTCGCCGTCGAGGACCGCGAGCTGCTGGTCAGTGTCAGCATCGGGGTCGGCGTCCTGCCCGGTCACGCAGGCGATGCAACCTCGCTGGCGCGCGCCGCCGACGCGGCACTGTTTCGCGCGAAATCGCTCGGGCGCAATCGCGTCAGCGTGTTTACGCCGGAGCTGCTCGCGGGCAGCGCCGCGCGCTTTCGCATGGAGCAGGCGCTGCGCCGCGCGATCCAGGCGCACGAGCTGGTGCTCGAATACCAGCCGCAGGTTGCACTCAACGGCGGGGAAACCACCGCGGTCGAGGCGCTGGTGCGGTGGCGTCGCGAAGACGGGTCACTGGTCACCGCCGGCGACTTCATCGGGATCGCCGAACAGTCGGGCCTCATCATCGCGCTCGGCGACTGGGTGCTGGAGAACGCGATCCGGACCGCCCGTGAGTGGCGCAGCGCAGGCATCGAGCATCCACGCATCGCCATCAACGTGTCGATGCCGCAGCTGCTCGACAAGAGCTTCGTCGAGCGTGCGGGCGAGCTGCTTGCCCGCAACGACCTGCCGCCCGCGACGCTCGAGCTCGAACTCACCGAAACCGCATTCCAGACCGGGGCCGCGACCATCGACGCGCTGCAGCGGGCGCGCCAGCTCGGCCTGCCGATTGCGCTCGATGATTTCGGCACCGGCTACTCCTCGCTGACGTCGCTGTCGCAACTGCCGCTGCGACGCGTGAAGCTCGATCGCAGCCTGATCGCCGACCTCGACAGCAACATGCGTTCGGTGGCGATCGCGCGCGCGATCATCTCCGTATGCCACAGCCTCGGACTCGAGGTGACGGTCGAGGGTATCGAGCGCGTCGAACAGTTGCGCCTGCTCTCCCGCAGCGGCGCCATCTCGGTCCAGGGGCACCTGTTGTCGCGGCCCCTTGCGGCCGAGGACGTGCCGGTGTTCGCACGCAACAGCGCAAGACAACTCGCGGCGCTGCTGGCCGGCACCGAGGCCGAGAGCGGCGGCGACGCGGTCGTGCCCTTCCGGACGCGCAACTAGAACGCGACGGCGAGACCCAGCAGCGCCTGGAACTGCAGTACCGTGCTGCCGCTCGCGCGGATCAGGCAGGCGCCACCGAGCGAACCCGACGAGCAGAAGAATGCCGTGTCGGTATCGACGAAACTGAGATAGCCGCGCCCTTCGAGGCGTATCGCGACGTGTTCGCCCAGGGGGAAGCGCATGCCGAGACCCAGCGAAATCGAGAAATCGGTGCTGTCCTCGAGGCCCGCGCCGGAGGGCTTGAAGCGGGTCACGCCGAGACCCCCGACCACATACGGCGCGTAGTCGCGCCGCGTCGGAAAATACGTGCCTCCGAACTGCAGGTACTCCACATCGAGCGCCACGCGCGGCGTGCCGCCGCTCGCGCTCCCGCCTTCGATATCGGTGTCCTGGCGCGAATAGAGGATTTCCCACTCCTGTTCCGCGCCACGCCGCATGCGCAGTGACAGCGCGAACACCCGGCTTTCTTCGATGTCGACCTTCTCGTCCGTCGTGGAATTCTCGAACGAGCCGCCGAGGCCGTAGCCGATCGCCGGCATGACCTCGAACGTCGGCCGGCCTGCATCGTCACGCGCCAGGGCAAGCGCGGGTGCAAGCAGGATGAGGGCCAGCAGCAGACGCATGGTTGCGCTCCGGTTCGGCGTTCGGGTACGTGCATTTGGCACCGCGCCGCACGGGCGCGCAAGACACGTCACGTTCTGCAACAATCATGCGATGCGCAGGCGAATCCATGTGGGCGTGCTGGTGCTCGCAATTGCGGGCGCAGTGGCGGCCGAGCCGCCGAAGACCATGGGGGAACTCCTCGCCGTCTCGGCACCGGACGACTGGCGCACGCCGGACCCTGCCGACACGCTCTACCTGGAGCTCGCCACCGGCCGCGTGATCATCGAGCTGGCCCCGCGCTACGCACCCCGCCACATCGCCAACATCAGGACCCTGGCGCGCGAGGGCCATTACGACGGCCTCGCCATCACGCGCGTACAGGACAACTTCGTCGTGCAGTGGGGCGACCCCGACAAGCCGGTCGGCACCGCCGCACGCACCCTGCCCGCCGAATTCACGCAGCCGGTCGATCCCTCGGCGCCGTTCTCGCCGCTGGCCAGTGTCGACGGTTACGCCCCGCAGGTCGGCTTCGCGGACGGCATGCCGGCGGCGCGTGATGCCATGGGGCGCATCGGCTGGCTCGCACACTGCTATGGCACGCTGGGGGTCGGGCGCGACAACGACGCCGATTCAGGCAACGGCGCGGAACTCTACGTGGTGATCGGCCATGCGCCGCGCCAGCTGGACCGCAACGTCACGGTGGCGGGCCGGGTCCTGCACGGCATCGAGCTGCTGGCAGCGTTGCCACGCGGCACGGGCCCAATGGGATTCCACGAGCCGCCGGCTGCCGCGACAAGGATCGAGCGCGTGCGCCTGGCGGCAGATACCCCTGCCGCCGAGCGCACGCAGATCGAAGTGTTGCGCACCGATACGCCGCTGTTCGCGCAGCTGGTTGAACTGCGCCGCAATCGCGCCGACGAGTGGTACAAGGTCCCCGCCGGCTACATCGACCTGTGCAGCGTACCGCTGCCCGTGCGCGTCAGCGCACCTTCCCTTTCCGGACCAGATTGACGATCGCGAGCAGGATGACTGCCCCGAGCAGCGACAGCAGCAGGCCGCCGAGACTGAAGTCACTGGAATTGATAGTCCCGATGCCCAGCCTGGGCGACAGAAAACCCGCAAGCAACGCGCCGACCACGCCCACGACCACGTTCAGGAACAAGCCCTGCTGTGCGTCCGTCTTCATGATCTTGCTGGCGATCCAGCCGATGATGCCGCCGACAACAATCCAGATGATGAAGTTCATCGCGGTTCTCCTCCCTCGGAATCGGTATCGGCAGCGGACGACGACTGCGAACCGGCTGCGGATTCCTGCGTGAATTCTGCGGTGCGGTCGGCCGCACGCTCGAGCGCCGCGGCACCCGCCTCGACACCGCGAATGACGACGCCCTCGACCTTGCGGGTCGCCTCCTGGACTCCGACGGAGCCCTCATGGATGACGGGCTTCGCGCGGCGGCGCGTACGGCGCGCAGCGCGGCTGGTGCTGAGGGCGGCCTGATGGACGCCGGCCTTGGCCTTGCGCGCAAGGCGGCGCGCGCGGCGCGCGACTTTGGGCTTGGCGACCGCCAGCTTGCGCTTGGCAACGGCGACGTTGCGCTTGGCGGCGCGCTTGGCGCCGGCGACCTCGCGCCTTGCCGTGCGCTTGGCGCTGGCGACCTTGCGCCGGGCCGTGCGCTTGGCGCTGGCGACCTTGCGCTTGGCCGTGCGCTTGGCGCCGGCAACGCTGCGCTTCACTTTGCGCGCCGTCTTGCGGGTCGCCGAGGCGGCTCTGCGCCCGGCGGCGGCTACGCTGCGTCCGGCGTTGGTGACCTTGCGCCGGGCTACTGCGACCTTGCGTTTGCGGGCGACGGTGCGGCGCGCCTCCGCGACCTTCCTGCCCACCTTGCTCATGCGCGTGCTGCGCTTCCTGGCTGCCATGATCCGCGTCTCCCTGATGGCCGGTCGCACCACATTGCGGTATGGCGCCGGTGGCGTCAATGCCACCGGCACGAATGATGGGCGAGCGGTGCCGGTAACCGCCGCGGCGGCCGACAACGTCCCGCAATGCACTGTTTTTGTTTTGCTTTCGGCCCGACGTTATTTGATCTTCCCGAAGTGACGACACAAAACGCGGCGCATCAGCTGCGCCCGCAGGCCGCGCGTCAAGTGGCTGCCGGCCGATCGCGCGCAGGAGTCAGAGTGAAGCCTCGCGCTCCAGGATCTCCTCGACCCGCAATCCGACTTCGGGTACACCGCCGAAGGCCGTGCCCAACTTCCCGCCGGTGA
Organism: Steroidobacteraceae bacterium; assembly: GCA_035342635.1. Lineage (GTDB taxonomy): Bacteria > Pseudomonadota > Gammaproteobacteria > Steroidobacterales > Steroidobacteraceae > CADEFQ01. Next base: position 63,046 of record DAOQXO010000003.1, read on the forward strand.
AATTCTCCCAGGCCTTCGCATAGGCCTCGGATGACAGAGGCAGGTAGTAGACTTCTTCGATCAGCGGGACACCCTGCTTGAGCGCGTACTCCACGAATTCCCGCACTTCCGCCCGCTCCGCCGCCTTCTCGCTTACGTAGAGAAAGAGGGGGCGGGACAGTGGTTGATAGCTGCCGTTCGTCACATTCTCGAGGCTCGGCAGCACCGCCTGCTCACCGCTGCTGATCGCCAGCGCCTTCAGCCGCGCGGTGTGCGGCGCGTAATAGGAGAATGGGAGGTATCCGAGCGCGTTCCGGTTCGTCTCGATCCCCTGGACGAGCACGTTGTCGTCTTCGCTGGCGGTGTAGTCGCCGCGGCTGGCCCGCGCCTTGCCCGCGATCGCTTCGGTGAAGTAGTCGAACGTGCCCGAATCCGAACCCGCGCCGAACAGCGCGAACTCCTCGTCCGGCCACGCCGGATCGACCTGGTTCCAGCGAGTGATAGTCCCCTGTGCGTCCGGGGACCACATCGTCCGCAGCTGGTCCACGGTGATGCTCGAGAGCCACTCGTTCGCAGGGCTGATCGCGACCGTGATGGCATCGAATGCGATCGGCAGCTCGAAATACCTGATGCCGGCGGCGGCGCACAGCGCCATCTCCCCGGTCACGATGGGTCGCGAAGCATTCTGGATATCCGTCTCGCCGCGGCAGAATTTCTTGAAGCCGCCACCGGTGCCGGAAATGCCGACGGTGATCCGCACGGCGCGTCGCTTCTGGCGCTGGAATTCCTCGGCGAACGCCTCGCCGATCGGAAACACCGTGCTCGACCCGTCGATCCTGATTCGTGCCTGCGAATCGGCGGTGGACGACTCCCTTTGTCCACAGCCCGCCAGGGCGAAAGCCATCAGGAGTCCGCCTGCCATTGCTGCATGGATCTTTTTCATGCGCCGAGGCTAACCCTCGAGCGGAGAAAGTCCAGCGTGCTCACCAGGGTGGCGGCGGCTCCGCGACGGCTGTCGTGAGGTCGAACTCGACGCGAAAGAGGCGTCCGGTGCCCGGCCGGGCCAGCTCGTAGACGAAACGCCGGTCGGGTTCGATCTCCATGGCCCAGACGTTGGCGGTCGACGCCGCAAGCCCCGCCTCACCGAAGAGCGCGCTCGACTCGTCGTCCACCGGGAATTCCTGGCGCACGGCAGTACCGGCAGAGGTCGTGTCGCCGCCGTACATCGTGATCGCATCCGCGCTGCCATCCTCGTGTCGATGGTCATGCTTGAGGCGAATACCCGTCGCAGTGCGCGTCAGCACCCAGGTGCGGCTGCGATCCTCCCCGACATGAAACGGAATCCGCACGCTGTCGTCGCCACATTCGCTGATGTGCATCACCAGCGACTAGCCGGCAAAGGGGCTGTCCTGCGCGGCGGGTTCATCCACCGCGACCCGCCCCGCAAACGCCTGCCCGCAGTGCGCAGTGAGGGCCGCCATGAACGCGTCCGCCGGCGGAGCGTCGCGCGCAGCGTCGCCGCAGGCGGCGAGAGCCAGCGCGACGGCCGTGATTGTCAGCAGCGTATTCCTCATGACTCAGAACGAGTAGCCGAGCGAGGTGGTGATGCCGTAGTCGGCGCTTACGGCGTCCTCGGGCGGATCGCTGGTATAGGAATGAAACAGCGTCAGGTCTAAGAACAGGTTGTCGATGAACTCGTAGCGGAGCGTGAGGTCGCTCTCCGTACGAAATGAGCTGAAGTCCTCGAGCAACGGGAACACGTTGGCCGTGAAATTGATGGAGCGGTCCGGTTCGGTATTTCGATGGAGGTACTTGACCTGCAACAGGCCTTCCGCGTTGGTCGTCGATTCGCTTTCACCGGTGAAAGTCTCGCGCGTCGCAACCAGTCCCGCGGCAAGCGAGAGCTCGTTCGTGTTCGTCTGCACCGCGTAGCGCCCCAGCCCCGCACCGAACAGGACACGCGAATTGATGCCGAGTTCGTCGTTCGTCTCCCAGTTGGCAAACCAGCCGGTGAACCATCGATTCGAGCGGAAGCGCTGATATTGCAGGCCGACGTTCTGGCGCATGCTGACGTCTTCCTCGGTCTGGTCCGTGATCGCCGAATTGATGGTCAGTCCGGCAAGCCAGTTCAGCGTGCGGTAGCTGGCATCGAACGCCAGGTTCAGGGTGGTGACCTCGGTGCCCTTCTGCGCATTGAAACCGAAGCTCAGGGAGCCCTCCAGGCGTTGCCACCAGCGGTCGTCGCGCTCGATCGGCACGACTCGCACGATGCTCGCCAGCGACAACGCGACCGGCCCGGCGGTCG
>DAOQXO010000004.1:0-55403 GCA_035342635.1 Steroidobacteraceae bacterium
GTGGACCGCATCGGCAAGGGGGAGTTATCCTGCGCCAGCGATCCGCGCTTCAGGACTAACGCCGATCGTGTCCGCAATCGCCGCCGGCGTGGCCGGCCGCGGCGTGATGCGGGTCACCGCATCGCCCGGCATGGCGCCGGTATCGACATCGACCAGGCCTGCCTTGATCGAAGAGCCGCCCACATCGATGCCGAGGTACCAGCGTGCCATGGGCTGGCTACTTGTTGTTGGCTGCGGCCGCCATCTGCATCTCACGCTCGCGGCGGCGCTCCTGCCGGCGCATCCAGACCGCCGATATAGCCACGCCGACCGCCACGATCAGCACCATGATGGTTGCCAGTGCATTGACGTCGGGACTCACGCCGAGACGCACCTTCGAGAAGACCACCATCGGCAGTGTCGTGGAACCGGGACCGGCGACGAACTGCGATACGACCACGTCGTCCCACGAGAGCGTGAACGCGAGCAGCCAGCCGGAGAGTATCGCCGGCACGATCAGCGGCAGCGTAATGCGGAAGAACACCTTCGCCGGTTTCGCACCGAGGTCGAGCGCGGCCTCCTCCAGCGAATTGTCGAAGCCCGCGAGGCGCGACTGCACGACGATCGTGACATAGGCCATCGAGAATGTGATGTGCGCGATCGTGATGGTGGTGGCGTCGCGCGTGGCCGGCCAGCCGATGAGCTGCTGCAGGGCAACGAACAGCAGCAGCAGCGACAGGCCGGTGATCACCTCGGGCATGACGAGCGGCGCGGTGGTCATGCCCGAGAGCATCGCGCGACCGCGGAACGGCCCGAAGCGCGCGAGCACCAGGCCGGCGAGCGTGCCGAGGATCACGGCGCCGGTCGCCGTCATCGCCGCAATGCGGACCGACAGCCATGCCGCGCCGAGAATCTGGTCGTTCCTGAACAATTCGCCGTACCACTTGAGCGTCGGCGAATTCGGCGCGTCCCACACGGTGACGAGGCGCGAGTTGTTGAACGAAAAGAAGATCATCGACACGATCGGGATGTAGAGGAATGCGAGGCCGATCCACAGGCCAGTCTTCGAGAACCAGTGCCTGCCCCGCAGCCTCATTTGGAACCCGCCAGTTCACGCGCCTGGTAGCGCTGGAAAACCATGATCGGGACCATCAGGAACAGCAGCATCGCGATCGCGACGGCGCTCGCCACCGGCCAGTCGCGGTTGGCGAAGAACTCGTCGGACAGCACCCGGCCGATCATCAGCTGGTCGGAGCTGCCGAGCAGCGACGGGATCACGTATTCGCCGACCGCAGGGATGAACACCAGCAGCGAACCCGCGACGATGCCGGGCACCGACAGCGGCAGCGTGATGCGCAGGAAGGACACGATCGGGTTGGCACCGAGGTCGGCGGCGGCCTCGAGCAGCGTGTGGTCGTGCTTCTCGAGGTTCGAATACAGCGGCAGGATCATGAACGGCAGATACGAGTACACGATGCCGATGAACACCGCAAAGTCGGTCTGCATCATCGTGATCGGCGTATCGATGACACCGGCCCAAATCAGGAAATTGTTGATCACGCCGTTGTTCTTCAGCAGACCGATCCAGGCGTAGACGCGCAGCAGGAACGAGGTCCAGAACGGCAGGATGATCAGCATCAGATAGAGGTTGCGGGTCGCCGGGGTCGAACGCGCGATGGCGTAGGCCATCGGATAGGCGAGCAGCAGGCAGAATACCGTCGAGATCGCCGCCACCTTGAGCGAGTAGAGATATGAACTGATGTACAGGTCGTCGGTGAGCAGGAACAGGTAGTTGCCGAAATTCAGCCTGATATCGACCGCCTTGTCGGAGACGAACTCCCAAAGCGGTGCGTACGGCGGCATCGCGAGCCGCACTTCCGAGAACGAGATCTTGAAAACGATGATGAACGGGACCAGGAAGAACAGCAGCAGCCACAGATAGGGCACCGCGATCACGAGCCGCTTGCCGGCCCAGTTGTGCCGCATGTACTGGGTCCAGCGGGGCGGACCGAAGCGGAAGAACAGATGCCACCACGGACCCAGCCTCCCGGTCAGCAGGCGGGTCGACGGTATCGGCGGGGGCAGTCGCGGCATGGTCTGCGGTCCGCTATTGCGAGAGCACCACGGGGCTCGAAGCGTGCCAGCTCAGGTACACCTGCTCGTCCCACAGGATGCGCTCGTCGTCGGACAGCCGCTCGATGTTGGGCATGGTGACCCGCACGATCTTGCCCGACTCGATCTGCACGAGGTAGATCGACAGGTCGCCCATGTAGGCGATCTCCTTGACGATACCCCTGACACAGTTCTCGCTGGCATCGGCCGGCGCGGCGCGCGAAATGTTGATCTTCTCCGGCCGGATCGCCGCCCAGACGATCGCGCCCGGCGCCGCGCTGATTCCATGGTCGACATACACGACGCCGCCCAGCTCCTGCGAACGGATGCGCACGCGATCGGGCAGGTCCTCGATCAGGTGGCCCTCAAAGGTGTTGACCGAGCCGATGAAATCGGCGACGAAGCGCGTGCCCGGGAACTCGTAGATCTCGCTCGGCGTGCCGATCTGCACGATCTCGCCGCGGTTCATCACCCCGATGCGCGACGCGAGGGTCATCGCCTCTTCCTGGTCGTGCGTGACCACCACGAAGGTGACGCCGAGGCGCTCCTGGATGTTGATCAGTTCGAACTGGGTCTGCTCGCGCAGCTTCTTGTCGAGCGCGCCGAGCGGCTCATCGAGCAGCAGCAGCTTCGGGCGCTTGGCGAGCGAGCGTGCGAGTGCGACGCGCTGGCGCTGTCCGCCGGAGAGCTGGTGCGGCTTGCGCTGCGCGAACTCGCCCATCTTGACGATCTCGAGAATCTCCCCGACCCGCTGCGCGATCTCGGCCTTCGGCAGCTTCTCCTGCTCGAGTCCGAACGCCACGTTCTTCGCCACGGTCATGTGGGGGAACAGGGCGTAGGACTGGAACATCATGTTGGTCGGCCGCTCGTAGGGCGGCGTCTCGGCCATGTCCTTGCCGTCGATCAGAATGCGGCCGGAACTCGGCTCCTCGAAGCCGGCCAGCATGCGCAGCAGCGTCGTCTTGCCGCAGCCCGAGCCGCCGAGCAGGCAGAAGATCTCGTGCTGGTAGATCTTCAGGGAGACGTTGTTGACCGCGACAAAGTCGCCGAAGCGCTTCGTGACGTTCTGGAGTTCGACATAAGCCCTGGCAGACGGATCGCGCCAGGGCTCGACCTTCTTGTCGTTGCGTCGTTCGGCCACGGGCAGCCTTCCGGGGCGGGCGCTATGCGCCCGCCCCTTGTGCGATTGTTATTTTCCGGTCTTGAAGCGGGTCCAGCTGCGGGTCAGCTGGCGCGTGAACTCCGCACTCTCGGCCAGATCGGGCACGATCTTGGCCATCACTTCCGGCGTCGGGTAGATCGACACGTCGCCCTTGACCGAATCATCGATCATCGGCAGCGCGGCGGCATTGTTGCTCGCGAAGTTGATGTAGTTGGTGTTCTTCGCGGCAACCTCGGGACGCATCATGTAATCGATGAAGATGTAGGCGTTCTTGACATGCTTCGCATCCTTCGGGATCGCGAAGTTGTCGAAGAACGCGATCGCACCCTCCTTCGGGATGTTGTACGCGATCGTAATGCCCTTCTCGGCCTCCGCCGCGCGGTCGCGGGACTGCAGCACATCGCCGCTCCAGCCCAGCGCCAGGCAGATCTCGCCGTTGGCGAGGTCGTCGATGTACTTCGACGAGTTCACGTAGCGCACGTACGGCCGTATCTTCATCAGCACGTCTTCGGCGGCCTGCAGGTCCTCGGGCTTCTCGCTGTTGGCGTCGCGGCCGAGGTAGATCAGCACGGTGCCGATGACTTCCGAGGGCGCGTCGAGCAGCGTGACCCCGCAGTCCTTGAACTTCGAGACGACCGCCGGATCGTAGAACATGCGCCAGCTGTCGACCGGTGCATCGGGCATCGCGGCGGCGATCTTCTCGACGTTGTAGCCAACGCCCGAGGTGCCCCACATGTAGTTCACCGAATGCTCGTTGCCCGGATCGTGCAGCGCCACGCGCTCGGTGATCACCGGATCGGCGTTGACGAGGTTCGGGATCTTCGACTTGTCGAGCGGCATGAACACGCCCGCCTTGATCTGACGCTCGAGGAACGACGCGGACGGCACGACCACGTCATAGCCGGTGCTGCCCGCGAGCAGCTTGGTCTCGAGCACCTCGTTCGAATCGAACACGTCGTAGTTGACCTTGATGCCGGTTTCCGCCTCGAATTCCGGGATCACGGACTCCTCGATGTAGTCCGACCAGTTGTAGACGTTGAGGATCTTTTCCTCGTCGGTGTCGAGCGCGCCCGGTGCCGCCGCATCGGCCGCCGGCGCAGCTTCCCCTGACGGCTTGCCGCCGCAGGCGACGACAAACGCCGCGGTGGCGCCCAACACGAGTAGACGTAGTGAGATGGACATATGCAAACCCCCTGTGGCCGGCCCGCCAGTTATATAACAGGCGTAGCCGATATCATAGCGCCGTTACGACCAGCCTTCCCGGGCGATCACTGCCGCCGTCTGGTCGAGCGCGCGAGCGAGGCGCGCCACCAGTTCATCAATCTCGGCCGGCGTGATCACGAGCGGCGGAGCGCAGATCATCGTGTCGCGCACCGCCCGCGAAACCACCCCGTTCGCGACGCACAGGTCGCGGCACACGGTCCCCACCTCGCCCCGGTTCCCGAAGAAGCGTCGCGACGGCTTCTCCGGCACGAGTTCGAGGGCGCCGAGCAGCCCGACGGTGCGCACTTCGCCCACCAGCGGGTGGTCCGCAAGGCTGCGCAAACGGGTGGCGAAGTGGGCGGCCAGGCTGTCGCGCACGCGCTCGACGACCTGCTCGCGACGCATGATGTCGATGTTGGCGACCGCGACCGCGCAGGCAGCCGGGTGCCCCGAATAGGTAAAGCCGTGATAGAACTCGCCGCCCTCGGCGATCAGCACTTCCGCGACGCGATCGGCCACCATCAGGCCGCCGATCGGCAGGTAACCCGAGGACATGGCCTTGGCGATCGGCATCAGGTCGGGGCGGGTCCCGAAATGCTCGCAGCCGAACCAGCGGCCGGTGCGGCCGAAACCGCAGATCACCTCGTCCGACACCAGCAGGATCCCGTAGTGGTCGCAGATGCGCTGGATCTCCGGCCAGTAGGTCTCCGGCGGAATGATCACGCCGCCGGCGCCCTGCACCGGCTCGCCGATGAACGCGGCCACCCGCCGCGGCCCGATCTCCTCGATCCTGTCGGCGAGCTCGCGCGCCGTGCGCAGGCCGAACTCCGCCGGCGAGAGATCCCCGCCGCGCTCGAACCAGTAGGGCTGATTGATGTGCACGATGCCCGGGATCGGCAGGCCGCCCTGCTCGTGCATCGGCTGCATGCCGCCGAGCGACGCGCCGGCGACGGTGCTGCCGTGGTAGCCGTTCCAGCGGCCGATGATCACGTTGCGCCCCGGCTCGCCGCGCAGCTGCCAGTAGCGGCGCACGAGCCGCACCATCGTATCGTTCGCCTCGCTGCCCGAGCCGGTGAGGAAGACGCGGTTGAATTGCGGCGGAGTGATCTCGGCGAGCCGCTGCGCCAGCGCGATCGCCGGCGGCGTCGCGCACTGGAAGAAGCTGTTGTAGTACGGCAGCTCGAGCATCTGCCGGTAGGCGGCCTCGGCCAGCTCCTTGCGGCCATAGCCGAGCGCCACGCACCACAGGCCCGCCATGCCGTCGAGGATGCGGTTGCCGTCCGAATCGGTCAGCCACACGCCGTCGGCGCTCGTCACCACGCGGGCGCCACGGGCGGCGAGCTGCTTGTAGTCGGTGAAGGGGTGCAGGTAGTGGGCGGAATCCAGCTGCTGCAACTCGGCGGTGGATGGCGACGGCATTGGCACTCCGGGGACTGGCGGAACTCGGTCCTTCAAACGTTGAGCAGCAGGTGTTCCCGCTCCCAGGAACTGATCACCTGCAGGAACACCTCGTATTCCGATTCCTTGACGATGGTGAATGCGTTGACGAACTTGTCGCCCAGCACGCGGATCAGCGGCGCGCACTCGCGCAGCTTGCGGATGCCGTCGTCGAGCGAGCGCGGCAGCTGGAACGGCAGGTCGTGCGCGCTGACGGCGATCGGCTCGGAGGGCTCGAGGCCCTCGATCATGCCGAGGTAGCCGCAGGCGAGCGACGCGGCGATCGCGATGTACGGGTTCGCGTCCGCGCCGGACAGGCGGTTCTCGATGCGCCGCGATGCCGGGTCGGACATCGGCACGCGCAGTCCCGCGGTGCGGTTGTCGTAGCCCCACTGCACGTTGATCGGCGCGGTCTGGAAACGCGTGATGCGCCGGTACGAGTTCACGTTCGGCGCGAGCAGCGCCATCGCGAACGGCAGGTACTTCTGCAAGCCGGCGATGTGCGAGAAGAACAGCTTGCTCGGGGTCCCGTCCTCGTTCGAAAAGACGTTACGGCCGCTCTTGCGATCGACGATGCTCTGGTGGATGTGCATCGCGCTGCCCGGCTCCTTGGCGTGCGGCTTGGCCATGAACGTCGCGTACATCTTGTGGCGCAGCGCCGCCTCGCGCGCCGTGCGCTTGAACAGGAACGCCTGGTCCGCGAGGTCGAGCGGATTGCCGTGCAGCAGGTTGATCTCCATCTGCGCCGGGCCGTCCTCGTGGATCAGCGTGTCGATCTCGATGTCCTGGTCCTCGCAGAACTGGTACATGTCGTCGAACATCGGGTCGAATTCGTTGACCGCGGCAATGCTGTACGACTGCCGGCCGGGCTCCGAGCGGCCCGAGCGGCCGATCGGCGGTTTCAGCTGGTAGTCGGCGTCGGCGTTCGGCTCGACGAGGTAGAACTCGAGTTCGGGGGCGACCACCGCCTCCCAGCCGCGTTCGGCGTACAGCTCGATGATCTGGCGCAGCACATGGCGCGGCGCCATGGTGACGCGGCGGCCGTCGGCGTAGAAACAGTCGTGGATCACCTGTGCGGTCGGCTCGGCGGTCCACGGCACGCGGCGCACGGTCTTCGGGTCGGCACGCAGCACGATGTCGATCTCGGCCGGGCTCATCGCCGTTTCCGGGTGGATCGGATAATCGCCGGTCACGGTCTGCAGGAAGATGCTCTCCGGCAGACGCATGCCCCCCTCCTCAGCGAACTTGGCCGCCGGCATCACCTTGCCGCGCGCGATGCCCGCCATGTCCGGAATGATCGCCTCGACCTCCGAGATGCCGTGGTCACGAAAGAACTGCTGAATCTCACCCGCCATAAATCACCGTTGCCTGCCCTGGGCGCGCACTGCGCTCGCGGCGCCGAACGCCGCGAACAGTGCACGCGAGAATGAATTGCCCATCACCTGCCACTCGGGATGCCATTGCACCGCGAGCGCGAACGCCGGCGCGTCCTCGACACGAAAGCCCTCGATCAATCCGTCGGGGGCGCGCGCCTCGATCGCGAGCCCGGGCCCGAGCCGCTGCACGCCCTGGGAGTGCAGCGAATTGACCCGGATCCGGTCGCTGTCCGTGAGCGACCGCAGTACGCCACCGGCAATGAGCTCGACGTCGTGCGCCGGTGCGTACTGCACCTCGAGCGGCTGCGTCTTGTCCTCGCGATGGTCCATGTATCCCTGCTGCTCCTGCACCCGCTGCCAGAGCGTACCGCCGTACGCGACGTTCATTTCCTGGAAACCGCGGCACAGTCCGAGAACCGGGATGCCCTGCCCGACCGCCAGCGGTATCAGCGGCAGCGTGGTCGCATCGCGCGCCGCGTCGTGTTCGGTCCCGGGCACACTCGCCGGTCCCGAGTAATGATGCGGCTCCACGTTCGACGGCGAGCCGGTGAACAACAAGCCGTCGATGCTCGCGAACAACTCGCCGGCGTCGATCTCTGCACCGAGCGCCGGCACCAGCAACGGCAGTGCGTCGGCGGCATCGACGACGGCGCGGATATATTTCTCGCCGACCGCGTGGAACGGATGCGCCCCGAGCATGCGCCGATCTGCGGGGATGCCGATCACTGGACGCCGCTTCGCCATCGGACTACCTGGTCATCGATTGTTTAGAATATTGAACACGCGGCGATTCCCGGCCCCGTGCCTGTCCATTAGACCACACCTTCCGGGAGGCCGGATGGTGCAAAGCACTATCGGGGTATTAGCCCCTGCCCGGCCGCCACCTGATTTGCCGCGCACGCGCACTGGCGCATAAGCTTGCGACCCGGCTGCCCATGGAGGGTGTCCGAAATCCTAAACGAGGTATCGATGTCCCGCGAAACGCGCCCGGAACTGCAGCGTTTTCTCGAAGCGTACCCGGACACGCGGCACTTCGATGTGTTCCTGCACGACCTCAACACCGTCGAGCGCGGCAAGCGCCTCGACCTCGCCGGCATGGAAGCCGCCTATCGCGGCGGCATGCTGCTGCCCGGTTCGATGTTCGCCCTGGACGTGCTCGGTCATACGGTGGAAGCCACGGGCCTCGGCTTCGACGATGGCGACGCGGACCGGCCGTGCCGGCCGATCCCGGGCACGCTGGTCCCGGTGCCGTGGCAGGGCGCGCACGCCGCCCAGGTGCAGGTGACGATGCACGAACCGGACGGCCGCGTCTTCTACGGCGATCCGCGCCACGTGCTCACCGGCGTACTGCAGCGTATCGAGGCGCTCGGCCTCACACCGGTCGTCGCGATCGAGTACGAGTTCTACTTCATCGACCTCGAGCGCGTGGACGGCGGACTGCCGCAGCCACCGCGCGGTCCGCTGACCGGACGACGCGAGTTCCGCACCCAGATCAACGCGATGGCCGATCTCAACGAATACTCATCGGTGCTCGCGCAGATCACGCGCGACTGCCATGCGCAGGGCGTACCGGCGACGAGCGCGCTGCCGGAATACGGCCCCGGCCAGTACGAGGTGAACCTGCAGCACCTGCCCGATGCCCTCACCGCCTGCGACCAGGCGCTGCGCTTCAAGCGCGTCGTCAAGAGCGTCGCGCGCGCCAACGGACTCGACGCCACCTTCCTGCCGAAACCCTATCGCGACATGGCCGGCAGCGGCCTGCACATCCATCTGAGCCTGCTCGACGGGGAGGGCCGCAACATCTTCGCGTGCGACGAGCCGGCCACGCATGCGCCGCTGCGCCACGCGGTCGCGGGCCTGCTCGACTCGATGGCGGAAGGCATGGCGATCTGCGCCCCGGGGCCGAACTCCTACCGGCGCTTCAGGAGCGAGGCCTACGTGCCGCTCACGACGAGCTGGTCGATCAACAACCGCGGCTCCGCCGTGCGCATCCCGGTCAGCGATGCCGCCAATCGCCGCATCGAATACCGCCAGGCCGGCGCGGACGCGAACCCCTACCTCGTGCTCGCGTGGATGCTGGCGGGAATCCACCACGGACTCGGCGCGCGCATCGAGCCCCCCGAGCCGCTGCGCGGCAATGCGTACGCGCAGCCCGCCGGGCAGCCCCTGCCGACGCACTGGGAAACGGCCATCGAGCGCTTTGCGGGCAGTGACTTCGCGCGCGAGTACCTGGGCGAGCGCTTCCAGCGCCTGTTCGCCACCGTCAAGCGCGCCGAACTCGCGGACTTCGGTTCATACGTCACGCCGCTCGAGTGCGCGTGGTACATGGGCCCCCTGTAATTCCCCATGAGCACGAGCGAGTACGTCGACAGCTATTACGCCGCCTCGCGACACCCGGCGCCATCGCATGCGCCGCTCGCGGGCGACGTCGACTGCGACGTGTGCGTGGTCGGCGGCGGCATCGCAGGCTGCTCGGCCGCGCTGCACCTCGCCGAGCGGGGCTATCGCGTGGTGCTCCTCGAAGCGGCGCGGATCGGCTGGGGCGCCTCGGGGCGCAGCGGCGCACAGGCCCTGTTCGGCCTCGCCGCGGGCGAGGAGAAAACCGAAGCGCTGGTCGGCCGCGAGGACGCCCGCCGCATCTGGGACATGACGGTCGAGGGCCTCGCCCTGATGCGCGGCCTGATCGCACGCCACGCGATCGACTGCGATTACGTACCCGGGCAGATGCACGTCGCAGTGCGACCGCGACAGGTCGGCGAACTGCGCAACTGGGTCGACCTGATCCACGCGCGATACGACTACCGCAGCCTGCGCTTCGTGCCGCGCGAGGAACTGCGCGATCTCATCGCGAGCGAGCGCTACCTCGCGGGAACCTTCGATTCCAACAGCGCCCACCTGCACCCGCTCAACTACACGCTCGGCATTGCCGCCGCGGCGGGCCGCGCCGGCGTGCGGATCCACGAAGGCAGCCGCGCGCTCGACTACGAGGCGGGTGAGGTCGTGACCGTGCGCACCGCGCAGGGACGCGTGCGTTGCCGCCACCTCGCGCTGTGCGGCAACGCCTGGCTCGGCGACACGGCACCCGCGATCGCGCGGCGCATCATGCCGGTCGGCACCTACATCGTCGCGACCGAGCCGCTCGGCCTCGAACGCGCCCGCGCCCTGATCGCCAACGACGCCGCGGTGACCGACATCAACTGGATACTCGACTACTTCCGCCTGTCGCGCGACCACCGCCTGCTGTTCGGCGGTCGCGTGAGCTACTCGGGGCTCGACCCGTTCAATACCGCGCAGGCGACGCGCCAGCGCATGCTGCGCGTGTTTCCGCAGCTGGCCGACGCGCGCATCGCGTACAGCTGGGGTGGCTACGTCGACATCACGCTTAACCGCGCACCCGACTTCGGCCGGCTCGCGCCGAACGTGTACTACCTGCAGGGCTTCTCCGGGCACGGCATCGTGCTGACCGGCATCGCGGGCAAGCTGCTCGCCGAGGCGGTGGCCGGCACGGCCGAGCGCTTCGACGTGTTTGCGCGCATCAGGCACCGCGAATTCCCGGGCGGCGCATTGCTGCGCCGGCCAGCGCTCGTGCTCGCGATGGCGTGGTATCGGCTGCGCGACCTGCTCTGAACGCTCAGCGCGCGCGAATCTCGAAACAGGTGTGGATGCGGGGATTGCGGGCGAAGTCCGCAGGGATAGTCGCGCGCGTGACATCGGTGAGCGCGTAGCGCTCCGCGAGCCCTTGATCGATGCGGAATTTCTGCGCATTGGTCGAGAACACGAGCAGCCCGCCGGGCGCCAGCAGCCGCATGCAGGCGTCGATCAGTGCCGGATGGTCGCGCTGCACGTCGTGCACGCCCTGCATGCGCTTCGAATTCGAGAAGGTCGGCGGGTCGAGGAAGATCAGGTCGAAGCGCTCGCCGAGGCGCGCGGCCTCGCCGAGCCATTCGCGGCAATCCGCCTGGACGAACCGGTGCTGGCGGCCTGCGAGGCCGTTCAGGGCGAGGTTCTGCTGCGCCCACTCGAGATAAGTGCGCGAGAGATCGACGCTCGTCGTCGCGCGTGCGCCGCCGGCGGCGGCGTACACGGTCGCGCTGCCCGTGTACGCGAACAGGTTGAGGAAGCGCCCGCCGGCCGCAGCTTCGCGCAGCCGCGCGCGCGTCAGGCGAAGGTCGAGGAACAGCCCGGTGTCGAGGTAGTCGGTGAAATTGACACGGAAGCGCAGCCCGGACTCGGCGACGACGTGGAACTCGCCACGCTCCGCTTCCTTTTCGTATTGCTCGCCCCGTCCGGTACGCCGCCGCATGCGCACCATGACCTGGCTCTCCGGCAGTCCCAGCACTTCCGGCAGCACGGACAAGGCCTCGCCACGCCGCCGCCGCACCGCCTCGAGCTCGATCTCGCGCGGCGCCGCGTACTCCTGCACATAGGCCCAGCGCATCGGCGAGTCGGCAGCGGTGTAGAGGTCGATCGCGAACGCATATTCCGGCATGTCCGCGTCGTAGACGCGATAGCAGCCGATGCCGGCGCGCGTGGCCCAGTCTCCGAGGCGTTTGGCGTTCTTGCCAAGCCGGTTCGCGAACATGCGCGCGCCGGGCGTGTCCCGCAGCGCGGGGTCGGCGAGGCGCGCGGGCCGGGGACTCGTGAAATCGCGCACGCTCTGCGGCGACACCTCGATGCGCAGCAGACGGCACTCGAGCGCACCGTTCCAGACCGTGTGCGTACGCGCCGCGCGCAGGCCGATCTCGAGGCCCATCTCCGGCGCGCCGGTGATCACCGCCGCGCGCCAGCCGTTGAAATGCTCGCGCAGCACCGCGCCGAGTTCGCGATGCAGTGCGCGCGCCGTTTCGCGATCCTCGAGCCGCACACCGTAGGGCGGGTTCACGCACAGCAGGCCGCGCGCGGCGTTGGGTCGCGCGTCCGCGAGGCGCGCCCGCGTGAACTGCACCCAGTCCGCCACGCCGGCGCGCGCGGCATTCTCCGCGGCGAGACGCACCATGCGCTCATCGATGTCGCTGCCGCGCAGGCGCGGGACACCACCGTCATGCGGCCTGACGCGGGACTGTGCTTCGGCACGCAGGCGCTGCCACAGCGCGGCGTCGTGGCCCTTCCAGCCGGTGAAACCGAAGTACTCGCGCGCGAGACCCGGCGCAATGTCGGCGGCGATCATCGCGCCCTCGATCACGAAAGTACCCGAGCCGCACATCGGGTCGAGCAGCTCGGCGCCCTCGCTGACGAGCTGCCGCCAGCCCGCACGGACCAGGATGCCCGCGGCGACATTCTCGCGCAGCGGCGCCTCGCCGGCCTGTGACCGGTAACCGCGACGATGCAGCCCCTCGCCGGACAGGTCGATCGACACCGTGACCTTGCTGCCGTGGGCATGCGCATGCACGCGCACCGACGGGCGTTCGAGCGACACGTCCGGCCGGCGCCCGTATCGCTCGCGCAGCGCATCACAGATCGCGTCCTTGACGCGTTGAGCGCCATAGCGCGTGTGATTGATGCCCGGATGCTGGCCCGAGTAGTCGCACGCGAGCGTGCCGTCCGGGTCGACATGCTCGCCCCAGGGCAGCGCGTGCAGCGCCGCGTGCAGCTCATCGGCACTCGCCGCCTCGACCTGCGCCACCTCGAGGAACACGCGGCTTGCGAGGCGCGATTCAAGGCAGGCGCGATAGGCGACTTCGAGCGTTCCGGAGAACGACACGCCGAGCAGGCGCTCGCGCACGTCCGTGCCACCCAGCAGGGTGATCTCGGCGGCGAGCAGGTCGCCGAAGCCGCGCGGGGCGCTTGCGAGAAAGCGCATCACGCCCGCGGCGGCCAGGGCACGACACCTCGCGGCCGCGCCGCCAGGAATCCCGTGAGCGCGCGATAGACGTCCACATCGAATCCGACCGCTGGCCCCTGCACGGCCAGCTCCGGCTCGGGCGGCAGGTCCTCCACGCCCTCGTGGCGCGTCACCGTGCCGAGATAGCGCCAGCCGTCGATGACGTGCCACTGCTCGAAGCCGCCGAATGCGCGCTCGTGGACCGCCACCGCACCCTCGTAGGGCCAGGGCTTCAGGCGCTGCGGCGCGAACGCGAGCTTGCTGCGCGCGAGATGGCGCTGCGGGCTCTCGGCGCCGACGCAGGCGCCACGGCAGCGCTGCAGCTGGTAGGCGAAACACGAGCCCTCGCCGCCCTCGAGGCCGAGCACGCGCGCGCACAGCCCATGCTCGCGCGCGAGATGTTCGAGCGCGCTCGTCGCCTCGCGCGTGGTGCGATAGATACCGAAGCAGTCGCCAGCCGGCCAGCCGTCGTCCAGCGACACGAGCCGCGGCGTTGCCGCGTCGTCTTCGAACTGCCAGCTGAGCGCCTCGCCGCCGCCGCGCAGTCGACGGTTGTAGACCGGGAGCGACTCGCGCACGCAGCGCGCCTCGAGCAGCATTGCGCCGAGCTCGCCGGCGGTCTCGGTCCACTCGACGCGCGTCGTCTGGGTCGACAGGCGGCGCGCCTTCAGGCTGCGCGGCGCGCCGCCCCAGTGCGCGAGTACGCGCTCACGGAGGTTCTTCGCTTTGCCGACATAGAGAGGGGCGTCGCCCTCGCCGTAAAAACGATAGACGCCCGCTCCCTGCGGCAGTTCGTCGGCGAGTTCCGGCGGCAACTGCGGCGGGATCGGTGTCCGGCGCGTGACTTCGGCCAGCGCGGCCTCGAGCCGCGCGGGCGGCCAGCTCGCCCGCAGCACCCGCCAGAACTGCCAGAGCGCCATCGCATCCGGCAGCGCGCGATGGCGCGCCGCGCATGCCAGCTCGTGATGGGCGATCAGCGCGTCGAGATTGTGGTGCGCCATCTCAGGATAGAAACGCCGCGAGAGCTTTACTGTGCATGCGAGGCGCGCGTCGAACGCGTGCCCGGCGCGCTTCAGTTCGTTGCGCACGAAACCGTAGTCGAACCGCGCGTTGTGCGCGATGAACAGGCGCCCCTCGAGGCGCGTGGCGAGTTCGTCCGCGATCGCCCGGAATGGCGGCGCGTCGGCCAGCGAGCCGGGGTCGATGCCGGTCAGGCGCTGGATCGTCGGCGGCAGCCAGGTGCCGGGATTGACCAGTGTCGTCCACGACTCCTCGATCTTCTCGCCCTGTGCGAGCACCACGCCGATTTCGATGATGCGGTGGTACAGCGGATGCCCGCCGGTCGTCTCGACATCGACGAACGCGAGCGGCGCATCGAGCAGCGCGGTCACGACAGATCGAGCCAGGTCGTCTTGAGCTCGGTGTACTTGTCGAACGCATGCAGCGACTTGTCGCGGCCGAAACCCGACTGCTTGAAGCCGCCGAACGGCACCGTGATGTCGTCGGCGTCGTAGCAGTTCACGTACACGACGCCCGCACGCAGGGCGCGGGCGACGCGGTGCGCCGTGCGCACGTCGCGGGTCCAGACCGCGGCGGCGAGACCGTAGTCGACATCATTCGCGATCTCGACGGCCTCCTCGAGCGTGTCGAAGGTGATCGTCGCCAGCACGGGACCGAAGATCTCCTCGCGCGCGATGCGCATCTCGCGCCTGACCCCGTCGAACACCGTGGGCTCGACGAAGTAGCCGCCACTGTCCTCGCGCACGCGCCGCCCGCCGAAGGCGACTTTCGCGCCCTCCTTGCGCCCGGTATCTATGTAGCCGAGGACGCGCTTCATCTGCACCTCGTCGACGATCGCGCCAAGCGTGGTCGCCGGATCGAGCGGGTCTCCAGGCTGCATGGTGCGGCCGATCGCCTGCACGCGCTCGAGCACCGCGTCGCGCACCGTGCGCTGCACGAGCAGGCGCGAACCGGCCGAGCACATCTCGCCCTGGTTGAAGAAGATCGCATAGGCCGCGGCGGTCGCCGCGCGCTCGATGTCGGGATAGTCGGCGAGCACGATGTTCGGCGACTTGCCGCCGCATTCGAGCGATACGCGCTTCATGTTCGACTGCGCGGCGTACTGCATCACCAGCTTGCCGGTGGCGGTCGAGCCGGTGAAGGTGATCGCATCGACGTCCATCGACAGCGCGAGGGCCTTGCCGGCCGTATGACCAAAGCCCGGCACGACATTGAACACCCCGGGCGGCAGTCCCGCCTCGATTCCGAGCTGCGCGATGCGGATGGCGCTGAGCGGGGATTTCTCGGAAGGTTTGAGCACCAGCGAATTGCCCGCGGCGAGCACCGGACCGATCTTCCAGGCGGCCATGGCCAGCGGGAAATTCCAGGGCACGATCGCACCGACGACACCCATCGGCTCGCGCGTGATCAGTGCCAGCGAGTCCGGACCGGTGGGCGCCACCTCGTCGTAGATCTTGTCGATCGCCTCGGCATACCACTCGATGCAGCGCGCGGCACCCGGGATATCGATCTTCAGGCTGTCGCTGATCGGCTTGCCCATGTCGAGCGTCTCGAGCAGCGCCAGCTCCTCGCGATGACCCTGGATCAGCTGCGCGAACTTCGCCAGCACCTTCTTCCGATGCGAGGGCCTGGTCTGCGACCAGACCCCACTGCGAAACGCCGCCCGGGCCGAGGCGACCGCGCGCTCGATATCGGCCGTGTCGCCCGCGGCGACGCGACCGAACACCTTGCCGGTCGCCGGATCGACGTTGTCGAACTGCTCGCCCGAGAGCGCCCCGACGTAGTCGCCGTCGATGAACGCTCGGCCCTCGGCGGTGAGTTGCGCGGCTCGCGCGTGCCAATCGATCACGGGCTTTGCTGCGGACATGGTGACCTCGGTCAGAAAGTGGACGGCGCGCTCGCGCTGATGATCTCACAGGGCTCGCGGCCGACGTTGCGGAAGCGGTGCGGGATCGAACTGGTGAAATAGTAAGCCTCGCCGGGCCCGAGCACGCGCGTGCTGCCCCCGACCGTCAGTTCGATCCGCCCGCGGATCACGATGCCGCCCTCCTCGCCCCGGTGGGCGAGCGCATCGTCGCCGGTCGCGGCACCGGCGGCATAGCGCTCGTGCAGTATCGTCACCTGGCGCGCCGGGCGCTGCGCGGCGACGAGTCGCAGCGACACATCTTCGGTGCCGATCTCGATGAGTTCGTCGTCGCCGTAGAAAATCTGCGCCGGGGCGTCGACATTCATCGTGAAGAATTCCGCGAGCGACATCGGCACGCCGTCCAGCACTTTCTTCAGGGAACCGACCGAGGGGCTCACGCGGTTCTGTTCGATCAGCGAGATCAGCCCGTTCGTGACCCCTGCACGCCGGGCGAGCTCGCGCTGCGACAGTCCGTAGATCAGGCGCACGCTGCGCAGCCGCGCCCCGACATCGATGCTCATGTTCCCTGCCTGTTTAGCATCATGGACGAAATACGCTAAATCTCGGCCCAGTTCGCCATGCATGTCAACTTTCCTTATCATTCCGGCATGAGCACCTCGCACACCAGCCTCGATGCCCTGTGGTTGCCGTTCACGGCCAATCGCCAGTTCAAGCAGGCGCCACGCCTGCTCGCGCGCGCGAGCGGCATGGAGTACTTCACCCCCGAGGGGCGGCGCGTCCTCGACGGCGCCGCCGGCCTGTGGTGCGTGAACGCCGGTCACGGGCGCAAGGAAATCACCGCAGCGGTCGCGCAGCAGCTCGAAACGCTCGACTACGCCCCGACGTTCCAGATGGGGCATGAGCGCGCGTTCGAACTTGCGACCCGGCTGGCCGAGCTCACCCCGGCCGGCCTCGATCGCATCTTCTTCACCAATTCGGGGTCCGAGTCGGTCGACACCGCGCTCAAGATCGCGCTCGCCTACCATCGCGTGCGCGGCGACGCGGCGCGCACCCGGCTGATCGGCCGCGAGCGCGGCTACCACGGCGTCGGCTTCGGCGGCATCACGGTCGGGGGCATCGTCGCGAACCGCAAGGCCTGGTCCGCAAGCCTGATCCCGGGTGCCGATCACCTGCCGCATACGCACGATCTCGCGCGCAACGCATTCTCGCGTGGCCTGCCGGAGCATGGCGCGGAACTGGCCGACGAACTCGAGCGTCTGGTGGCGCTGCACGACGCGTCGACCATCGCCGCGGTGATCGTCGAGCCCGTCGCGGGCTCGACCGGCGTGCTGCTGCCGCCGAAGGGCTATCTCGAGCGGCTGCGTGCCATCTGTGACCGCCACGGCATCCTGCTCATCTTCGATGAGGTCATCACGGGCTTCGGCCGCACCGGTTCACCGTTCGCCGCGCAGGAATTCGGCGTAACGCCGGACATCATCACGATGGCCAAGGGCCTGACGAACGGCTGCATACCGATGGGTGCGGTGGCCGTGAAGCAGTCGATCCACGACGCGTTCATGCAGGGACCGCCCGGCACGATCGAGCTGTTCCATGGCTATACCTACTCGGCGCATCCGGCGGCCTGCGCGGCGGGCCTTGCAACCCTCGACATCTATCAGCGCGAGGGACTGCTGACGCGCGCGAAGACGCTCTCGAAGACCTGGGAGGACGCCGTGCACGGCCTGCGTGGCCGGCCGCACGTGATCGACACGCGCAACTACGGCCTGATCGCGGGTATCGAATTCGAAGCGATTCCCGGCCAGGCGGGCGCGCGGGCGTTCGAAATCTTCCGCAAGTGCTTCGAGCGCGGACTGCTGGTGCGTACCACCGGCGATATCCTCGCGCTCTCCCCGCCGCTCATCATCGAGCCGGCGCACATCGACGAAATCTTCGGCATCCTCGCCGACGTGCTCTGAACTGGTGCCGGGTTCTCGGTCAACCGAAAACCCGGCACCATGTCTTCACCAGGGCAGAGTGGTGCTGACCGAGAACACCAGACGGCCTTCGGTGTTGAAGACGTCGTCGGTGACCTTGTCGTCGCCGCTGAGGTCGGTACCCGTGTACTTCAGCTCGAGGCCGAAGTTGCCGAGTTCGTAGCCGACCGCCACGGAATAGTCGAAGTACTCGAAATCTTCGAACGCATCGCCGTAGTTGTAGCCGGCGTGCAGCGACAGCGAGAAGTTCTGCGGCAGCTCGAAGGTGTAGTTGGCCTCCGTGTACAGCGCATCGTTCGTGCCGTCGTACTCGAACGCGTACCACTGCTTCAGGTCGAGGCCCTTGTAGTTGATGCCGAGCCAGGCTTCCGGATACGCCTCGATCTTCGATCGCGTCGCCGAATTGCTGGACCCCGGATAGGTGTACCAGGTGAGGCCGACGGTCCAGCCCGTATCGTCGTTGATCGCGCCGTCGTAACCGGCGTACAGGTCGACTTCGATGTCCCCGTCGACGTCGTCACCGTAGTCGATGTTGCTTCCCCAGGCACCGACGTAGAAACCCGTCTCGCCAAAGGCGTAGTCGAGGCTCGCCTGCAGCGCCGGATCCTTGGCACTCAGCGACACGCCGCGGAAATCGTAGTCGCTGGTGGCGGTGATCGTGGCACTGAACTGCGCGTGTGCCGTGCCCGCAACAGCGAGCAGGCCCAGCAGCAGCGATGTTCGTTTGAACCGGTTCATGAATCCTCCCTTGTTGAGGTGCGACCGGCATGTACTGCAAGCTGCATGCCGGAGTTTTGTGCGTTCTGCGTGCCTCTGGCGCGATTATACGCACCAATCATGCGCGCGGAATGTAGATTGCGTAGATCTTGGTGCAGTCTTCCAGTACCGCCCAGGTCCCGGAAAAGCCCGACGGCACGACGAACGCATCGCCCTTCGCAAAGCACATCCGCGTTCCGGAATCGCTGACCAGTTCGACCCGCCCGGCGATCAGCACGCACAATTCGCTCTCCGTGTAGCGCACCCGCCACACCCCGCGCGTGCTGGACCAGTGGCCGACGTGAAAGCACTCCGCGGGATCGCTATAGGCGTTCCACGCGTGCTGCACGGGATCGCCGCTGACCAGGCGGTCGGCCGCGGGCCGGGAGGCCTCGCCCTCGCCGGCGAGTGTCACCGGGATGATTTCCATGGCCATCAGAAGTTCGTCCTCCGCCCGAGGTCCTCGTACATGCGCGCAAGGAAGGCGCGCACGGCCGGCGTCGCGTCCTCCGGCCTCATCAGCTTCTGTTCGACCAGCACGCGGGCGATATCGGCGACCGAGCGATGGCCGTCGACCAGCGACATCAGGAAGGCGTGGATGCGTGTCGCGAGCGCGTGCGAGCGAAGCTCGGCCGGCAACGGCACCGGTTGCGTCACATCGGCAAGCCAGACGGGCGGCTCGTGCGCAGCGGGCGCGGGCACCTCGGCACGCTTGCGCGCCGACCAGGCCACCGTCGACTCGACGCGGGCATGACGGCTCGCCGGCGAGCGCATGTAGGGGAGCGGCTCCTCGCGCGTGCGCGGCGGGTCGAAGCCCGCCTCCTCGGCGAGCTGCAGGGTCTCCTCGAGGCTGAACTGCTGCGCGCGCTGCGCGCTGGCGAAGGCGACCGAGCCGAGATTCAGCCACCGGCCGCCCGTCTTCAGCAGCGCATTGACGCGCGCCGCGAGCGCGGGAAACGGCGCCTCGACGATATCGATGAACCAGGGTGTCACGACGACATCGAACGCGCCGGGGGCGAAGGGCGCCTGCAGCGCATCGCCCGCCACGAGCACGAGCCGCCGATCGGCGGCGGCGGGCGCGTGCAGGCGCCGCAGCACCGCGTGATCGGCGATGCTGCGCGGGGCAATCGGGAGTTCGTAGAGCTCGAGCCGTCGGCCGGCATACATCTCGCGTGCCACGGCGAGCAGCAATGGATTCAGGTCCATGGCGACCACGAGCGCGGGCGCAAAGCTCGAGTACAGGTCGTAGGCCAGCCGGCCCGCCCCGCTGCCGAGCACCGCGATGCGCGCGCCCGCGAGATCGCCGTCCGCCACCGCCGCGAGCAGCGCAAGCGTGGCCTCGTTCTCCGCCTCGCCCCAGCACCAGTCACGATGGATGTTGGCGTAGTAGTTGGTCAGGCCCTGCGAGCCGGGCAGGCGCGTGCGCAAAGCCTGCAGCGCCTCTCGCGCGGAGGGGTCTGCGTCGACCCCCAGCGGCTCGAGCAAGCTCGCCAGCCGCTGCGCGTGGTCGTCGAGCGCGCCAGCCAGCAGCTCGAGGCGTTGCCGGGTCAGCGCGCCGGGTGCATCCGCGATCCCGGCCTGGCAGGCGCGCGCATCGGCGCGCAGGTCGGCAAGCAGCAGGGCGAGCCGCGCCCGCCACTCCGCCGCGGCACCCTGCGGATCACGGAACAGCCACGGCACGCCGCCCAGGATGGGGTACCCCGCGCTGCAGCGGTCGCAGATGTACCCTGCCGGGCCCTCATGGACCGCACCCCGCTCGCACCTCGGACACCGGCTAATCCCGCTCAGCACACAACTTGCGCCATTTCTAGTACCCTTTACTCACCATGACACGCCAACGTGGACGCCCGAAAGCCAACGGGCTCGCATTACATCATCGCCTGTACATGATGTTGAAGCAGCAACTCGCCGACGGCACCATCGCCCCCGGCGCGGCGCTGCCGAGCGAACCCGACCTGGCCCTGTCGACCAAGCTCTCGCGTACCACGGTGCGCCGCGCGCTGGCGCGTCTCGCCGCAGAGGGCCTGATCGAGCGCCGCCACGGCAGCGGCACTTATGCCACGATGCAGGGTGCCGCGCGGGCGAAGGCGGTGGCCAGCGCCGACTACGGCCGGCTGCTCGGCGACCTGCGCACCATGGCACGCGTCACCAAGGCGCGCCTGCTGCAGTACGCAGTGATCGCCACGCCCCCGCGCATCCTGGCCGTTAACCCCGAACTCGGCACCCGGGTGCTGTACATGCAGCGCACCCGCCTGTACCGGGGCAAGCCCTTCGTGGTCATCAGCCACTATATTCCCGAGCGCCTCGTGAAACTGCTGCCCAAGGCGCAGTTGAAATCCGTGCCGCCGATCTTCCTGTTCGAGAAGAAAGGCATGGTGCCGACGATCGGCGACCAGGAGGTCACCGCGGTGGCCGCCGACCACGTGTTTTCGCGTGAGCTCGCCGTCAACATCGGGGCGCCGCTGCTCGCGATCCGCCGCTCGGTGCGCGACAGTCGCGGGACCCTGCTCGAGTACCACGAAGCGTTCTACGACCCCGAGTTGTATTCGGTGCAGATGCAGGTGCGCCGCGAGCGGGTCGGCAAGAGCGGCATGCGCTGGCGGCCCGGCCGCTGATCTCACCGCCGGCGCGCCACGAGCGCGTCGAGTTCCTTCGCCGCCGAGACCGTGCGCGCGTGTTCCGCGCCGAGCTCGCGCCTGAACACCTCGAGCGCCGCGCGCAGTTCGGCTTCGGCCTCTTCGTACCGACCGCGATTCGTCAGCACCGTGGCCAGGTAGCGCTGCGCATTCGCTGCGCGCCAGTGCCCGTCGCCCAGCGCCGCCCGCATGTCCCGCATGCTCGCGCGCAGCAGCACTTCGGCCTCGGTGTAGCGACCCAGCTTGTTGAGCGCGAGCGCGCGGCCGGTACGCGCCGCGCCCGTATCAGGATGATCCGCGCCCAGCGTGCTCTCGCGGATCTCGATCGCGCGCGCGAGCGCCGCTTCGGCATCGGCCCATCGCCCGGTGAGCAGGTAGAGGCTACCGAGATTGTTGTGGACAGTGGCGACCTCCGGATGCCGCTCGCCGAAGGCCGCCAGCAGAATCGCGAGCGCTTCCTGGTACACGCTTTCCGCCTCGCCGACGCGTGATGGCATATCGGACAGCGCATTGCCGAGGTTGTTGCGGGCAATGCCCGCGTGCGGATGTCCCCGGCCATAGATGCGCTCGATGTCGCGAACGAAATCGCGCAGCAGCGGCTCCGCCCGCTCGATATCCCCCCTGTTGACGAGTACCTCGGCGAGGCCGCTGCGCATGTCCAGCGTCAGCGCATCGAGGTCGCCGCCGATGGCGCGGCCCTGCGCGAGCGCGTCGGACAACAGGCGTTCCGCCTCGGCGAGGTCGCCTTGTGCGGCACGGATGCGCCCGAGCAGGAAGCGGGCGCGCACGTAGCCAAGCGTCCCGCCCTGGTCTGCGGCCTCGAATGCGCGCGCGGACTGCAGCGCAAGCTGCGCGGCCTCGTCGAGCTGGCTGCGCCGGCGCAGCGTATCGGCCAGCTCGAGACGCACCGTTTCGCGGACGGCGAGGTCGCCATCGGGCACCGCAGTCACGACGGCGAGCGCCTCGCGCGCAAGCGACTCGGACGCAACCCAGTCACCCTGCTCGCGCTTGAGCGCGGCCTGGCTGGCGAGCGCCTGGGCGTAGGCTTGCGGCTCCCGCTCCACAGCCGACTCGCGCAGCACCACCGCCCGCGCCAGCAGCTTGCCTGCCGCGTCGTAGGCGCCCAGGCCGCTGTAGGCATTGCCTGCCGCCTCGAGCAGTGCGGCGCGCACGTCCGCGCGGCCATCGTCGGGCTGGGCCTCGAGGCGCTGCACTCCGGCATCGAGCAGCTCGCGGGCAGTGATCTCGCGCGCACCTGATTGCGCGGGATTGGCGATCTCGAACAGGCCGACGGTGAACGCGACGATGCGGCGCGCGGTCGCGGCCTCGGCATTCGCCCGGTCACGTTCGAGCGCCGCCTGCCGGGCGAGCCAGGCCATGCCCGAGCCGAAGCCGAGCGCCGCGACGAACAGCGAGGCGGCCGCGGTGACCGCGAGGCGATGGCGGCGGACGAACTTGCCGATGCGATAGCGCGCGGTGGGCGGCCCCGCGAGCACCGTATCGTTGTTGGCATGGCGCTCGAGATCGGCGGCCAGCTCCGCGGGCGAGCTGTAGCGCAGGTGACGATCGGGCGCGAGCGCCTTCATGACGATCCAGTCGAGATCGCCGCGCAGACGTGCAGCCCGCGCCGGCGTGACCGCCACCGCACTCGGTCTCACCGCTTCGCGATTCGCGATCTCGCCGGCGAGCGCGACCGGATTGTATTCGCTGCCGCGGACATCGTACGGGCGCACGCCGGCCAGCAACTCGAACAGGATCACGCCGAGCGAATACACGTCGGTGCGCGCATCGACATCCAGCGGTGCGAGCTGCGCCTGCTCCGGGCTCATGTACTCGGGCGTGCCGAGCAGGTGCCCGACGCGGGTGTGCGCATCCGCGTCACCACCGTCGGTCATCGCCGCCTTGGCGATGCCGAAATCGATGATCCTGGGCGTCGGCCGCCCGTCGATCTCGGTAACGAGGATGTTCGAGGGCTTGAGGTCGCGATGGATGATGCCGCGCAGGTGCGCGTGCTGCACGCCCGCGCAGATCTCGCCGAACAACTCGAGCCGCGATTCCACGGCGAGGCCGTGGTCCTCGCAGTAGCGGGTGACGGCCGTACCGGCCACATACTCCATCGCAAAGTAAGGGCGCCCGTCGCCGGTCGTACCGGAATCGTAGATGCGTGCGATGTTCGGGTGCGTGAGCATCGCGAGCGCCTGGCGCTCGAGTTCGAAGCGCGCCAACACTTCGCGCGTGGCGAGACCGAACTTCAGGATCTTGAGCGCGACGTTGCGCCGCATCGGCGCCCGCTGCTCGGCGAGGAACACCTCGCCCATCGCCCCCTCGCCGATGCGCTCGATGACACGATAGGGTCCGATCTGGAGCGGTGCTGCAAGCCGGGGTATCTCCGGCGGCGCGCCGCCGAGGAACGAATCGGGCGCCTCATCGTGCGCGCTCAGCAGACGGCGGACACGCTCACGCAGCGCCGGGTCGGGACAGTCCGCCAGCAACCGCCGGCGCGTCGCCTCGTCGGCCTCGACGCAGGCGTCGAACAGTTCCTGTTCAGCATCATCGACGCTCATGCGCCCGCCGACAGCCGCTCCTGCAGCCAGGCGCGGGCGTAGACCCAGTCGCGCTTGGCCGTGGCGACCGAAATCCCGAGCGCCTCGGCTGCCTCCTCGATGCTGAGGCCCGCGAAGAAGCGCAGCGTGACGAGTTCGGCAAGGCGCGGACGCCCGGCGGCGAGCTCCGTCAGCGCCGCATCGACCAGCAGGACATCGGCGTCGTCCTCGGGAATCGGGATTTCGAGCCCCGTCAACGTGACCCGCACGGCATCGCTGCCACGCTTCTGCGCATGGCGTCGCCGCGCCTGCTCGACGAGCACGCGGCGCATCGCCTCGGCTGCGGCGCCGAAGAAGTGACGGCGGTTCTGCCAGACGGCGCCGTTCGGCGCGAGGCGCAGAAAAGCCTCGTTGATGAGCGCGGTCGGCTGCAGGGTGTCCGCGCGCCCTTCCCGGCGCATGTTGGCGCGCGCCATGCGGTGCAGTTCGTCGTAGACCACCCTGTACAGGCGTTCGAACGCCTGCCGGTCCCCCGAGCCGGCCGCCTCCAGCAGCAAAGTTACGTCCGTGTGAGCCACCTGACGCCAATTCTACGCATGAGGGGGTGAACGGGTCACTTCGACCCGGACCAGGGAGGGTCGATGAACGCTGTCGTTGCCGAAAGAGTCCCGGATGCAGGTCGGGCCGCGCGCTATGCGCGCTGCGTCAATATGTCCAAGAAGGTGGAGTGGGAGATCGAGCGCGATCTGCTGCGCGGGCGCGATTTCGACTTCTCGCGCAAGTTCCTGCCGGATGGACTGTCGCTGGTGGAACGCCTGTCGCTGGCGCCAGGCGAGGCACGCCTGATGAGCCAGGTGCAGGGCCGCACCTACGCCTACATTTTCGGACTCGTGGAGCGCTTCATCAGCGCAGGGATGGTCGACGCCGCGGGCAAGCATGCCTTCGGCAACCAGGTGGCCATGGAAGGCCTGCTGCGCTTTTCCGGCGAGGAGCTGAAGCACCAGGAACTGTTCCGGCGCATGGAACAGATGATGGCGCAGGCCATGCCGGCCGGCTATTCACAGGTCGCGGACCCGAACGATGTCGCCCGCGCCGTGCTCGAGCGGCGACGGTGGGCGGTGCTCGCCCTCACCTGCCACATCGAACTGTTCGTGCAGGCGCACTACGAGCAGAGCATCGCCGCCGAGGCGGACATCTGCCCGCTGTTTCGCGATGTGTTCCTGTACCACTGGAAGGACGAATGCCAGCACGTCATGCTGGACGAACTCGAGTGGACGGCCGAGCACGCGCGACTCACGCCGGCCGAACACGATGCGGCGGTCGACGACCTGATCGCGCTGGTCGGCGCGGTCGACGGGCTCCTGCAGGGCCAGTCGCGCAGCGATGCAGCCTATTTCATGTCTGCTGCGGGACGTGAATTCCCGGCTGCCGAGGCCGCGCAGATCGAGGCCGCCATGCTCGCCGCCTATCGCTGGCAGTACATCGTCTCGGGTGTGCAGCACGCGCATTTCGGCCGGCTGCTGCGCAGCATGACGACGCCGGCGCAGATGGCCCGCATCCAGCAGGCACTGAAGCCGATCATGGGGGCGGCATGAGAGCGCGGCTGCGCGCCGTCGAGCCGGCGCCATGGTGCGAGGCCAGGCGCTGACATGGCACGGTTCGACAGCATTCTCGGGACCATCGGGCGTACGCCAGCCGTGCGGCTCGCACGGCTGGCGCCGCCGCACGTGGAACTCCACGTTAAGCTCGAGGCCGCAAATCCGATGGGCTCGGTCAAGGACCGTCTCGCCCTCGGCGTGATCGAAGCTGCGGAGCGCAGCGGCGCCTTGCGGCCAGGCCAGACAGTCATCGAGGCGACCAGCGGCAATACCGGCATCGGTCTCGCGATGGTCTGCGCGCGCAAGGGCTACCCGCTCGTTGTCGTGATGGCCGAGAACTTCAGCGTCGAGCGGCGCCGGCTGATGCGCTTCCTCGGTGCGCGGGTCGTGCTGACACCGGCCGCCGCCAAGGGCAGCGGCATGCTGGCCAAGGCGGCGGAGCTCGCCGCCGCCCATGGCTGGTTCCTGTGCCGCCAGTTCGAGAACGAGGCCAACGCGGACGCGCATTCGCTGACCACGGCCGCCGAAATCCTCGAGGATTTCGCGACCGAGCCGCTCGACTGGTTTGTCACCGGTTACGGCACCGGGGGCACGCTGAAGGGCGTCGCACGTGTGCTGCGCGAGCACTCGCCGCACACGCGCATCGCCGTGTGCGAGCCGGACAACTCACAGGTGCTCGGCAGCGGCATTACCCAGCCGCGCGCCGCGCAGGACGGTACCGGGGCGAGTCATCCGAGTTTCCGTCCGCACCTGATGCAGGGTTGGGCCCCTGATTTCATCCCCAAGCTCACCGAAGACGCCCGCTCGCAGGCGCTCATCGACACGATCGTGCCGGTGAGCGGTGCCGAAGCGCTGCGGCTCGCCCGCGCGCTCGCGACCCAGGAAGGCATCCTCGCCGGCATCACCGGGGGCGCGACGCTCGCCGCGGCGCTGCAACTCGCGGCGAGTGCGCCTGAGGGGACGCGTATCCTCGCGATGCTGCCCGACACCGGCGAGCGCTATCTCAGCACGCCGCTGTTCGCCGACGTGCCGGCCGACATGGATGCCGAGGAACTCGCGATCTCGCGTTCGACGCCCGGCCTGCGCTTCGATGTCACCCCCGCCGCCGCGGCGGCCCCAGCCCCCACCGCCGCGGTCCCCGCCGTGGCCGCCGCACCCGCGCGCGAGGTGCCACCGGCCGATGCCGCGGCCCTCGGCGCACTGATCGATGATCGCCACCAACCCGTCGTGCTGTTCGCACTCGAATGGTGCGAGTTCTGCTGGTCGCTGCGGCGATTCTTCGACAGCGCCGGCATCGCGTTTCGCTCGGTCGACCTCGATTCGGTCGAGTACCAGCAGGACGATCGCGGCGGGCGACTGCGCGCCGCGCTCACTGCGCGCACCTCAATGCCGACGATTCCGCAACTATTCGTCGGCGGCGAATTCGTCGGCGGCTGCACCGACGCCTTCGACGCGTGGAAATCGGGGCGACTGCAGCAGCTGCTGGCACGCTGCGGGCGGCCGGTCACCAGCACCGCGCCGATCGATCCCTACGGGTTCCTGCCGACCTGGCTGCATCCGCGGGCATGATGCGGTACAAGGGCAGACTCATGGACAGCTTGCGTCATGCGGGACGAGCCGGCGGCGCCGGCGACACGACCGCGTCGTTGTTGCAGGATGCCGCGCGGCGCGGGGTGCGCTATCTCGACGAGATCGGTTCGCGGACCGTCGCTCCGCCACCCGAGGCGATAGCCCGCCTCGCCGAGCTCGACACCCCGCTGCCTGCCGGGCCGACCGACCCGGCAGCCGTGCTGGCGCGGCTCGACGAGATCGTAGGACCCGCCACCATGGGCATGGCCGGTCCGCGTTTCTTCGGTTTCGTGATCGGCGGCGCACTACCGGTCACCGTGGCGTCGAACTGGCTTGCGACTGCGTGGGACCAGAACGCCGCGCTCGCGACCGCAACGCCCGGCGTGGCGCACGTTGAAGCCGTCGCACTGCGCTGGCTGGTCGACCTGCTCGGCTTGCCACCCTCCACCGAGGGCGCGTTCGTGACAGGCGCGACAGTCGCCAACTTCACCGCGCTCGCGGCCGCGCGCCAGCAGCAGCTGGCGAAGGTCGGCTGGTCGGTCGAGGCCGACGGACTGTTCGGCGCCCCGCCAATCAGCGTGATCGTTGGCGAGGAGGCGCATCCCACCCTGTTCAAGGCACTCGGCCTGCTCGGTCTCGGGCGCGAGCGTGTCGTGCGAGTACCGGTCGACAAACAGGGCCGCATGCGGGCGGTCCGTCTGCCGCGCATCGAGGGTCCGGCGATCGTTTGCCTGCAGGCCGGCAACATCAACAGCGGCGCGTTCGATCCGTTCACCGATATCTGTCCTGCCGCGCACGCCGCCGGCGCGTGGGTCCATGTCGATGGCGCATTCGGCCTGTGGGCGCGGGCATCGAGGCAACTCGCACCGCTCGCTGTCGGCCTCGAACTCGCCGATTCCTGGGCCACCGATGCGCACAAGTGGCTCAATGTGCCCTACGACAGCGGCCTCGCCTTCGTGCGCGAGCGCGGCGTGCTGCCCGCCGCCATGTCGGTCAGCGCCGACTACCTGCCCACTGGCGATGGCGCGCGCAACCCCGCCGATTTCACGCCCGAACTGTCGCGCCGTGCGCGCGGCGTCGACATCTGGGCCGCGCTCGCGACGCTCGGCCGGAGCGGGCTTGAGGAAATGTTCGAGCGCAACTGCCGCGGCGCGCGCCGCTTTGCCGCGGGCCTCGCGGCGGCAGGCCACGAGGTGCTGAACGATGTCGCGCTGAACCAGGTGGTCGTGTCATTCGGCGCGCCGCAGGTCAACGAACGGGTCGTGACGGCCGTGCAGGCCGACGGCACCTGCTGGTGCGGCCGCACGGTGTGGAAAGGTCGCGCGGCGCTGCGCATCAGCGTGTGTTCCTGGGCAACGACCGATGCCGACGTGGAAGCGAGCCTCGCGGCCATACTGAGGGTGGCGGCCGAGGTCATCGGCCATCGTGGACACGGGTAGAATCGCCATGCATGAACGACCCGATCACGATTCGGCGTGCGACCCTCGCCGATGCGTTCCGGCTGGGTGACATCGGCGGCGCGACGTTCTCCGAGACTTTCGCTCATCTCTACGAGCCCGAAGATCTCGCCGCGTTCCTGCAGTCGACGCACTCGCCCGAAAGCTGGGCGCGGCGCCTGCACGATGATCACCTCGCCGTGTGGCTGGTCGAGGACGCCGGCGGCACGGCCATCGGCTATGCGAGCGCCGGGCCCTGCAAGCTGCCCGTGCCCGATCTCGAATCGAATGCCGGCGAGCTGTTCCAGCTCTACCTGCGCGCCAGTCATCACGGCATGAAGCTCGGCTCGCGCCTGCTCGAGACGGCGCTCGCCTGGCTCGAAATGCGCGGTTACGACCCGCTTTACGTCGGAGTCTGGAGCCGCAATATCGGCGCGCAGCGACTGTATGCCCGTTTCGGCTTCCGGCACTGCGGCGAATACGAGTTTCCCGTCGGGCGTCAGCGCGACCACGAGTTCATCCTGAGGCGCGCTTGAGAGGGCCGTTCGTCACGCCGTTCCACGCCGGCGAAATCGCACGTCGCGGCACTGCACGCCTGCGGGCGGGGCTGCCGTTCATCCCGATGCATTTCGGCCAGCCGTCCGCCGGTGCGCCGGCCGCGGCGATCGCGGCCGCCCATCGCGTGCTCGATCGCGATCCGCTCGGCTATCAGGAAATCGTCGAACTGCGCGAAAGGATCGCCGCGTACTACGCCGAGACGCACGGCGTACAGGTCGACCTCGATCGCATCCTGCTGACCGCGGGCGCGAGCGCAGCGCTGGTAGCCGCCTACGCGGCATTGTTCCGCCCCGGCGATCGGGTCGCGATCATGCGCCCCGGTTACCCGGCCTACCGCAACACGATGTGCGCGATGCGCCTCGAACCGGTCGAGGTCGCCTGCGGCCCGGAGATGGACTTCAGGCCCACGCCCGCGCTGATCGAGTCGCTGCAGCCGGTGCCGCAGGGCATCGTCATCGCCAGTCCCGCCAATCCGACCGGCGCCATGCTCGACGGCGCGCAGCTTGCCGCAATGCTCGCGACCTGCCGCGAACGCGGCATCCGCGTGATCTCGGATGAAATCTACCACGGCATCAGCTTCGGCAAGCGCGCGGTCAGTGCGCTCGAACTCGATCCGGACGCAATCGTCATCAACAGCTATTCCAAGCTCTACCGGATGCCGGGCTGGCGACTCGGGTGGATGGTCGCCCCGCCGCAGCTGGCCGAACAGCTGCACGTCTACCTGATCAACATGTTCCTGACGCCCTCGACGCTGGCGCAGCACGCGGCGCTCGCGGCCATGGACGAGCGCGAAGACCTCGCGCACTGGGTGCGCGTCTACGAGCGCAACCGCGCACGCCTGATCGAGGGCCTTGCAGCGATCGGCATCACGCGCATCGTGCCGCCTGACGGCGCGTTCTACCTGTATGCCGACGTGGGGCACCTCACCGGTGACAGCATGCAGTTCTGCCTGCGTGCCGTCGACGAGATCGGAGTCGGCCTTGCCCCGGGCATCGACTTCGATCCGGACGCGGGGCGCCATTTCGTGCGCTTCTCGTTCGCCGTGACACCGGAGGAAATCGAACGCGCACTCGAATTGCTGGCGGAGTGGCTGTAGACGCGGCGAGGCGCACCGAAATCACGCCGAACCGATTGTCCGGGCCCCGGCGGCTGCGACGAAGCGCGATATCGTGCGGTGCATGAAACGCATCGCGATGCTTGCCGTGCTGCTCGGCTGCGCTTCGGGCGCCGCGGCGCAGCCCACGTTTCACGGCGACAACGCGCGCACCGGCGTTTACGCGGGTAGTGGCCCGGCGCAACTGCAGGGCGTCAAGTGGTCCTTCGACACCGGCGGCCCGGTGCTCGCCTCACCGGTCGTCGCCGGCGATCTGGTGTACATCGCCAGCGCGAGCGGTGCACTGCTCGCGATCGATCGCCACAGCGGTCGCGAGCTGTGGAAGTTCGTGTCGCGCATGCCGATCGCCTCGACCCCCGCGGTGGAGGGCGACACGCTCTATTTCGTCTCGTCGGCCGGCTCGCTCGTGGCACTCGATGCCGCGACCGGGCAGTTGCGCTGGATCTTCGCCACCGAGCACGAACGCCATTTCGAGGCCAGGGGCCTGCACGGTTATGGCCCGGCCGGCCAGACCATTGCCGACGCATGGGATGTATATACATCCTCGCCCGCTGTGGCGGACGGCAAGGTCTATTTCGGCAGTGGCGACGGCAACGTCTACGCCGTCGATGCGCGCAGTGGCGTGCTGCAGTGGAAGTTCCCGATGCGGGGCGTCGTGCACGCCTCGCCAACGGTCGTCGACGGCACGGTGTACGTCGGCAGCTTCGCCAGCGACTTCCATGCGCTCGATGCCGCCACCGGCCAGTCGAAGTGGATCTTCCAGGCCGGCGAGGATCCGGCCAACCACAACCAGGTCGGCTTCCAGTCGTCGGCCGCCGTCGTCGACGGCGTGGTCTACGTCGGTTGCCGCGACGCCCACGTCTACGCGCTCGACGCCAAGACCGGGCGCAAGCGCTGGGACTACCCCACGAGCAAGTCGTGGGTGAACGGCACGCCGGCGGTGCGCAACGGCATCGTCTACGTCGGCACATCCGACACCTCGCGCCTCATGGCGATCGACGCGAAGAGCGGACGCCTGCGATTCAATTTCGATGCGAAGGGCTTCGTGTTCTCGTCGGCGGCGCTGGCCGGCGGGCGGGTCTACTTCGGCAGCCACAATGGCCGGCTCTACGCGCTCGACGCGGACGATGGCCGGCTCGCCTGGACTTTCCAGACCGAAGCCTCGAAACAGGATCCGCTCAAGCTGCTGAAACCCGACGGCAGCTTCGACCGCGATGGCTTCGCGCCCGTGTTCCGCGATTTTCGCGACATGTACATCGACCTCTTTCGCTTCCGCTCGATCGGCGGCATCCTGTCTTCGCCGACCGTCGCGGACGATGTCATCTATATCGGCAGCCTGGACGGCAACCTCTACGCCCTGCACTGAATGGAGTGAAACCATGTGGAACCGCCGCGAACTGATGAAGCTCGGACTCGGTGCCGCCTCGCTCGCCGCCGTGCACCGGTCGGTCGCAGCGCAAGCGGCGCCGCTGCGCCTGCTGATCCTCGGAGGCACCGGTTTCCTCGGCCCGCACCTCACTGAACAGGCGCTGCAGCGCGGCTGGGCCGTCACGCATTTCAATCGCGGCAAGCGCGACGCCGACGGTGTGCCGGGCGTCGAGACACTGCACGGCGATCGCAAAGGCCAGCTCGACGCGCTGCGCGGCCACGCCTGGGACGCGGTGATCGACAACACGGGCTACATACCGAAATACGTGAAGATGTCGGCTGAACTGCTGGCGCCGAACGCCGGCTACCACCTGTTCGTCTCGAGCATCTCGGCCTATGCGAGTTTCGCGAAACCGAACGACGAGTCCTCGCCCACCGGCCATCTGGCCAACCCCGAGGAGGAAGCGGTCACCAACGAGAGCTACGGCCCGATGAAGGCGCTGTGCGAGCAGTACTCGATGCAGGCGTTCGAGGGCCGGGCGAGCGTGGTGCGACCGGGCTACATCGTGGGCCCGCTCGATCCCACCGACCGCTTCACCTACTGGCCGGTGCGTGCGGCCCGCGGCGGGGAGATGCTTGCGCCGGGCACACCGCAGGACCCCATCCAGATCATCGACGCGCGCGACCTGACCGCCTGGATGCTCGCACTCGTCGAGCGGCGCGTGACCGGCTATTTCAATGCAGTGACGCGCCCGCGCGAATATACGATCGGCGACATCGTGCGCGCGAGTATCGCGGCCTCGCCGCAGGCGGGCACGAAGGCCACCTGGGTGCCGGAGGACTTCCTCTTCAAGCAGTGGCAACCCGAGCAGGTCGACCTGCCTCCCTGGTCACCCATGGGCGGTGAATATGCGGGCGCGTCGCTCACCGCGAGCGATCGCGCGCAGGCCGCGGGGCTCAGGACGCGCCCGCTCGAAGACACCGTGCGCGATACCCTGGCGTGGCATCGCACGCGCCCCGCGGAGCGCCAGGAGAAGCTGCGCGCCGGACTCGACCCGGAGCTCGAACGTACGACGCTCGCGGCCTGGCACGCGCGCGGGAAGAACGGCTAGACGAGGTTGGAGTGGTGGAAAGGGAGGGACTCGAACCCTCGACCCCGGCATTATGAGTGCCGTGCTCTAACCGGCTGAGCTACCTTTCCACAGGCGGGCCGGCGATTGTCCGGACCCGCTCCCGGTGAGTCAAGCCGACGGACCCCGAAACCGTCGTTGCCCGGAGACAGGCTGCAACCGCGCCCGGATCGGCGTATACCTCGCCCTCCCCGGAGTCGGGAAGCTGCAAAGGGTACTGCCATGCCCCCCCTGAAGCGCATTTCACCGTTCCTCGCTCCCCTTCTCTTATTGGCTCTGAACAGCTGCGGTGGTGGCGGTGGCGGCAGCACGCCCGCGCCCACGGCAGGCGGCCCGGCGACCGGCAGCTGCGGCGCACCCGACTGCGGCATGGCGATGATCACGATCACCGATGCCGACGGCGACTTCCTCGCCTACTCCGTCGATGTGGTCTCGCTCACGCTCACCCGGGCCAACGGTCAGGTCGTGCAGACACTGCCCGTCACCTCGCGCATCGATTTCAGCCAGCTCGTCGGCGTGAGCGAGTTCGTCACGGCCGCGACCGTGCCGCAGGGCGCCTATGTCGCCGGCACGATCCGGCTCGACTACACGAACGCCGATATCCAGGTCGAGGTCGCCGGCCAGCCGGTGCAGGCCACGGTGATCGACGAGGACGGTGAGCCGGTCGGCATGATCGACGTCGAGGTGCGCCTCGACAACCGCAATCACCTCGTCGTCTCGAACGGGCGCCCCGCGCTGCTGCAGCTCGACTTCGACCTTGCGGTGTCGAACTCGGTCGATCTCGAGGCCGACCCGGTCACGGTGACTCCCGCGCCGATAATCGTCGCTACGGTCGACAGGCCCGACAGCCGCGAACTGCGCGTGCGCGGGCCGCTCGTCAGTGTCGATATCGACGCGGGCACCTATGAAGTGGACGTGCGCCCGTTCTCGCACAAGAGCGCAAAGCTCGGCCGCGTCACCGTGCACACGACCGCCGACACCGCCTGGGAGCTCGACGGCCAGGCCTATGTGGGCGCCGACGGCCTCGCGGCGCTCGCCACCCTGCCCGAGGGCACGCTGACCGCCGCGTTCGGCACGCTGTCGAAGCGGGACCACGTGTTCACCGCCGATCGCGTGCTCGCCGGCTCGAGCGTCGAGGACGACGACCTCGATTTCGCGGTGGGCAATGTCGTTGCGCGCGCGGGCGACACCCTGATGCTGAGCGGCGGGCGCATGTCCCGCCACGACAAGCCCGACTGGCTCATCATGCGCCATCCCGTGACCGTGCTCGTCGGTCCCGAAACCAGCGTGACCCGCGCGGGCGAAACCGGCGATGTGGATATCGGCGCGATCTCCGTCGGCCAGCGCGTCAAGGTTTTCGGTGTCGCCTCGAGGGGCGATGACAGTGACGAAGCTCAGGTCGCGGATGGCAGCGAACGGCAGATCGACGACGACGACGTTGTCACGATCGATGCCACCGCCGGCCGCGTGCGCCTCGACGTGACCCAGCTCGCCGGCACCGTCACGGGCGTCGCCGGCACCACGCTGACACTCGACCTCGATTCGATCGATCGCTGGCACGTCGAGCGTTTCGACTTCACCGGTACCGGCACGCCCGGGCAGGACGCGGATCCCGCGGCCTACGAAGTCGATGCCGGCGCGCTCGACCTCGCGCGCTTCGACGTCGGCTCGCCGGCGCGCCTCTTCGGCTTCGTCGCCCCCTTTGGCGCGGCGCCGCCGGACTTCACCGCGCGAACGGTCGTCGACTTCGAGGACGTGATGGCGAAGCTCGCGATCGGCTACTGGCCGCGAGGCACCGCTGCGCCATTCACGAGCCTCGACGCGAATGCCATCGTCATCGACCCTGCGAACAGCGCGATCAGCTGGCCGCACTGGATCAAGACAGGCACCACGATCCACGACGTCGAGAAGCTGGCCACGCCGCTGCGGATCGTGCCGACTGCCGAGGCCACCGGCACGTTCGCGATCGGTGATGGCCACGAAGTCGACAACTTCGAAACATTCGCCGACTTCACCGCCGCGCTTGCGGACGAGCTCGATGGCACATCGCGGGTGGTGGGCCTCGGCGCAGAAGGCGATTTCGATGCCGGCACGGGCGACTTCACCGTGACCCGCATGCTGGTCAGGATGAAGCGTTAGCGAAGCGTGGCGGCGATCTGCCGGATCTCCGCAGCCGTGTGCTCGCCGGCGAGCGGCGTGCCGGGCATGAGGTATTTGCCCATGCCCGAGCCGCCGACCAGTACCGGTTCGTAGCCGATCTCGCGAATGAGGATCGAGGCGATCCGGATCGCCTCCTCGTCGTCGCCGGCGATCGGCATGCCGATGCGCCCCGGCTCCTCGTGCGCGCTGCCCATGCGCCTCGCATTGATCGCATTGAACGCGCGCACGACGCGCGCGCCCGCCAGCAGCTCGGCCGAGACGACCCCCGCGCCACGCTCGAGCGCGCGATTCGCGATCTCGCCGTCACGATTCGGAAAGGGATTGCAGGCATCGATCACGACCTTGCCGCGGATCTGCTCCGCGAGCGCCTGGCCGAGTTCGGGCAGCGCTCCGTAAGGCACCGCGAACACGAGCACTTCGCCGAACGCCGCGGCCTCTGCCGAGGTGCCCGCACGCGCGTTCGCACCGACGGCGGCGGCCAGTTCCCTGTCGGCTTCGAGGTTGCGCGAGGAAAACATGACTTCGTGGCCCGCATGGGCCCAGACGCGCCCGAGGGCGCTGCCGACCCGGCCGGAACCGATCATGCCGATCTTCGGCTTCGGCGTGTCGGCGGCCGCGATGCGCCCGGCGAACGGCAGAGTGCCGAATACAGCGACCGCTCCGGCAG
Organism: Steroidobacteraceae bacterium; assembly: GCA_035342635.1. GTDB lineage: Bacteria > Pseudomonadota > Gammaproteobacteria > Steroidobacterales > Steroidobacteraceae > CADEFQ01. Next base: position 35,486 of record DAOQXO010000004.1, read on the forward strand.
CTTTGAGGACATCGCGGCGACGGAGTGGGGGCAGGTCTCGTATCTTCATGGGGGTCTCCTCTGGCGTGCGCCAAAGACTGCGCACGACGCATCGTCCACGCAGCATCAGGCCGCGCTCACGAGCGCCGTGCCCTACGCCAGCGCGCGCTCGAACAGCGCGAGCAGGCGCGCCCACGCCTTCTCGGCCTGATCGTGGTCGTAGACCGCAGCGTCGGGCGGGCACCAGCCGTGCTTCGTGCCGGCATACACTTCGATCTCGGCGGGCAGACCGGCGGCCGCGAAAGCCTTGCGCAGCGTGTCCTTCCCCTCCGGATCGCGCTGATCGTCGTTCTCCGCGATCGCGATCAGGAACTGCGCCTTCATGTCCGGCACGAGCAGATGCGGGCTGTCCGGCTTGTCGGTCGCAAGCCCGCCGCCATGGAACGACGCGCCCGCGCCGATGCGATCGGACCGCTCCGCCGCCGTGTACATCGTCAGCGGACCGCCCATGCAATAACCCGTGGTGCCCATGCGGCGCCGCTTGTCGACGGCGGGCTGCGCATCGAGCCAAGTGACGAAGGCACGGGCATCGGTCGCACCGGTGGCCGCGGACAGCGTGGCACGCAAGGTCATCAGCGACGTGCGCGTCGCGGGGTCGTTGAAATCAGGGTTCTCCGGCGCAGTGGGCGCCTTCTGCGTCCGATAAAACGGATTGACGGTCAGCACTGCATAACCGGACTCGGCGAGCCGCCGGCCCATCTGCCGAAACGCCGGGCGCAGGCCGAAGATATCGGGCCAGACCAGCACGGCGGGATGCGCGCCCTGCGCGGGATGCGCGAAACAGGCGTCCGCGGTGCCGTCGGGCGTTTCGATCTCGACTTCAGACTCGACCACCTCGGCGGCACCGGCGAGCGGCGGAAACACCGATAGCGCGCCCGCCCCGAGCGTCAGCGCGCTGAACTGGCGCCGCGAGAGGCCTTTCGATCTGAGCTGGTACTCGACCATGTCGTCGAATGAGTCGTGGTCGCACATGATCGCCTCCGCTCCATGCCTGGGAGGAGGGATGGTGCCGCAGTGCGCGCGAGCGCCGCAAGCGATTCGCGACCATCCGTGAAGCGCAGTTCCAGCGCTTGGCGGCCGCCCTTTTTGCTCAGACGTTGAAGCGAAAGTGCATCACGTCCCCCTCGCGGACGATGTACTCCTTGCCTTCCAGCCGCAGTTTGCCGGCCTCCTTCGCGCCCGCCTCGCCCTTGCAGGCGATGAAGTCGTCGTAGCCGACCACTTCGGCACGGATGAAGCCGCGCTCGAAATCCGTGTGGATCACGGCCGCAGCCTGCGGCGCGGTCGCGCCGCGCCTGACGGTCCATGCACGCACTTCCTTCGGCCCGACCGTGAAATAGGTCTGCAGACCGAGCAGCGTGTACGCGGCACGGATCACGCGATTAAGCCCCGGCTCATCGAGGCCGAGGTCGGCGATGAATTCGGCGCGCGCGTCGTCGTCGAGCTGCGCGATCTCGGCCTCGATGGCCGCGCACACCGCGACCACCTGGGCGCCCTCGCTCGCCGCGCGCGCGCGCAGCGCATCGAGGCGGGGGTTGTCGGTGAAGCCGCCTTCATCGACATTCGCCACGTACATGACCGGCTTGGCGGTCAGCAGGTGCAGATCTTGCAGGTCGCGCAGCTCATCCGCGCCGAGGCCCATGGCGCGCACCGGCTTCGCGGCATCGAGCTGCCCGCGCACGCGCTCGTAAAGGTCGCGCTTGCGCAGTGCCTCCTTGTCACCCGCCTTGGCCGCCTTGGCCGCGCGGTCGAGCGCCTTCTCGACGCTCTGCAGGTCGGCGAGCGCGAGCTCGGTGTCGATCGTCTCGATGTCCGCCAGCGGGTCGACCTTGCCCGCGACGTGCACGATGTCGTCGTTTTCGAAGCAGCGCACGACATGCGCGATCGCATCGACCTCGCGAATGTGCGCGAGGAACTGGTTGCCCAGCCCCTCGCCCTGTGACGCGCCGGCGACGAGGCCGGCGATGTCGACGAACTCCACCGTGGTCGGCAGCACCTTCTGCGGCTTCTGGATCGCGGCGAGTTCATCGAGCCGCGGATCCGGCACCGGCACGACGCCGACATTCGGGTCGATCGTGCAGAACGGGTAGTTCTCGGCCGCGATCTGCGCGCGCGTGAGCGCATTGAAGAGAGTCGACTTGCCGACGTTCGGCAGGCCGACGATGCCGCACTTGATTGCCATCGCTGGATTCAGTCCTTCACGTTCGTATGCAGGCGGTGCATCGCCTTCTGCGGGCCCTCGGCCAGCAATAGCGGCACCACTTCGGCCGCGGCCGCCACGGCCGCGCGGATCGTGGCGTCCTCGCCCGCCGGCGCGCGGGTCAGCACGTAGTCGACGACCTCGGATTTGTCGCCGGGGTGGCCGATGCCGATGCGCAGCCGCCAGAAACCCTCGCCGATGCGCGGAATCAGGTCGCGCAGACCGTTGTGCCCGCCGTGGCCCCCGCCCTCCTTCAGCCGCACGGTGCCGACCGGCAGGTCGAGTTCGTCGTGCGCGACGAGAATCGAGCTGACGTCGATCTTGTAGAAGTCGACGATGCTGCCCACCGGGGCGCCGCTGCGGTTCATGTACTGCATCGGCTTCAGCAGCAGGACTTCGGCGTCGCCGATCCGCACGCGCGCCGTCTCGCCGCGGTGATGGCGATCACTCCGCATCGTGCCGCCGTAACGCGCCGCGAGTTCCTCGACGAACCAGAACCCGGCGTTGTGGCGCGTGCGCGCGTATTCATCGCCCGGATTGCCGAGACCCACGATCAGCTTGAGCGGAAATTCGGCCATCGCTGCGCTCCTCAGTGCATCGTGCGCCAGAAAAAGCGAAAGGCCGCCGGACTCCGGCGGCCTTTGCTGAGGCGCACACGGCGACTATTTCTTGCCGCCGCCTTCCTTCGCCGGGGCCTCGGCAGCCGGCGCCGCCGCCACCGCACCTTCGGCCGCAGCCGCCGCCTCGGTCGGCTCGGGCTCCGCCGCGCGCGGCGCATGCACCGAGACGACCGCCAGATTGCGGCCGTGCTGCAGCTGCGGGATCACGACACCTTCCGGCAGCGGGATGTCCGACAGGAACTTGGTCTCGTTGAGCTGCATCTCGGACATGTCGACCTCGAGGAATTCCGGGAAGTCCTTCGGCAGACAGATCACTTCGACGTCGGAGATACGGTGCGACACGACGCCGCCCTGTGTCTTGACGCCCGGCGCCGCCGCCGCGCCCTTGAAGTGGATCGGCACGTAGATGCGGATCTTCTCGTCCGCCAGCACGCGCAGCATGTCGATGTGCACGATCGCGTTCTTCGCGGGGTGCATCTGCACGTCCTTGATGATCGCTTCCTGGGTCTCGTCGCCGACCTTGAGGCGGATGATCGACGAATACAGCTTCTCGTTGTCGACCAGGGTCAGCATGTGCTGATGGTCGAGGGCGATCTGGCGGGGCGCGAGCTTGCCGCCGTAGAGGATGGCAGGAATCTTGCCGTGTCGACGCAGGCGGCGGCTCGCACCCTTGCCCTGATCGTCACGGAAGTCCGCCTGGATCTCGAATCCGATACGCATGAACTTCTCCTTAACGTTAACGAAACCGGCACTTCCGCGACCAGAAGGCCGGACACCAAAATCAGTCTATGTACAGGCTGCTCACCGACTCCTCGTCGCGTATGCGACGGATGGTCTCGGCCAGCAGCCCCGCCACCGACAGTTGCCTGATGCGGCCGCAATCGCGGGCCGCCTCGGTCAGCGGAATCGTATCGGTCACGACCAGTTCGTCGAGCGCCGACCCGGAAATCTTCTGCACCGCGCTGCCCGAGAGCACCGCGTGCGTGATGTACGCCACCACGCGCTTCGCGCCCTGGTCCTTGAGCGCCTGTGCCGCGAGGCACAGCGTGCCCGCGGTATCGACCATGTCGTCGACGAGCACGCAGGTCTTGTCCGCCACCTCGCCGATGATGTTCATCACCTTCGACTCGTTCGGCCGCGGACGCCGCTTGTCGATGATCGCGAGGTCCGCGTCATCGAGCCGCTTGGCGAGTGCCCGTGCGCGTACCACACCGCCGACGTCCGGGGATACGACGATCATGTCCTCGTAGCCCTGCCTCCATGCATCACCGAGCAACACCGGCGAGCCGTACACGTTGTCCACGGGGATATCGAAAAACCCCTGGATCTGGTCCGCGTGCAGATCGACGGTCAGCAGGCGATCGACGCCCGCGCCCGAAATCATGTTCGCGACCAGCTTCGCCGTGATCGCCGAGCGCGTCGCACGCGGACGGCGATCCTGGCGCGCGTAGCCGAAATACGGCACCACCGCCGTCACCCGTGCCGCCGAAGCACGCCGGCAGGCATCGGCCATCACCAGCAGCTCCATCAGGTTATCGTTTACCGGCGCGCAGGTCGGCTGCAGCAGATACACGTCGCGCCCGCGCACGTTCTCGATCAGCTCGACATTGACCTCGCCGTCGCTGAACTTGCCGACATAGGCGCGCCCGAGCGGCTGCTTCAGGTTACGCGCGATGTCCTGCGCGAGCGCACGATTGGCGTTACCCGCAAACAGCGCCATCGACGTCGAATCGCCCACCTCAACCTCGCTATTCCTCTGGCTGGGGCGGCAGGATTCGAACCTGCGCATGGCGGGATCAAAACCCGCTGCCTTACCACTTGGCGACGCCCCAGCGGAAAACCAGTTCCCTACTCCGACTCGCCTCGCAGTCGCGCGAGCTGTGCGTGCAGCGGCGAGTGGTTCAAGCCGCGCGCCACGTAGCTGCGCCACGACTGAGGCACCTTCGCCGCGACCTGCCCCGCGGCACTCGCGCTGTCGAACGACGCGAAGACGCAGGAGCCGGTTCCCGTGAGTCGCGCTTCCGCAAACTGGCCGAGCCAGTCGAGCGCTTCACCCACCGCCGGAAACCGCGCGCGAACCACCGGCTCGCAGTCGTTGTGCGTCTCCGCCCCAAAAAGGTCGCGTATTGTGATGAGGGGGGAATTTCGTGTCAATTCAGGGCTCTGGAACACCGCTGCCGTGGCCACTGCAACGCCCGGATAAACCACCAGAAACCACTTTTCCGGCAGTTCGAGCGGCATCAGCAGGTCGCCGATGCCCTCCGCGAAGGCCGAGCGGCCATGGATGAACAACGGCACGTCCGCACCAAGATCGGCGCCAATCGATGCTAATTGCCGCAGATCGAGCCCTGTTCCCCACAATTCGTTGAGAGCCACCAGCGTGGTCGCCGCGTCGGAACTGCCGCCTCCGAGGCCCGCCCCCACCGGGATCCGCTTCTCGATCCGCAGTCGCGCACCGCGCCGCACGGTGGTCGCGACCTGTAGCGCGCGGGCCGCGCGCACCGCCAGGTCGGCCTCGGCGGGCACACCGTCCGGCCCCTCGAGGCGGCGGATCTCGCAGTCGCTGGTCGCCTCGATCTCGATCGAGTCGGCGAGGTCGATCAGCTGGAAGGCCGTCTGCAACGTATGGTAGCCATCCGCACGCCGGCCGGTGATGTGCAGGAAAAGATTCAGCTTTGCGGGCGCCGGCCAGCGCTCGCGCTGCGCATGCGGCGCACTCATGGCGTCCAGCGGTCGACGACGACCCGTACGCGCGTGCCGCCACGCTGCGCAATGACCCGTCGCGGCAGGCTGCCGCCCGCGCCTTCGAGGTATTCGCCGTAGTCGATCTCCCAGCCCTGCTGCACGAGGCGCGTGAGTCGCTGCCGCGCCTCGTCGATCACCTCGTCGGCCGCGGCGCCGGGCGCCGGCACGCCGCGCATCCAGTAGCGCAACTCGGCGAGAGGCAGCGGAAACCCGAGCCGTTCTTCCAGGGCCGCGCGCGCCGCGTCGCCCTCGAGATGCTCGCCCCGCGAGGTGCGCAGGTCGAAATGCCCATCGGCCACCTCGATCTGCGCCCCGCCGACGCCGAGCGGGCCATCGAGCGACACCTGCGACAGCCCGCCCTGCTGTTGCCAGCGCAGCGAAGCATTGAAGCCCGCGCCCGCGGAGTTGACCGCGACACGCCCGGTGAGCCCGAATTCAGTCTGCTCCTGCAGCGCTGCACGCCGCTCGGGCCAGGGCACCGCCGACGAGTCGCGCACCGGCGCGCTGACGCACGCGGCGAGTAGCGCGCCCAGTGCCGCGACGAACGCGGTACGGGCGAAGTGGCGGCGAAGCCGGCGGGTCACGGCGCAGCGGGCGGGATGAATCGCCCGATCGTGTCCTTCAGCAGCGTGGAGCCGGGATCGCGCGCGAGCGCGCGCGCCCAGATCGTGCGTGCCTCGCTCTCGCGTCCGAGCGACCACAACACCTCGCCCCAGTGCGCCGCGATCTCGGTGTCGCGCGACAGGCGGTACGCCCGCGCCAGCGATTCGAGGGCCTGCTCACCCTGGCCACGGCGGAAGCGGACCCAGCCCTGGCTGTCGAGGGTCGCCGGGTTGTCCGGCGTGAGCGCAAGTGCGTCGTCGATCAGGGCGTTGGCACGCGCGAGGCTCCTGTCGTTGTCGGCAAGCGTGTAGCCGAGCGCGTTCATCGTCACCGGATCTTCGGGGCGACGCTTCAGCATCGTCTCGAAGGCGGCAATCGATTCCGGCACGCGCCCGGCGTTCTCGAGCGCAAGCGCGCGCTGGTACTCGATGCCGGGATGTCCCGGATAGAGATCGAGCGCGGCATCGAGGAGATCCACGGCGGCGGCGGCATCGTCGGCACCGATCAGCAGTGAACTCTTGGCGAGCACGACATCGATCGCGGTCCCGGGCTCGGTCGCGACTTCGGCGTCGAGCAGGCTGAACGCTTCCTCGCGCTTGCCCATCTTCATCAGCACGAATGCCGCGCGGCGCCGCGCCAGCATGCCGGCGCCCGCCTGCACGAGCTGGCGATACATCTCGAGCGCCACCGGGTCGTTGCCGTGGCGCTCGGCGAGCGCGCCGAGGTAGAACAGCGCCTCGCCCGCACCGTCGCCGGTCCGCAGGCGCTGGCTGAATCGCCCGGCGGCCTCCTGCGTGTCGCCCTCGCGAAAGGCGAGCAGCGCAAGACGCCGCTCGGCTTCCGGTGAGGCGTCGTCGTCCGCGAGCAGGCGCTCGAGTTCCATGCGGGCCTCCTCGATGCGATCGAGCGCGACCAGGATTTCGGCCAGCGCGAACGCCTGACCTGCGGGATCGATGCGGCGCGCGGCATTGGCCGCGGCGATCGCACCGGCTGCGTCGTCGGTACCTGCGAGCACGCGCGACAGCAGCAGCTGTGCCGGTGCGGACTGCGGATCGCGCGCGATCGCAGCCTCCGCGAGCGCACGCGCGTCGCGGAACACGAAGCTCTCGAGCGCAAGATTGCCGAGCACGACGAGCGCCGATGCATCGAGCCTGCCAGGATCGGCGGCGGCGTGCAGCGCTGCATAGGCACCGAAATCATTCCCCGTGCCCGCGCTCGCCTGCGCGAGGTCGACGAGTGCCTTGGAGGGCTCTTCGCCCGCGAGCCGGATCGCGTCGCGGAAGGCCGCCGCGGCACCCGAATTGCGGCCGAGACGCAGCGCGACGAGCCCAGCCTGGCGTGCGGCCGCGGCGCTGTCGGGTGCGCGCGCGCGCCACAGCGGCGCGAGCTTTCCGGCGGTCTCGAACTGCTGGCAATCCATCGCCACTTCGACCGCCCGCTGCAGCGTTGCGACCGGCGCGCCGCGCACCGTGGCGGCCTTCGCATACTGCTCGGCAGCGGTGCGGCAATCGCCACGTTCGAGCGCGACTTCGGCGACGATCGCGGCGGCATCGGCATCGGCCGGGGTGGTGATCTGCGGCTCGGCGGCACACGCCGCGATCGCGGTCACGGCCATCAACAGGATACTGCTTCGCATTCTCGTCACTATAGCGGAAGGCGCTCCAATCCCGGAGAATTCCGCGATTCCATGAAAGATTCGATACGTCAGCGGCTCGAGCGTTCCCTGGATCGCACCGAAGAAGTGGGGCGGCTACTGGCCGATCCCGACACGGCTGGCCATTCGCGCGAGTTTCGGGAACTGTCGATGGAATACTCGCGCCTCGAACCGCTCGCGGCGCGCTATCGGCTGTATCGCGGCCTCGAGCTCGAGCTCGCCGCGGCGCGCGAGATGACCGGCGACCCGGACCCGGAGCTGCGCGAACTCGGCGCGGAGGAAGCCCGGCGACTCGAAGCGGCGCTGGCCGAGGAGGAGCGGGCGCTGCGCGAGTTGCTCGCGCCGCAGGATCCGCACGACGAACGCAACATATTCCTCGAAATCCGGGCCGGCACCGGCGGGGATGAAGCCGCGATTTTCGCCGGCGACCTGCTGCGCATGTACACGCGCTATGCGGAGCGGCGCGGCTGGGCCGTGGAGCTCATCTCGCAGAGCCCCGGCGAGCACGGCGGCTACCGGGAAGTGATCTGCCGCATCAACGGCAAGGGCGCGTATTCGTGGTTCCGCTTCGAGGCGGGCACCCATCGCGTGCAACGCGTGCCGGCAACCGAGGCGCAGGGCCGCATCCATACCTCCGCCGTCACGGTCGCCGTGCTGCCCGAGCTCGACGAGGTCGATGCGATCGCCGTGAACCCGGCGGATCTGCGCATCGATACCTTCCGTTCATCGGGTGCGGGAGGTCAGCATGTCAACAAGACCGACTCGGCGATCCGCATCACCCACCTGCCCTCCGGGATCGTCGTCGAGTGCCAGGACGAACGCTCGCAGCACAAGAACCGCTCGCGCGCCATGGCGCTCCTGTCGGCACGGCTGCTGGCGGCGGAGACCGAGAAGCGCAATGCGGCGGAAGCCGCCGCACGCAAGAGCCAGGTCGGCAGCGGCGATCGCTCGGAGCGAATCCGCACCTACAATTTTCCGCAGGGGCGGGTCACCGACCATCGGGTGAATGTCACGCTCTACCGGCTTGCCGAGGTGATGGAGGGCGACCTCGACGGCCTGATCGAACCGCTACGGCAGGAGTATCAGGCCTCGCTGCTCGACGAGGAGACCTGAGCACGCTGGCGCAGGTCGTTGAACACGACCAGCAGGTAGGCGCTGAGATAGAGCACCAGCAGCGCTACCGTGGCGATCACGATGGCCACCGCGACGCTGTTCTGCACGGACTCGCCGGCCACACTCGCAAGCCCCGCCAGCACGCCCACCGTCAGGCTCGCGATGATCACGATCACGATGACCGTCGCCACGATCGCGATCAGCACGACCAGCATGCGCTTCCAGTGCGCCGCTGTGAGCCTGAGCCCGAGGTCGATTGCGGCGAACGGCCCTCGCCCCTCAACCACGAGCGCCGGCCAGCCGAGGCTCACCGCAACGCTCGTCGCCAGCAAGGGCAGCATCACGATTGCCGTGCCCAGGGCCTGCGGCAGCGGCACAAGACCCACAATCAGCCCGAAGGGCAAGGTGGCGAGCAGCACCACGAAAAAACTTGCGACGAGATAGGCGAGGATGGCCGGCAGCCGGGCGAGTGTGGGGCCGAGCGGCACGGTATGCGCCGTCCCGAGCGCAATGCGCTGCTGCTTCAGCAGCACGAGCGCCCAGACGACGAGACTCGCGAGGATCCCGATCAGGTACAGCGCCCACCATTGCCCGTCCTTGTCCGCGAGCGTCTCGGCGTTGATCGGCATCGGCTTGCCGTGCACGGCCACGTCGTAGGCAGTTGGCAGCTGGCCGATCAGCGTGCCGATCGTCGCAAGCGGCAGGCACGGCAGCACCGAGCGTCCGAACAGGCGCAGGCTGGCCTCGATCACATCACGCGCGGACGGTGGCGCGGCAAATGGCAGAATGGGCGTTGGCATGGGTGAGACTCTAGCAGACGAAGGCGTGACACTCGCGCTACTGGTGGACAGGGCGGCCGCGGCGCTCGGTGGCGTGGATGCCCGCCGCGAAGCGGAAGCGCTGGTTGCCGCCGCGCTGCACATCGGCCGCGCCACGCTGCTCGCGCATCCCGAGCGGCGCATCGCCGGCGAAGCGCTGGCGCGCGTGCAGGACTGGATCGGGCGGCGGGCGCGCGGTGAGCCGCTCGCCTATCTCGCGGGCGAGCGCGAGTTCTGGTCGCTGCCGATCCGGGTCACGCCCGCGGTGCTCGTGCCCCGCCCGGAAACCGAGGAGCTCGTGGCCTGCGCGCTCGCACTTGGCGGCGACGGCGAGCGCGCCATCGTCGACCTCGGCACCGGCAGCGGCTGTATCGCGCTTGCAATCGCGCACGAGCGCCCGCACTGGCGCGTCACGGCCACCGACGCATCCCGCGCCGCACTCGGCGTCGCGCGCGCCAACGCCGCAGCGCTCGGGCTCGATCACATCGAGTTTCTGCACGGCGACTGGTACGCCCCGCTCACCGGGCGGCACTTCGATCTCGTCGTCAGCAACCCGCCGTATGTCGCCGAGGACGATGCCGCGCTCGACGACCTGGCGCTGCGTCATGAACCGCGCGGCGCCCTGACGCCCGGTGGCGACGGTCTCGCGGCACTGCGGCAGATCATCGATGGCGCGCCGCGCGTGCTGCGGCCGGGCGGCTGGATCGTGCTCGAACACGGCGCCGACCAGGCCCGGGATGTCGCCGCTCTGCTTGTCGCGCGCGGCTTCACTCACGTACGCTGCGCCCCCGATCTCGCCGGCCACGAGCGCGTGACCAGCGGGGGCTTGCCCTCCAACACCACAGGACTCCCATGATCCGCTTCGAAACCACCCTCGGCAGCTTCGACATCGAATTGAATGAAAAGGACGCGCCGATCTCCTCGGCCAATTTCCTCGCCTACGTCGACGAGGGCTTCTTCGACGGCACGCTGTTCCACCGCGTGATACCGGGCTTCATGATCCAGGGCGGCGGCATGACCTCCGGCCTCGAGCAGAAGGCGACCCGCGCGCCGATCGCGAACGAGGCGAAGAACGGCCTGAAGAACCTGCGCGGCACGCTGTCGATGGCCCGCACCAACGACATCAACAGCGCGACCTCCCAGTTCTTCGTGAATCTGGTCGACAACGACTTCCTCAATAATGCGCCCGGCAATTACGGCTATGCGGTATTCGGCCGCGTCATTGCGGGCATGGACACGATCGACAAGATCGCGCAGGTGCGCACCGGGCGCTCGCGTGGCCACAGCGACGTGCCCGTCGAGGAAGTCGTCGTGAAGTCGGCGCGGCGCATCGACGCCGCCTGAGCGGCACGCGCTCTTGGCTCGCCGCAGGAGCTTCGGCCTGTGCCTCGTGCGCGCGATGCTCGGGCTCTTGGTGCTTGGTCTCGCGCTGTCCGCGCTCGTCGTGCTCGCGCTGCGCTGGGTCGACCCGCCGGGCAGCATGATGATGCTCGAGGCCCGCATCGAGGCGTGGCGAGCCGACGATGCGCGCTACCGCCATCGCTACCACTGGGTCGACATGGCGCAGGTCTCGCCGTACGCGGCGCGTGCGGTGATCGCAGCGGAAGACCAGAACTTCGCCATGCATCCGGGCTTCGATTTCGAGGCGATCCGCAAGGCCGCCGAGCACAACGCGGACGGGCGCGCAGTGCGCGGCGCGAGCACGATCAGCCAGCAGGTCGCGAAGAACCTGTTCCTGTGGCGCGGGCGCTCGTGGCTGCGCAAGGGCCTCGAGGCCTGGTTCACCGTGCTGATCGAGACGCTGTGGCCCAAGGCGCGCATTCTCGAGGTGTACCTCAACATCGCCGAGTTCGGACACGGCATCTACGGCGTGGAGGCTGCGGCCCAGGCCTACTGGAAAAAGAGCGCGAAGGCGCTGACGCGCTCGCAGGCGGCGACGCTCGCCGCAGTGCTGCCGAATCCGCGCCGCTACCGTGCGCAGCCGCCCTCGCCGTATGTCCAGCGCCGCCGCGACTGGATCCTCGGGCAGATGCCGTATGTCGAAATGCCGGCCGCTACGGGCAGCGCGACGCGCGCCCGCGAAGCGCGCTGAGCAGGCTGCACCATCGAGCGAAGGGTTCGCGCCACCACTGGCAGAGCCGCACCAGTGCTTTGTCTTCGATGTCCGTTGCCTCGACGATCCCGCTGCGCCTCGACCCGCGCAGGCGCTGGCTCACGCGCTGCGCGGACCACTGTCACTGCCCGCCGCTCCTCAGGCGCTGCATGAACCACCAGCGATGGCCTTCGGGGTCGACCGCCAGATAGCAGCGGTCGGTCCAGTATTCTTCGCCGTAGTCGGTGGTCGTCGGCTCCATCTCGATCCTTGCGCCGGCCTTGCGCGCCGCCGCACAGTGCGCATCGACATCGTCGACGAATATGCACATCGCCTGGGTGTTGCGATCGCCGACGCTGCGCGGGCTCGCGGGAAACGCGCGTTCGGGATGACGGTTGGCCGCACCGGCGCCGCCGACGAACAGGAGTCCCTCACCGTAAGTGAGCTCGGAATGCTCGATCGCCCCGCCCTCGCCCTCGATCCTGAGCCGCACCTCGAAACCGAAGGCATCGACCAGCCAGTCGATCGCGCGGGCGGGATCCTCATAGAACACGGACACGGAAATGCGGGGCCAACCCGCCGGCGTCGCACGCATATTGAGTCCTCCCTGACCTGAGTTCCAACGTGCTGAGCAACTATACCCGCACGCCGTCGGCAGGGAGGCGCCGCGACCCTAGGCCGCGGGTTCCAGGTTCTCGCCAGGCGCATACCCGAGATTCGGCGCGAGCCAGCGCTCGGCCTCTTCTATCGACCAGCCCTTGCGGCGTGCGTAGTCGAGAACCTGGTCGCGCGCGATCTTGCCGACCGCGAAATAGTGCGACGCCGGATGCGAGAAATACCAGCCACTCACTGCGGCCGTCGGATACATCGCGTACGACTCGGTCAGCGTGATGCCGGCACGCTGCTGGGCGTCGAGCAGCCGCCACAGCTTGCGCTTCTCGGTATGGTCGGGGCATGCGGGGTAGCCCGGCGCCGGGCGGATGCCGCGATAGCCCTCGCGGATCAGCTCATCGTTGGTGAGCTGCTCCTCGGGAGCGTAAGCCCACAATTCGCGTCGTACCCGCTCGTGGAAGTGCTCGGCCGCCGCCTCGGCGAGGCGATCGGCGAGCGCCTTCAGGATGATGCCGGAATAGTCGTCGTGCGCGGCGCGGAACCTCTCGAGGTGCGGCTCGATCCCCACTCCTGCCGTCACCGCGAATCCGCCGATGTAGTCGCCGACACCCGTGTCGCGCGGTGCGATGTAATCGCTCAGGCAGGAGTGCGCGTGGCCCTTGGGCTTCTGCTTTTGCTGGCGCAGGTGCGACAGCGTCGCCAGCACGCTGCGGCGCGACTCGTCGGCATAGATCTCGATGTCGTCGCCCACGGCGTTCGCGGGCCACAGGCCGATGACGGCGTTCACGGTGAGCCAGCGCTCCGCGACGATCTGCTTGAGCATGCGTCGTGCGTCGGCATACAGGTTGCTCGCGGCTTCGCCGACCACCGGGTCGGTGAGGATGTCGGGGAACTTGCCGGCGAACTCCCAGGCATTGAAGAACGGCATCCAGTCGATGTAGCCGAGCAACTCCTCGAGCGGGTAGTCGTTGAATACGTGCACTCCGGGCGATGCCGGGCGCACCGGGTGGAACGTGCGCCAGTCGATCGGATGGCGGTTGGCACGCGCCGCCTCGATCGACACGTCCGGCTGCTTCACGCGCTTGCCGGCATGCTGTTCGCGCCGCCGCTCGTGCTCGATCGCAATCTTCCCGACGAACTCGTCACGCAGGTCGGCGGTGATCAGCGACTGGCAGACGCTGACGGCGCGCGAGGCATCCTTCACGTACACGACCGCCTCGTCGTACTGCGGCGCAATCTTGACGGAGGTGTGCGCCGGCGACGTGGTCGCCCCGCCGATCAGCAGCGGCAGATTCATACCCTGACGCTTCATCTCACGCGCGACGTGCACCATTTCATCGAGCGAGGGCGTGATCAGGCCCGAGAGCCCGATCATGTCGGCCTGTTCGCGCCGCGCTGCCTCGAGGATCTGCTCGCAAGGCACCATCACGCCGAGGTCGACGACCTCGAAGCTGTTGCACTGGAGCACGACGCCGACGATGTTCTTGCCGATGTCGTGCACGTCGCCCTTGACCGTCGCGAGCACGATCTTGCCGTTGGCGCGCGAACTGCCGTCCTTCTCGAGCTCGATGTAGGGCACGAGGTGAGCGACCGCCTTCTTCATCACGCGCGCGCTCTTGACCACCTGGGGCAGGAACATCTTGCCCGCGCCGAACAGGTCGCCGACGACATTCATGCCGTCCATCAGCGGCCCTTCGATCACCTTGATCGGGTGATCCACCGAGAGGCGCGCCTCTTCGGCGTCCTGCACCACAAAGTCGTCGATGCCCTTGACGAGCGCATGCTCGAGGCGCTTGGCGACCGGCAGCTGCCGCCAGGCGAGGTCGGCCTCGCGCCGCTCGGTCCTGCCGCCCTTGTAGCGCTGCGCGAGTTCGAGCAGGCGCTCGGTGGCGTCGGCGCGGCGGTTCAGCACCACGTCCTCGCAGGCGGTGCGCAACTCCGCGTCGAGATCATCGTAGATCGCGAGCTGGCCGGCATTGACGATGCCCATGTCCATGCCCGCCTGGATCGCGTGGTACAGGAACACCGAATGCATCGCTTCGCGCACCGGGTCATTGCCGCGGAACGAGAACGACACGTTGCTGACGCCGCCCGACACCAGTGCATGCGGCAGCCGCCGCTTGATTTCCCGCGTCGCCTCGATGAACGCGAGACCGTAGCCGTCGTGCTCCTCGATGCCGGTCGCGATCGCGAAGATGTTCGGATCGAAGATGATGTCCTCGGGCGGAAAGCCGACCTGTTCGGTGAGCAGCCGGTAGGCGCGCTCGCAGATCGCGACCTTGCGCGCGGCCGTGTCGGCCTGGCCCTGCTCGTCGAACGCCATCACGACGACGGCGGCGCCGTAGCGGCGGATCCGGCGTGCCTGCTCGAGGAACGGCCCCTCGCCCTCCTTCATGCTGATCGAATTGACGATGCCCTTGCCCTGCAGGCATTTGAGGCCTGCCTCGATCACCGCCCACTTCGACGAGTCGATCATCACCGGAACGCGCGCGATGTCCGGCTCGGCCGCGATCAGGTTCAGGAAGCGCACCATCGCCGCTTCCGAGTCGAGCATGCCCTCGTCCATGTTGACGTCGATGACCTGCGCGCCGCTCGTCACCTGCTGGCGGGCCACTTCGACCGCCGCGGCATAGTCGCCGGCCTCGATCAGCTTGCGGAACTTCGCGCTGCCGGTGACGTTGGTGCGTTCACCGACGTTGACGAACAGGCTCGACTCGCCGATCGCGAGCGGCTCGAGCCCGGAGAGCCGGCACTGCGGCTCGATCGTGGGGCGCACGCGGCGCGGCACCGGGGCCACGGCCTCGCGAATCAGGCGGATGTGCCCGGGTGTCGTGCCGCAGCAGCCGCCCAGGATGTTGATGAATCCCGCGGTCGCGAACTCCCGCACGATTGCGGCCGTCTGCTCCGGCGCCTCGTCATACTCGCCGAACGCGTTCGGCAGTCCCGCGTTCGGATAGACGCACAGGTATGCATCCGACACCCGCGACAATTCCTCGACGTACGGCCGCAGCTGCTGCGCACCGAGCGCGCAGTTGAGGCCGACGGCGAGCGGCGCGGCGTGGCGTATCGAATTCCAGAATGCCTCGCCGGTCTGGCCCGAGAGCGTGCGGCCCGAAGCGTCCGTGATGGTGCCCGAGACGATGATCGGCAGGTCGATGCCGAGTTCGTCGAGTGCCGTGCGTGCGCCGAACAACGCCGCCTTTGCGTTCAGCGTGTCGATGACCGTCTCGACCAGCAGCAGGTCCACGCCGCCAAGCGCGAGGGCGCGCGCCGAATCGGCATAGGTCGCGGCGAGCTCGTCGAAGGTGACATTGCGAAAGCCCGGGTCGCTGACGTCCGGCGACAGCGAAGCCGTACGGGTCGTCGGCCCGATCGCGCCGGCGACGAAGCGCGTCTCGCCACTCGCCGTGGCGACTTCGTCGGCGACGCGCCGCGCGAGGCGGGCCGAGGCGTAGTTCAGCTCGGGTACGAGCGCCGCCATGCCGTAATCGGACTGCGACACGGCGTTGGCGCTGAAGGTGTTGGTCTCGATGATGTCGGCGCCCGCCTCGAGGTAGGCGCGGTGGATGCCCTCGATCATCGCCGGCTGCGTCAGCGAAAGCACTTCATTGTTGCCGCGCAGGTCGCGGCCGTAGTCGGCGAAGCGCGCACCACGGTAGGCCGACTCGTCGGGCTTGTGCCGCTGCACCATCGTGCCCATCGCGCCGTCGAGGAACACGATGCGGGTCTCGAGCAGCTCGCGCAGCTTGCGGATGCGCGCAGTGCGCGCTGCCTCATCCACCGGCTCGATCACATAGGGTGCGGTCGCGGCCTGCACGTCGGAGCGGCCCGGTCCGCGAATCGCGCCCGCGCCGTGGCCGTGAGGGGCGTGGCCGTGCGCCGTATCGCAGACACTCATGCCGTGGCTCCGACGGCGATCGCCGGCGCGGCGGGCGGCCGCACGCCGAGGGCATGGCAGATCGCGTAGGTCAGTTCGGCGCGGTTCAGCGTGTAGAAGTGGAAATCGACGACTCCGTGCTCGCGCAGCCGCTCGACCTGCTCAATCGCGACGCTCGCCGCGATCAGCCGTCGCGTATCGGGATCGTCGTCGAGGCCGGCGAAACGCTCGCGCAGGCGCGCGGGGATCGTCGCGCCGCAGCGCTCGGCGAAGCGCAGGACCTGCGGGAAGCGCGTGATCGGCAGGAGGCCCGGCACGATGGGTACGCCGATGCCGAGCGCCGCGCAGCGGTCCCGGAAGCGCAGGTAGGCATCGGTGTCGTAGAAGAACTGGGTGATCGCGCGCGTCGCGCCGGCGTCGATCTTGCGCCGCAGGTTCTCGAGATCGCGCTCGCGCGAGGGCGCCTCCGGATGACCCTCGGGATAGGCGGCGACCGAGATCTCGAAGTCGGCCAGGGCCTTCAGTCCCGCGACGAGGTCCGAGGCGTACGCGAAGCCGTCGGGATGCGGCTCGTAGCGCGCCGCACCCTGCGGCGGGTCGCCGCGCAGCGCGACGATGTGCCGGATACCCTGCTCCCAGTAGGTGCGCGCGATATCGAGGATTTCCCCGCGCGGGGCACCGACGCAGGTCAGGTGCGGCGCGCCGGTGAGCGCGGTCTCGCGGCTGATCCGCGTGATGATGTTGTGCGTGCGGCTGCGGGTCGAGCCATCGGCGCCGTAGGTCACCGAGACGAAGCGCGGCGCGAGTGGCGCGAGGCGCTGCACCGACTGCCACAGCGTCGCCTCCATGGCGGCATCGGCGGGCGGAAAGAATTCGAAGGAAACGGCAATCATGCGGCACTCACTGCGTAGGCGGACAGGCGGGCGTGTGCGACGAGCACGTGGGCGCCCTCGTCGATCGGCTTCAGTTTCTCGGCGCGAAACCCCGCCGCGGCGAGCACTCGACGCAATTCCGTGATCGGGTGCGCGACGACATTGCCGCGCGAGAACTCGAGCAGTTCGTAGGGCAGGACGAGCCAGAGCGATGCGGCCGGCGCCAGCTGCGTGCGCAGTTCGCGCAGTGCCGCCTCGACGCCTTCGGCACTCTGCGCGCCGCTGCAGTCGAGCACGGCGACGTCCCGGGAGCCCTCGCCCGTCGCGAGCCGCGCCCGGACATCGGCGTCGATGCAGCTGCGGTCGCAGTGTTCGCGCAGCGCCTCGCGCACTTCGCCGCGCGCCGCGACGACTGTCACGCGCCGCGCCACTGCCGCCGCCGCGTCGACCAGTTCGAGATGCGTCGGTTCGATCACCAGGGCGCTGCCTGTCGCTGCGGCCGGCGCGCACTCGTGCACGAATGCCGCCAGCGCGCGCCCGAGCTTCGAGCGGCGGGGTGCCGCGGGCCGCAGCTCCTGCGCGCTCGCGCTCGCCTGCCGTGCATCACGGCGCCGGGTGGGATCCGCCGGATCGATGCGCGCGAGCAGTGTGCTCGCGAGCGCGGCGACATCGCCCACGTCGGTCAGTGAATAGCAGACCCACTGCCCGCGCCGGGTCCGCTGCAGCAGGCCCGCCTCGCACAGCACCTTGAGGTGGCGCGAGACGCGCGGCTCGCTCTGCCCGAGGCTCGCGGCCAGTTCGGTCACGCTCCATTCGCGCTGTGCGCAGAGCGCAAGCAGCCGCAGCCGGGTGGTCTCACCCGCGGCGCGCAGAACGGCAGTGGCTTGATTCAGGCCGAGCATCTTATTAACGATATGCTTAATTTGTTAATTGTCAGTCTAACGCCTTGAGCAGCAAGGCGCAAACGGATTCAGTTCAGGCGCTTGGGCGCCGGTACGGGGGGCGGCCCGAAGGCCTGGGTGACGTCGATCGCGTCGAAGACATACGGCCGGCGGCAGAACTCGCAGGTCACGGTGACGGTGCCCTGCTCGCCCAGGACGTCGCGCACTTCCTCTTCGCCGAGCGCACGCAGCACGCCGAGCACGCGCTCGCGATTGCAGCGGCACTCGAACTGCACGGGCGAGCCGCTGAACAGGCGCACGTCCTCGACCGTCGCGCTGCGCCGCACGAGTGTCTCGGCCGGGGCGTACAGCAAATCGTTCGCGTCGAGCGTCGCCGCATGCCCATACACGCGCTCCCAGACCGCGGCAGCCGCCGCCGCATCGACATCCTCCGCGGACTGAATATCGGCGGGCAGTTTCTGCACCAGCAGCCCGCCGGCGCGCGTGGCGTCGGCGGCCAGGCGCACCCGCGTCGGCAGCTGCTCCGAAGTCGCGAAATAGCCGTCGATGCACTCGGCAAGCGAGGCCCCCTCGAGCGGCACGATGCCCTGGTACGGCGCGCCGCGTCCGGCCGATTCCACCGTCACGGTGATGCGCCCTTCGCCGGCGAGCGCGGCGAAATCGGCCGCGACGCGCGCCTCGTCGTAGTGCGCGACGGCGCGGATGCGGAAATCGTGCGTGCACTGCGCAACCAGCAGCCGCACGGCGCCGTTGCCCTGCATCTGCAGCGTGAGGCCGCCCTCGAACTTGAGCGTCGAGGCGAGCAGCACCGCCGCAGCGACCGCCTGGCCCAGCAGGTCGCGCACCGGCGCGGGATAGGTCGCGTGCTCGCGCAGCGCCGTCCAGCTCGATTCGAGCTGGACGAGTTGCCCGCGCACCGGGAACTCCTCGAGCAGGAAGCGCCGGACCCGATCGGTATCCGCCAGCGAACTCACGGCGCCGCGAGCTTCTTCTTCAGCAGCTCGTTGAGCTGCGCCGGATTGGCCTTGCCCTGAGTCGCCTTCATGACCTGGCCGACGAAGAAACCGAACAGCTTGTCCTTGCCCGCGCGGTAGTCCGCCAGCTGGCCCGGATTGGCGACCATCACGGCGTCGATCGCGCGCTCGATCGCGCCCGTGTCGGTGATCTGGCGCAGGCCCTTCTCCTCGATGATCGCGTCGGCGTCCCGGCCGCTCGTCCACATCGCCTCGAAGACATCCTTGGCGATCTTGCCGGAAATCGTGTTGTCGGCGATGCGCGCGACGAGGCCGGCGAGCTGCGCCGAGCTGACCCGGCTGTCGGTGATCTCCAGGTTGTTCTTGTTGAGGAAGGCAGCGAGGTCGCCGTTCACCCAGTTGGCGGCGAGTTTCGCCTCGCCTCCCAGGCGCGCGACCAGGTCCTCGTAGTAATCGGCGAGCTCACGGCTCGCGACCAGCACGCCGGCGTCGTATTCAGAGAGGCCGTACTGCGCGGTGAATCGCGCCGCCTTCGCGTCCGGCAACTCCGGCAGCGTGGCGCGCACCGAATCGAGGAATGCGGCGTCGATTTCGAGCGGCAGCAGGTCGGGGTCGGGGAAGTAGCGGTAGTCGTTCGCTTCTTCCTTCGAGCGCATCGAGCGGGTCTCGCCCTTGTCGGGATCGTAGAGGCGCGTTTCCTGCACGACCTTGCCGCCGCCCTCGAGCAGGTCGATCTGGCGCGCGACCTCGTAGTTGATCGCCTTCTCGACGAAGCGGAACGAGTTCAGGTTCTTGAT
>DAOQXO010000005.1:0-50215 GCA_035342635.1 Steroidobacteraceae bacterium
CCACCGGCCACGAGAGTCACTGTTCCCGCAAAACGGCTACTGCGTTGCGCCACTGAATGCTCCTGTCGGCTGAGGAGGGTGATCGTGCAGCACATTGGCCCGGTAATCCAGCCGCGGCGTGCACGGGTCGCATTGCCGCCACTCGCGCGGCCATCCCCACCGTCTCGAACTCGACTTCTACTTTCTGCTGGCGACCGGCACCTAGTGGATCACGATGCCCCAATTGTGTTGCTGCGGATCAAGTCTTTGCGCGCGCGCGACTGCAACAATCAGATATGCCACCCTCGAACGCGCGCTTATACTGGCCGCGAGGAAATCTTCCGTGGGAAAGCCTGTAATACCGCTCGTCTACTCCTGCTCCGGCTGCTCGAGCGCAGCGCAGATGGCGAACCAGCTCGCGATCCGCCTCGATCGCGCGGGTCTTGCCGAAATGTCGTGCATCGCCGGCGTCGGTGGCGGCGTGGCCGGACTCGTGCGCACCGCACGCAGCGGGCGCCGCATCCTCGCGCTCGACGGCTGCGTCCTCGCCTGCGTGAAGGCCTGCCTTGCGCAGGCCGGCGTCGAGGCTGATCGGCATCTCGTCCTCTCCGACTATGGCGTTCGCAAGCGCAAACACGCCGACGTGGACCAGGAGCAGGCCTCGCAGGTTTACGCTGAGCACGTACGGCCGGAGGCGCAGGCGCTGCTCGCGACACTGGCCGCAGCCGCGCGCGAGACGCCGGATGCCGATGTCGCCCTGCAATCCACCCAGGGTCGCGCATGCTGACGCCTGACGAGGCCGACCGGATCATCCGGGCGCAGTTGCGCGCGCTCGTCGTGGAACCACGGCCGCTGCTGCAGTGTGCAGGCGCCGTGCTGCGCGAGGAGGTCTGCGCCGAGCGCGATCAACCCCCTTTCGATCGCGTCGCCATGGACGGCATCGCGCTCGCCGCGCAGGCGGTGCGGGAGGGTCGCAGGCATTTCCGCGTGCAAGGTCTGCAGGCCGCCGGCGACGCGCCGCACACCCTCGCCGATACAGCGCACTGCATCGAAATCATGACCGGCGGGATGCTGCCGCGAGGTTGCGATGCCGTCGTGCCGGTCGAGCGGATCACGCTGCGCGAGGGCGAGGCGACGCTCGACGACGGTCTCGAGGTCGCACCCTGGCAGAATGTCCATCGTCGCGCGAGCGATGCGCCTGCAGGCAGGCGCCTGCTCGCGGCGGGCACGGTACTGAACGCGCCGGAGATCGCCGTGGCGGCCGCCGCGGGCCGGGCCCACCTGCAGGTTACGGCGCAGCCGGCGGTCATCGTCGTGTCGACGGGCAGCGAACTCGTGGAACCCGGCGAGGCGATCCTGCCGCACCAGGTGCGACGCTCCAATGTCTACGGCCTCGTCGCGCAGCTGCGCCTGCACGGGTTCACCCGCGTCGCGGACGACCACGTGATCGACGACGCGGTGACGCTGCGCCGCCGGCTCGAGTTGCACCTCGCCACGCATGATCTGCTGGTGCTGAGTGGTGGCGTGTCGGCCGGGCGGCTCGACCTCGTGCCGCAGGTGCTCGCCGAACTCGGCGTGCAGAAGCACTTCCACAAGATCGCGCAGCGCCCCGGCAAGCCGCTGTGGTTCGGTACCGCGCCATCGGGCGCCGCGGTGTTCGGGTTGCCGGGCAATCCGGTCTCGTCGTTCGTGTGCCTCGCGCGCTATGTCCTGCCGGCGCTGCACGTCGCTTGCGGATGCACGCCGCGAGCGCCCGAGGCTGTCACTCTCGCGGCCGCGGTGCGTGTAACGGCGCCGCTGACATCCTTCCTGCCAGTGCGGCTCGTGCGCGGCGAGGGCGGGGCGCTGTTCGCCGAACCCTGTCCGACGAACGGCTCCGGTGACTTCACGAGCCTCGTGGGCACCGATGGCTTCGTGGAGTTGCCGGCGGGTCCCCGGGAATATGCACAGGGGTTTGCGGCTCCGTTCCATCACTGGTGAGGGCGGCCAGGCCCGCCCGCAGCATGGCCTCGACCAGCAGTTCGTGTGCGGAGGCGGCCCGGGACGCGTGTTCACGCAGGGCCGTGCGCCGCGCGATTTCCGTCGTGAGCGTTGTCGCGCTGCGTACGGGGCCGAGGCAGCGCCACATCAACTGCCGGATTTCGTCGCCGATGCGCGCGTCCACCGCCGCGCAGGGCGCAAGTTCGGCGCCCGGCTCTACACGGCCGCCCGAGCGCGCGAGCAGGGCTCCCAGCCGCCGGCCGAAGACGACGGTTTCCAGCAGCGAGTTGCTCGCGAGCCGGTTCGCGCCGTGCAGGCCGGTGTACGCGACCTCACCGACTGCCCACAGCTGCGGCACGCTCGTGCGGCCGTCGAGATCCACTGCGATGCCGCCCATATGGTAGTGCGCGGCACAGGTCACGGGGATCGGCTCGCGAAGCGGATCGATGCCGTGTTCCTGGCAGTTTCGCCAGGCCGACGGAAACGCCTGGGCGAATTCCACCCCGCGCAGCGCCGTCGCATCGAGCCAGACGCGCCGGCCCGCCACCTGCTCCGCATGCACGACGGCGGCCACGACGTCGCGAGGCGCGAGATCGCCGAGCGGATGCGCGGCTTCCATGATGCGCCGTCCGCGCTCGTCGACCAGGTGCGCGCCGGCGCCGCGCACGGCTTCGGAGATGAGTGGCAGGGGACTCGCCTCGACATCGAGTGCCGTGGGATGGAACTGAACCGCCGCGAGCTGCGCGCAGCGCGCGCCGGCGGCGAGCGCCATCGCCAGGCCATCGCCTCGCGCCACAGGGGGGTTGGTCGTGCGGCTGTACAACGCGCCGATGCCACCGGTCGCAAGGACCACGTCACGGGCATGCACCGAGACCTGCTGGCCCTCGGCGGATACTGCCGTCACCCCGCCCGCGCCAGCCCCGTCGCAGAGCAGGGCGAGCGCGTGCATGCGCGGCAGCCATTCGATGTGCGGCGCGGCTGCGGCTGCATCGCGCAGCGCGTCCATGATGACCGCGCCCGTGGCGTCGCCGCCGGCATGCAGCACGCGCGGCCTGCTGTGCGCGGCCTCGAGGTGCAGCGACCACGCCGCGTCGCTGCGCGCAAAGCGCACACCCTGCGATTCGAGCCAGGCCACGGCCGCAGGTGCGCCCTCGCAGGCGAACTGCACCGCGCGCGCGTCGTTGAGTGAGTGCCCCGCGCTGAACGTGTCCGCGGCGTGCAGGCTTGGTGAATCGTCCGGGCCGACCGCAGCGGCGATGCCGCCCTGGGCCATCTCGCTCGCCGTGCCTGCCGCATGCAGCAGGCACACGCGGCGTCCCACGGCACTCAATGCCGTGACGATGCCGGCCGCCCCGGCGCCGATCACGAGCAGATCCGTTTCGAGCCGGATCACGGGCGGCGCGGGCCGCCGAGCTCGAACATCCGTTCCACCGCCCGGCGTGCGCCCTTCGCGACATCCGCCGGGATCTCGATCGCGGGTTCGAGCCGCTCAAGGCTCGCGCGCACTGCGGGCAACGTGATGCGTTGCATGTGCGGACAGAGATTGCAGGGTCGCAGGAACTCGATGTGCGGAAAGGCTCCCGAGATGTTGTCAGCCATCGAGCATTCGGTGATCAGTACTGCGCGCGCGGGCTGCACGCGCCCGAGTGCGGCGATCATGCCCGAGGTCGAGCCGACGTAGTCGGCCGCCTCCTGCACGTCGCGCGGGCATTCAGGGTGCGCGAGTATGTAGGCTTGCGCCGTCTCGCGATACTCACGCACTTCCTGTCCGGTGAAGCGCTGGTGCACTTCGCAATGGCCCTGCCACGCAATGATGCGCACCGACGTATGGGCGGCCACGTGCGCCGCGAGATACTCGTCCGGCACGAAGATGACCTCCGGCGCGCCGAGGTTCTCGATGACTTGCAGTGCATTGGACGACGTGCAGCATGCGTCGCACTCGCTCTTCACGGCGGCGCTCGTGTTCACGTAGCACACGACGGGCACGCCGGGATGCTGCGCGCGCAATGCGCGGATGTCCGCGGGCGTGATCGATTCGGCGAGCGAGCAGCCGGCTTCGAGGTCAGGCAGCAGCACGATCCGGTCCGGTGCGAGCAGCTTGGCTGTCTCCGCCATGAAACGCACGCCGCACATCACTATGACGTCGGCGGTCGAGCGCCCGGCCTGCCTCGCGAGTTCGAGCGAGTCGCCCTGGAAGTCGGCGATGCCGTGGAAGATCTCCGGACGCTGGTAGTTGTGCGCGAGGACCACCGCATTGCGCTCGCGCTTCAGCGCTTCGATGGCGGCGATCTGCTCGAAGTGCAGGTCCCATTCGGCGACCGGCATCAGCCGTGCGACGCGTGCATAGCGCTGCGCGTGCAGCTCGGTATCGTAGGGGTGACGCTCGAGCGTCGGCGCGCTGGCGTTCACAGCCGGCTGAACACGAGCGATGCGTTCGTGCCGCCGAAGCCGAAGCTGTTCGACATCACGGTATCGACGCGCATCGTTCGCGTCTCCCTCAGGATCGGATAATCGGCGCAGGCCGGATCGAGCTCGTCGATGTTGGCCGAGCCGGCAAGGAAGCCGCCCTGCAGCATCAGCAGCGTGTAGATCGCCTCGTGCACGCCGGCGGCGCCGAGCGAATGGCCCGACAGTGACTTGGTCGAGGACAGCAGCGGCAGGTCGAAGCCGAAGACTTCGCGGACCGCATTCAACTCGATCACGTCGCCGAGCGGTGTCGAGGTGCCGTGTGCGTTCACGTAGTCCACCGGGCGCGCGACCCCGCTGAGCGCCTGGCGCATGCAGCGCACCGCGCCTTCGCCCGAAGGCTGCACCATGTCCGCGCCGTCCGAGGTGACGCCGAAGCCGACGAGTTCGGCAAGGATCGGTGCGCCGCGCGCGCGGGCGTGCTCGTACGATTCGAGCACCAGCATCCCGCCGCCGCTTGCGATCACGAAGCCGTCACGCTGCACGTCGTAGGCGCGCGAGGCGAGTTCCGGTGTGGCGTTGCGCGCCGTGGACAGCGCGCCCATCGCGTCGAACAGTGCCGTGAGCGACCAGTGCTCCTCCTCGCCGCCGCCGCAGAACATGATGTCCTGGTTGCCCCAGCGGATCTGTTCGGCGGCGGCTCCGATGCAATGCGCGCTCGTCGCGCAGGCCGAGGTCAGCGAGTAGCAGACGCCTTTAATATGGAAGCTCGTCGCCAGGCATGCGCTGACCGTGCTGCACATCGTGCGTGGCACGCGCGTTGCGCCCACCCTGCGCAGGCCGCGCTCGCGCAGCGTGTCGGCGGCTTCGACGATATTGGCGGGTGAGCCGCCGCCGGTGCCGGCAATCAGCCCGGTGCGCGGATGACTCACCTGCGCCTCGGTGAGCCCGCTGCTGGCGATCGCCCGCGCCATCGCGATCGCGGCGAATGCGGCCGCGTCGCCCATGAATCTCAGGTCGCGCCGGTCGAGGTGCTCGCTGACCACGATCTGCGGGACGCCCGCGATATGGCTGCGCAGACCGGCGGCCGGATAGTGCGGCATCGCGCGGATGCCGGAGCGGCCCTCCGCCAGCGACTTGCTGACCGTGGCGGGGTCATTGCCGAGGCAGGACACGATGCCGAATCCCGTGACGACCACGCGGCGCATCAGGCGGCTCCTGGGTTGTTGAAGAGGCCTACGCGCAGCCCCTCCGCGGTGTAGATCTTCTCGCCGTCCGCGAACATCGCGGCGTCGCCCACGATCATCACGAGCCGGCGCTCGATCACGCGCTTGATGTCGATCTGGTATTCGACGAGCTTCATGCCCGGGAGCACCTGCCCCGTGAAGCGCACTGCGTCCACGCCGAGCGCCCGCCCGAGGCCCTGGTGACCGCTCCACGCGAGATGAAAACCGATCAATTGCCACATCGCGTCGAGCCCGAGGCAGCCCGGCATCACCGGGTCGCCGACGAAATGACACTTGAAGAACCACAGCGAGGGGTCGATGTCGAGTTCGGCGCGGATCTCGCCTGCGTCGTGGGCACCCCCCTCCGCCGAGATGTGGGTGATCCGGTCGACCATCAGCATCGGCGGGGTCGGCAGGCGCGGCGTGCCGGGGCCGAACAGGCTGCCTGCGGCGCAGGCCAGCAGTTCCTCCCTGGTGAAACTGTGTTGTCGGGGCGGTTCGGCGATGCTCACCACTGTACTTCTCGATCGCATAGACTGATTACAGCCCGGTACCCTAGCGCCCGCCTTGATGCGAATCAAAGATGGCGGCCCACATCGCGTTGGTGCGCTGCACAATCTCGGGGCTCATCGCGAGCGGACGACCCCAGGTACGGCGGGTCTCGGCGGGCCACTTGTGGGTCGCGTCGATGCCGAGCTTCGATCCAAGGCCGGCGACCGGGCTCGCGAAATCCAGGTAGTCGATCGGAGTGCGCCGCACGAGATGGGTGTCGCGCGCGGGATCGACCCGTGTCGATATCGCCCAGACCACCTCCTGCCAGTTGCGCACGTCGATGTCATCGTCGGTCACGATCACGAACTTGGTGTAGAGGAACTGCCGCAGGCTCGACCACACCGCCTGCATGATCTGCCGCGCGTGGCCGGGGTACGCCTTGCGGATGCTCACGACCGCGACCCGGTAGGAGCAGGCCTCGGGCGGCAGGTAGAAATCGACGATTTCCGGGTAGCTCCGCTGCAGCATCGGCACGAACATGTCATTGAGCGACATCGCGAGCACGGAGGGCTCGTCCCACGGCGAGCGGCCCATGTAACCTCCGTGATAGAAAGCCTGCCGTCGTATCGAGAGCCGTTCGACGGTGAGCACCGGGAAGCGCGCCTGGCTGTTGTAGTAGCCGGTGTGGTCGCCGAACGGCCCCTCGAGTGCCTCGTCACCCGGTGCGATGTGCCCCTCGAGCACGATCTCCGCGCTTGCGCACACGTCGAGGCCGACGGCGGTGCGACGCACCTCGCTGCGCCGGCGACGCAGCAGGCCGGCGAACTGGTACTCGGACACGCTGTCCGGAATGGGTGTGGTCGCCGCGACCAGCAGTGCGGGGTCCACGCCGATCATGACGGCCACGGGAAACGGCTTGGCGGGGTGGTCGCGCTGCCAATCGCGGAAGTCGAGCGCGCCACCGCGATGCGACAGCCAGCGCATGATTACGCGATTGCGGCCGATGACCTGCTGGCGGTAGGGCGCCACGTTCTGGCGCGGCTTGCGCGTGCCGCGCGTCACGACGAGGCCCCAGGTGATCAGCGGACCGGCGTCCTCCGGCCAGCACGTCCAGACGGGCAGCTGCGACAGGTCGACATCGGGTCCGATCTGCACCGTCTCGTAGTCGGGTGGATGCGCCACCGTGCGCGGCGAGGCCTTGAGCAGCGGCAGCAGCGAGGGCAGGTGGCCGAGCGCGTCGCGCGGGCGGTCGGGCCAGTGCGGTTCGCGCAGGAAGGCGAGCGTCGAGCCGATCTCGCGAAACTGCCGCACGCTGTCGTAGCCAAGAGCCGCGGCCACGCGTCGCTGGGTGCCGAAGAGATTGCCGAGCACCGGCATGGTCGAGCCGCGCGGCTGCTCGAACCACAGCGCCGGCCCGCCGGCCTTGAGGCTGCGCTGGCAAAGGTCGGTCATCTCGAATCGCGGGTCGACGGGGAAGGGCACGCGCTTCAGCTCGCCGCTGCGCTCGAGCGCGTGCACGAAGTCTCGCAGGCTCGTGTGGGTCATCCGGCGGTCTCGCTGCGGGCGGCCGTGTTGACCGGGATCAAGTGGCCGCGGCCGCGTTCATGGCATGAATACCGGCCTCGTCCCTGCGCGAGCCCATCATGCTGCCCGATCCCATGGCCGTTCTCCACCGTGTGCTCCGTGTTGCGCCGACGCCGTTGCAGGCACAGATGCTCGCGCTCGCGATCAATCAGCTGCTGCGCGGCCAGCTTCTCGCCGGCCGGCTCGATGAACTCGCGGGCAAGTGCTTCTGCCTGAGCGTCGAGGACGTGCCGCTCGCGCTCGGCTTCGAGGTCGTCGATGGCGGACTCAGGCGTTCGAGCCGTGCGCCGCACGTGACGATCCGCGGCTCGCTCGCGGATTTCGTCGCGCTCGCGCGCCGGCAGGAAGATCCCGACACGCTTTTCTTCCAGCGCCGCCTCGCCGTCGAGGGTGAAACCGAAACCGGGCTGCACCTGAAGAACCTCCTCGATGGCTGGGAGTACGACTTGCCCGCGCATCTGCGCGCGGTGCTGCCGGGGCCGCTCGCGAGTCTCACCCTGCATGGTCTATCCCGGCTTCGCCCCGCAGGTAGCCGTCGCAATACCCGCCCGGCAGCGAGGCCGCCGGGAACGTGGCAGTTGCATCCCTAGTCGCGAGCGCCGCGCGGAACGCGCGGATCACGGCCGGGAAATCCCGTGATTGCGGCGACAGCCGCAGAATGTCGACGCCGGCCGCGCGCAGCGCCTCGACTTCACCCACGAGGTTCTGCACCGCTGCGGATTGTGTCTGGATTCCGTTCAGCGTGAGGAATGGTTGACCCTCGCGCGAGTAGAGCGTGACACCGTCGGGATAATCGCCGCAGATGAAACCACAGTCGTCCTTCGGGCGATCGTGGGAGCGCGCCGTGAAGCAGCGCGCCGAGAAGGCGAGCGGCAGGCGCCCATAGGCAAACACTTCGATCTCGAGACTGGCGGGACGCGACGCGCCGAGCGCGGCGATCGTCGCGAGCGGCAGTTCGACCGGCGCGACCCAGCGGCGGGCGCCGAGCGATGCCATCAACTGCAGCGTGGCGTCGTTGTAGATGTTGAGATGCGGTCCGGCGACGAACGGGCGCCCGGCGGCGTACTGCACGACCGCCATGTCGTTGGCTTCGAATCGCCCGTCTGATCCGTCGACGATGCGCGCCATCGTCGCGAGTTCCGACTCCGCCTCGATGAGCGCGAGGGTGGAGTACACGACTTCCTTGCCGGCGTCCTCGAGCGCGCGCGCGACCATCGGCCAGTCGCCACGTTGCAGCACGCGCCGCTTGCCGCACACGACTTCGCCGAGATAGACGATGTCGACCGGCTCATCGCACAGCGCCGAGTAGAAGTCGAGCGCTGCGCCGCGCTCCCACAGATAGAGGATAGGACCGACGGCGAGCTTCATGGGATGCGCGCTCATTGCCACGGCCGGTGGTAGGCACCGAGGGTGTGCGTGCGCCCTTCGGCGAGCGCATCGAGCGCGGCCAGCAGGTCGGCGGGCGGTGTCCACGTGCCGTCCTCCGCTTCGCCCGGCGCGGCCGGCGGAACGCTTGCTGCGCACAGATCGAGCGCGCGGCGCAGCAGGCCCGTCACCTGCCCTACATAGGCCGGCGAGCGCTGGCGTCCCTCGACCTTGATCGCCTTGACGCCGCTTGCTGCGAGCGCCGGCAGCACGTCGAGCGCGTTGAGGCTGGTCGGCTCCTCGAGCGCATGGAATACGGTGTCATTGACGCGAAAGCGGCCCTTGCACAGCGTTGGATAGCCCGCCGCTTCGCCCGGTGCGTAGCGATCGATCAGGATGCCGTTCAGGCGTGACTGGCGACCTTCGGGCGTTTCCTCCCAGCGCACTGCGTGCGCGGGCGAACAGACGCCCTGCGAGTTCGGCGAGTGACCGGTCGCGTAGGAGGACAGGGCACAACGGCCCTCCACCATCACGCAGAGGCTGCCGAAGCCGAAGACCTCGATCTCCACGGCCGTGCGTCCGACCAGGCGGGCGACCTGCGTGACCGACAGCACGCGCGGCAGCACGGCGCGCTGGATGCCGAACTGCTGACGGTAGAACTCGATGGCGCGCCAGTTGGTTGCCGAACCCTGCACGCTGAGGTGCAGGCGGAGTCGGGGGTAGCGGTCCGACGCGTAGCGCATCAGGCCGGGGTCGGCGAGAATCAGCGCGTCGACACCAAGGCGCGCCGCGCGATCGATCGTAGCGGTGCCGATCTCCCAGGACGCGGGCGAGGGGTAGACGTTGAGCGCGACGAACACCCGCACGCCGCGCTCGCGGGCATAGGCGATGCCGGTCGCGGCTTCCGCTTCGCTGAAATTCAGGCCCGGGAAATTCCGCGCGTTGGTCGCGCCGCGAAAACCCATGTAGACGGCATCCGCGCCATGGTCGACAGCGGCGCGCAGCGCCGGCAGTGTCCCGGCCGGGCAGACGAGTTCGAGGCTCATCCGCGCATGGTCGCGTCTGAGGGCTTACCTCGTGTTGACGGTGATCAAGCGGCCCGTTTGAGGGATAGCAAGGTCACCTGCTGGCCCGCGATCGCGATCTCCCGATCGCGGCTCATTTTCTGGACCATGCGGCTCACCGTTTCGATGCGCGTGTCGAGCAGGTTGGCTATTTCCTGGCGGGTCATGCCAAGCGAAAAGCTGCGGCTGTCGAGCCCGCGCTCCTCGAAGCGTCGCGCGAGATCGAGGATGAAGCCGGCGACGCGGCTGCGCATCGGACCGTGGGCGAGCGTCGAGCGTGGCACCGAACTGCGGCTCAGCAGGTTGATCAGCGCGGTGGAAAGTTCCCGTACCCGCGGATACTGGTCGCTCAGCAGGGACAATGGCAGCTCGCAGCATACGACCGGCTGCAGCGCGACGACGTCGTGCACGAAGATGCGCTTCGCGAAGGCTTCCGTGCCGAGCACGTCACCCGGGGTGTGGACGGCGACGATGCGCTCCTCGCCGTCGGTGCCGACTTCGACCGACTTCAGCATGCCCTGGCGCACGGCGAAGAGGGAATGGGCCGGTTCGCCTGCCCGGTAAAGGCAGGTGCCGGCGCGCAGGGTCTTCAGCGCGCCCGTGCGCTGTACGCCGCGATTCTCGCCGATCGCGATCAATCCGCAGAGGCGGCACACCTCATACAGGTCGCAGGAGCGGCAGGCGATGGGACCGGGGGTAGGCGCTGTCATGGCGAGTTGACTGTCTTGAGATTGATCAAACTGATTGTCCAATGGGCGTCCCGCCTTGCCCTTGATCCAGGTCAAGCGTGCCGAGCCGCAGGGCGTTGCCCACGACCGAAACCGAAGACAGGCTCATCGCGAGCGCCGCGATCATCGGCGAGAGCAGCAGTCCGGTGAGCGGGTAGAGCACGCCGGCGGCGATCGGCACGCCGAGCGCGTTGTAGAGGAAGGCGAACGCGAGGTTCTGCTTCATGTTGCGGACCGTCACGAGCGATATCGAGCGCGCTCGCACGATGCCGTGCAGGTCGCCCCTGACCAGCGTGACCTGTGCGCTCGACATCGCGACGTCGGTGCCGGTGCCCATCGCGATGCCCACGTCGGCGCCGGCGAGCGCCGGGGCGTCGTTGATGCCGTCGCCCGCCATCGCGACTTTGCGGCCCTCGCCCTGTAGTCTGCGCACCAGTTCGATCTTCTCCTGCGGGCGCACTTCGCCGTGCACGGCGTCGATGCCGAGCCGGCGCGCGACCGCATGCGCCGTGGTGACGCCATCGCCGGTCGCCATGACGATGCGCAGGCCCGCGGCATGCAGCGCTTCGATCGCCGCCGGGGTCGAGGCCTTGACCGGATCGGCGACCGCGATGAGGCCGGCGAGCGCGCCGTCGACACCGATCCACATGACGCTCGCGCCGTCCTGGCGCAGAGCCTCGGCATCGTTCGCCAGGCTCGCGGTGTCGATGTCGCTCTGCTGCATCAGGGCGGTATTGCCGATGACGAGCCGTCGCGCTCCCACGCGGCCGTGTACGCCGACGCCGGTCGAGGATTCGAAGCCCTCGGGCGGCTCGAGGGTGAGGCCGCGGCGCCGCGCCTCGGCAACGATCGCCTCGGCGAGCGGGTGCTCGCTTGCCTGATCCAGGCTCGCCGCGAGGCGCAGCAGTTCATCCTCCGTCCAGCCTGGTGCGGACACGGCGGCGCGAAACGCCGGCCGGCCTTCGGTGAGCGTGCCCGTCTTGTCCACGATCAGCGTGTCGATCGCGCGCAGGTTCTCGATGGCTTCGGCGTCGCGGAACAGCACGCCGCTGTGCGCGCCGCGGCCGGTGGCCACCATGATCGACATTGGTGTCGCAAGCCCGAGCGCGCACGGGCAGGCGATGATCAGCACCGACACGGCGTTCAGCACGGCATAGGTCCACGACGGATCGGGGCCCGCCAGGCCCCATATGAAGAACGTGGCGATGGCCACCGCAAACACCGCGAGCACGAACCAGTAGGCGACCCTGTCGGCGAGGCGCTGCATCGGTGCGCGCGAGCGCTGCGCCTGGGCGACCAGCTGCACGATGTTCGCGAGCACCGTGGCCGAGCCCACTTTCTCCGCGCGGATCACCAGGCTGCCGCTGCCGTTGAGGGTGGCGCCGATCACCGCGGCGCCCGCGGCTTTTTCGACCGGTATCGGCTCGCCGGTCAGCATCGACTCGTCGATGTGCGAGCGACCCTCGAGCACGACGCCGTCGACCGGTACCTTCTCGCCGGGCCGCACGCGCAGGCGATCGCCGACGTGCACATGGGCGAGTTCGATGTCTTCCTCGCTGCCGTCGTCGCGCAAGCGCCGTGCCGTCTTCGGCGCAAGACCCAGCAGTGCCTTGACCGCGGCCGAGGTCTTCGAGCGTGCGCGCAGTTCGAGCAACTGTCCGAGCAGTGTCAGCGAGATGATCACCGCCGCGGCCTCGAAGTACACGCCCACGCGACCATGCTCGCGGAACGAGTCCGGGAAGATGCCCGGCGCAAGCGTCGCGACGACGCTGTAGCCGTACGCCGCAATCACGCCGCTGCCGATCAATGTCCACATGTTCGGGCTGCGATTGCGCAGCGACTGCCACCAGCGCTCGAGGAAGGGCCGGCCGGCCCACAGTACGACCGGCGTCGCGCACGCGAACTCGATCCAGGTGCGCGCGCCGATCGACAGCCCCGGGACATGGTGGCCGAACATCGCGAGCACGAACACGACGGCCGACAGCGGCAGTGACCACCAGAATCGCTGCGTGAAATCCCGCAGCTCCGGGTTGTCCTCGTCGTCGAGGCTCGGCATCTCCGGTTCGAGCGCCATGCCGCATTTCGGGCAGATGCCCGGGCCTTCCTGCCGCACCTCGGGATGCATCGGGCAGGTGTAGATCGTGCCGGCGGGCGCGGCGGGCGATTCCGGCGGCATCCCGGTCGCCTGTGCCGCAAGATACTTCCCGGGATCGGCGATGAAGCGTTCGCGGCAGCGCGCGCCGCAGAAGTAATATGCCGCGCCGCCATGGCTGGCATGGTGTGGCGTCTTCTGCGGATCGACCTTCATGCCGCACACGGGGTCGGTCACGCGACCTTCGTGCGAGTGGTGTGCGTGCTCGTGGTGTTCGTGGGTCATGATTCCTCACCGGAAAGCGCGGCCAGCTTCGCCGTCGCGGCCTTCTTCACGCCCCCATGCCGCGGCGCAGGCAGGATGCCCTGGCGTTCGTAGTAACGCACCGTGTCGATGGGCACGCCGGCCGATTTCGCGAGTTCACCGATCTGCATGCCTCAAGTATGCACTCTGGACTCAAGCCCAGGATCAAGCCCTTGTATACTGCGTTCTCCAGGGAGGACACCGATGCTCGCGTTTCTGTTCTGGCTACTGCTGCTCGTGATCTGCTGGCCGATCGCGCTGATCGGGTTGCTGCTCTACCCGCTCGTGTGGCTGGTGCTGCTGCCGTTCCGGCTTCTCGGCATCGCCGTGAACGGTGTGTTCGAGCTGTTGAAGTCCATCATCCTGCTGCCGGCGCGAGTGCTGCGCGGAAAGCCGGTCTGAGGGTAGTCGCTCAGGGCGCGGGCGCGGCCTCGGGCGGTTTCCTGCCGCTTTTCGGATCCGCATCGTCGTCGACGGGTGCCGGTGCCGGCGTCGGTTCCGCCGCCGGGCGCACCACGACATTGCCACCCTGGTCAGGCAGGTAGAGCGGGCCCTTCTGCCCGCATGCCGCGAGCAGTGCGAGCGCCAGAGTTGCCGCGGCCAGGGCGCGGCACATCACAGGAACATCGTGCGTTTGTCGCGCAGCGCGATCCATCCGCGCGCGACTCGGTAGACGATCCAGATCGCGATGATCACTGCCGCCAGGTAGAAAGTGACGATTCCAAGTCCAAACAGCAGCACGAGCGGTGCCGACACGATGGCGGCGACGACGATCCACAGGAATGCGAACCAGAAAGTGCGGATCTGCCAGCGGAAGTGCGATTCGAGCCAGGTGCCGCGCACTTCGGACTGGCGCACGTAATTCATGATCACGGCGATGATCGACGGCAGGCCGAAGACGAAACTGCCGATCACCGTCGCGGGGCCGGTCACGCCGATCAGCACGGACAGCGCGTGCAGCCCGTAGATGATGTTCGTATAGGTGACGAGGCCGGGATCGAGACCGGCGGTGGGCTGGTTGGCTTCATTCATGGGCTGAGCCTCCTGCAATCTGCCGGATCATACCTGCCGGCGCTCCACGGTCGCCATGGTGATGCGCGAGACGCAGGCGAGATGGCCCGCGGCGTCGCGCAGCTCAATGCCCCACACCTGGCTGCGCGCCCCGATGTGATACGGGCGGGTGGTGCCGGTGACGAGGCCGCTGCGCACGGGCCGCAGGTGGTTGGCGTTGATCTCCTGCCCGAGGCACATGAAGCGAGTCGTGTCGATGCAGCAGCTCGCCGCGGTGCTCGCCAGGGTCTCGGCGAGCGCCACCGACGCGCCACCGTGCAGCACGCCGAACGGCTGGTGCGTGCGCGCATCGACGGGCATCGTGGCGCGCATGAAGTCGTCGCCGATCTCGGTGAACTCGATCGAAAGATGCGCCACGAGCGTATTGGCCGACAGCGCATTCAGCTGTTCGCGCGTGGGTTGCCGGAACCAGATCGACATGGTTACCCCCGAAGCGGATCAAACCTTGCGCAGGCGCGCGCTGACGCGGCGATAAGCCTCGCGAAACGGGATGCCTTCCTTCACGACGAGCGCGTTCGCTTCCTCGGCCGCGTGGATCGCAGGGTCGAGCGCGATGTTCTCCCGGCGGAAGTGGACCGCGCCGATGGCGGCGGCCATGATGTCGAGCGTCTGCAGCGCGATATCGATGCCGCGAAACAGCGGCAGCTTCAGCAGCTGCAGGTCGCGCTGGTAGCCCGACGGCAGCTTGGCGAATATTCCGAGGGCCTCGACGAGGTTGGCGTGCGCCGTCGCGGTGCGGCCGCGCACCAGCTCGAAGACATCCGGGTTGCGCTTCTGCGGCATGATCGACGAGCCGGTCGTGAACTCGTCCGGCAAGGTGACGAAGGCGAACTCCTGCGTATAGAAGAGCAACAGGTCGGCCGCAAGCCGGCCGAGGTCCTGCATCGTGAGCGCGACCTCGAACAGCAGCTGCGTCTCCGCCTTGCCGCGCGAGAGCTGCACGGCAGTGACAGGCTCGTGCGTCACCGCGAAGCCGAGCGCCGCGCGGGTCGCGTCCCGATCGAGCGGCAGACCGGGCGTGCCGTAGCCGGCAGCGGAACCCAGCGGGCACTTCGCGGTGCGCCGATGCGCGAGACGCAGTCCCTCGGCGTCGTCGCGCAGCTCGGCGGCGAATCCGCCGGCCCACAACGCGACGGTGCTCGGCATCGCCTGCTGCATGTGGGTGTAGCCGGGCAGGGCGATTTCACCACCGCGCGCGGCCAACGCATCGAGTGCATCGGCGACCTGCGAGGCGCCCGTGCGCAGCTGCTCTATCGCATCGCGCAGGTACAGTCGCAGCGCCGTCAGGACCTGGTCATTGCGCGAGCGCCCGAGGTGCACGCGGCCACCCGCCGCGCCGATGCGCGCCGTGAGGCGCCGCTCAAGCGCGCTCTGCCCATCCTCGTCGGCGAGTTCGATGCGCCACTCGCCGCGCTCATGCGCCTCGCCGATGGCGGTGAGGCCCTCGCGGATGGCGACGAAATCGGCGTCGGTGAGCAGCTTCTGCGCATGCAGCATCGCAGCGTGCGCGATCGAGGCCGCAACGTCATAGCGCACCAGACGCTCATCGAGCGCGTAGTCCTCGCCGGCCGTGTAGGCGAGCACGCGCTCATCGAGCGGTGCGCCCTTGTCCCACAGGCGCGTCACGCGGCTCCACTCTGCTGTTCGGCGACGCTGAGCGCATTGATATCGGCGACGATCAGCGTGCCCGTGCCCTCGTTGGTGAACACTTCGGCGAGGATGCTCTCGGGCGAGGTATAGGCGATCACGTGCACTCGCCGCACGCCGCCACGGATCGCGTCCTCGATCGCCTTCGCCTTCGGCAGCATGCCGTCCTTGATGCTGCCGTCCTCGCGCATGCGCTTGAGGCCGTTGAGGTCGGTGTACGAGACGACCGACGTCGGGTCCTCGACACGCTCGAGGATGCCGGGCGCGCCCGTGCACAGGATCAGCTTCTCGGCGCCGAGCGCCGCGCCGATCGCCGCGGCGACGGTGTCGGCGTTGATGTTGAGCAGCACGCCGCCGGCGTCGGCCGACAGCGGGCTCACGACCGGCATCAGCCCGTTGTCGAGCAGCTTGCGCAGCACCGTGGTGTCGACCGCGTCGATGTCGCCGACGAAGCCGAAGTCGACGTTCTCGCCATCGGGCATTCTGACGACCGGGCGGCGGTGCGCAGTGACGAGGGAGGCGTCGACGCCGCTGACGCCGACGGCGCTGATGTCGAGCTCGCGGCAGATGGCGAGTATCCGGGTGTTGATCAGCCCGTTCAGCACCATCGAGGTGGCGTCGATCGACTTCTGGTCCGTGATGCGCCGGCCCTGCACCATGCGGGTCGGCACGCCGAGCGCCTCGGTGAGCTCGCTGAGCTGCGGTCCACCACCGTGCACGAACACGACGCGCACGCCGAAATAATGCAGGATCGCGATCTGCTCGATCAGCGCACGCGTGGCCTGCGCATCGCCGAACACGGCGCCGCCCGCCTTGATCACGAAGGTCTTGCCCTTGTACATGCGGATGTACGGGGCGGCGCTGCGCAGCGAGCGGACGGCGAGTGCCTGGTCGGCACGGTGCTTCATCATGTCGGTCTCCGGACTCCCTGGGAAAGCATTCGATGCAGGACCGCCATCTGCGCAGTCATGCGATTGTAGGCCTCGTGCCGCACGATGCTGCGCGGGCCATCGAGCACGGTGTCGGCGATCGCGACATTGCGACGCACGGGCAGGCAGTGCATGAGCCGGCATTGCGGATCCGCCGGCTCGAACCATTCGGGCGTGACGCACCAGTCGGTGAGCTGCGCGCGCAGCAGCGCATCGCCCTCGGCGTCACCGTAGTGGGCGGTCGAGCCCCATTCCTTCGCGTACAGCACCTGGGCGCCGGCCAGCGCCTCGCCGCGCTCGCTGGTCTCGCGCACCGAGCCACCGGAGGCGGCCGCTGCGGCGCGTGCCTTCGCCATCACTTGCGGCGGCAGCGCATAGCCCTCGGGCCGCAGCACCACGACTTCCATGCCGCGCATCGCCGCCATGTGCACGGTGGCCGCGGGCACCGCGAGCGGCAGCGCGCGGGGATGCTGCACCCACGACAGCACGAACTTTGCCTGCCGCGGGATCGCCAGATCGTCCATGGTCTTCCAGTCGGCGAGCGCCTGGCACGGATGGTTCATCGCGGACTCGAGGTTGATCAGCGGCTTGTCGATGACCGAGGCCATCGCGCCGAACCGGCTCTCGGCGATATCGTCCGCGAGGTCCTTGCCTTCCGCGAACGCGCGGATGCCGAGCGCATCGCAGTACGAGGCAAGCACCGGCAGGCCCTCGCGCACATGCTCCGCGGCGGCGCCGTTCATGACGGCGCCGAGGCGCGTTTCGAGCTGCCAGGTGCCCTGGCCGGGCGTGATCACGAACGAGCTGCCGCCGAGGCGCGCCATCCCGGCTTGGAACGAGGCGAGCGTGCGCAGCGACGGATTGAAGAACACGAGTCCGAGGATGCGGCCCGCGAGCGCTTGCGGTTCGGGATGCGCCTCGAGGCGGCGCGCGAGCGCGAGCAACGAGACGATCTCGTCACGGCTGAAGTCTGCAAGGTCGAGGAAGCGTTGCATGTCCGGGTTGCGCGTCACAGCGACGCGAGCGCCTCCGCCAGCAGGTCCACGTGCTGCTCCTCGAGCACGTACGGCGGCAGCAGCCGCAGCACCTGCGGGTCGCCGCTCGTGCCGGTGAGGATGTCGCGCGCGAGCAGCGCCGCCTGGATGTCCCGGGCGGGGCGGTTCATGCGCAGTCCGAGCAGGAAGCCCTCGCCCTGGAAGCCGGTGACCGGGCCTACGGCGCAGCGCGTGCGGATATACGCGGACACGCGGCGTACGTTCGCGAGCAGCTCTTCCGATTCGATCGCCTCGATCACCGCCTCGATGACCGCGCCCGCCATCGGACCGCCGCCGAAGGTCGTGCCGAGCGCATCGAGCGTCACGGCCTGCGAGACGCGCGGTGTCATCAGCAGCGCCGCGCACGGGAAGCCGTTGCCGAGCGCCTTGGCGGTCGTGATCATGTCGGGCCGCACGCCGTAGAGGTCCGCGGCGAACGCGTACCCCGTGCGGCCCACGCCGCATTGCACTTCGTCGAAGATCAGCAATGCGCCGACTTCGTCGCAGCGCCGGCGCAGCGCACCGAGGAAGTCACTGCCCGTGTCGAAGGCGCCACCGACACCCTGCACGGGCTCGACGATGACGGCCGCCGTGTCTTCGGTGACGTGCTGCGCGACCGCGCCGCTCTCGCGTCGCGGGATCCACGACACGTCGAAGGGCGCACGGGGAAAGGCATGCCACTTCCCCATCGCGCCCCAGGTGATCGCGCCGGCCGCCGCGGTGCGCCCGTGGAAGCTGCCTTCGACCGCGGCGACCTGCGGTCGGCCGGTCATGCGAAAGGCCATCTTCAGCGCGTTCTCGTTGGCTTCCGCGCCGCTGTTGACGAAGAACACGCTGTCGAAGTGGCCGCCGGCGAAGCGCAGCAGCCGCACGGCCGCACGCTCGCGCACCGCCATCGGCACCGCATTGCTCTGGAAATTGCAGGACGCGGCCTGCGCCTGCAGCGCGCGGGTCCAGCCGGCATGGCCGTAGCCGAGTGCCGCGACCGCGTGGCCGCCATACAGGTCGAGCACGCGCCGACCGTCGCGCGAGTAGAGCCACACGCCTTCGGCGTGCTCGACCTCGAGCGGATACTGGGCAAAGACCTGTGCGAGGGCGCTCATGTCCATCCCGCCGCGGGCGCCGTGAGGCCCGCGTCCTCGGGGAGCGCGAACAGGCGGTTCATCCACTGCACCGCGCCGCCAGCCGCGCCCTTGTTCAGGTTGTCGACCACGCAGGTGACCGCGACCGTGCGGCCGTTCGCCGCCGCCGACAGGCGCGCGTAGTTGCTCGCCGCGACGTCCTTGACGTGCGGCGCCTCCGCCGCAACCTGCACGAACGGCGCGCCGCGATAGAAATCGCGCAGCGCCGCCAGCACCGCCGCGGTATCGGGTGCGGCCGCACCGGGGCGCGCCTTCAGGCTCGCCTGCACCGTGACATGGATGCCGCGTGCAAAAGGCCCGGAGTGCGGCACGAATGCGAAGTCGGCGGCGACCCCGCTCGCGGCCTGCGCGCAGGCGGCCACTTCGGGCGTGTGCCGGTGCGCCAGCGCATTGTAGGTATAGAAATCGCCGTGGCGCTGCGGATGGTGCGTGCCCTCGGAGGGCTTGCGGCCCGAGCCCGTACTGCCGGTCACGCCGGCGACGAACAGCGTCGGCGTCACGAGATCGAGCGCGAGCAGCGGCACGCTCGCAAGGAGCGTGGCGGTCGAGAAGCAACCGGGGTGTGCCACGTGGCGCGTCGGCGCGCGCGCGAGATGCTCGGGCACGGCGCAGGCGAACTGCGCGAGGCGTCCCGGCGCGCCATGCGGGTGCTTGTATACGGCCTCGTAGGCGGCGGCATCCCGGTAGCGGAAATCGGCGGAGATATCGACCACGTGCACGTCGGACCCGGCGGCCTCCGCGCGCGTCAGCAGCGCATCGATCAGCGCAGCCGAAACGCCATGCGGCGCGGCGCCGAAGAGTGCCAGGCGCGGCAGCGTGCCGATCAGCGATTCGATTTCGGCCTGCGTGCCGAAGCTCAGGTCGCCGAGCGCCGGCGCGAGATGGCGAAACGCTTTGGCGACCGCCTCGCCGGGCTGGCTGTCGGACAGTACTCCCGCGAGCGCGAAATGTGGATGCGCGGCGAGCAGGCGCAGCAGCTCGCCCGACACATAGCCGGTGCCGCCGAGCACGATCGCCGGTATGCGCCCGCCGCTCATCCCGCGAGCGCTTCCACGGGCTTCGCGTGCAAGCCGATGGCCTCGATGATGTGGTCGCCGAGCGCGGCGCCGGAGCTGAGCGCATTGAACGCCGCGACATTCATCTGCTGGCGGATGATGTCGACGCCGACCGCGTTGTCGGTGGCCGGGCCCGTGACGACACAGGGTTCGATGCCGAAGCGCTCGCGCAGCATCTTGACGCCGCCCCATGCCGCGACCGGATCGTTGGCGGACAGCACCACGCCGGTGAGCGCCGTTCTGATGTCGTCGCAGGAGAGGATCGCGTCGACGCCGTAGGTGCCCATCAGGCCGTCGCCGAGCTCGAACACGATCACGTCGGGCCTGGTTGCCGCGAGCTCGGTGAGCATCGTGCGCGTGAGGGCCGGTCCGCTCTTCGGCGTGGTCGTGATGACGCCGAGGTCGGTGAAGATCATGGTATTGCGCGCGCCGGCATCCGCCATCGCGAGGATGTCGCGGCGGAGCGAGACGCCGGTCGCCTTGAACGCGTCGACAACGAGGCCGCGATGGCGCATGCGGCTCACGATCGAACACGCCGCGGCGGTCTTGCCGGCTTCCATGCAGGTACCGGCGAGCGCGACCACCGGCACACCGCGCGTGTCGAGCGCCGTGGCGTAGTCGAGGTTGCGGTAGCCTGCGCGCGCCGGCACGCCGATGCGCTCGCCGAGGTAGGGGAACTGCAGGACGACGCCGAGTACGCGACAGTCGAACGGCGTGCCCTTGTCGGGATTGACCGAATCGCACACGCCGAGCACGCCGCCGATGTTGAGCATCTGGATCACATCGCCGGCCTTGAGGGATTCCGGCACGTGGCCCGAGTAGCCGAACAGCGCCTTGCGATGACCGAGCGCACCGACGACGATGTCGCCCTTGCCGAGCTTCGCCATGCGCCCGCTCGTCAGTTCGAGCGTGTTGTAGGTCGACTTGTTCGTCAGGATCTCGACGACGACGATCACGCCCTCCTCGGACGGGATGTCGGTCGAGATACGCAGCTCGCGCGACAGGCCCGCGGCCTGCGTGATCGAGGCGATCTTGTCGACGACCACGGACTTCATCATCAGCGGGCACTCCCGGCGAGCTTGCCGGCGCGCGTGTGGAACACGCCCGGCAGTGCGACGAGCTTGGAGAAACCGAGCGCGTCGGCCGCGGACCATTCCCCGACCGACTCGCCATACACGCCCTTCGACGCGGCCATCAGCGACCACGGCGAGCTCACGCCTTCGACGAAGACGCTGCCCGGACGCAGCAGCACGGAGACCGTGCCGGTCACGCGCTCCTGTGACGACAGGAACAGCGCCTCGATGTCCCGGCATACCGGGTCGAGCAACTGGCCTTCGTGCACCAGATCGCCGTAGGGCTGCGCAACCGATTCCTTGATGCGCTGCTGGCGCGCGGTCAGCACCAGCTTCTCGAGTTCGCGATGGGCCACGAGCAGCACCTCGGCGGCGGGCGCTTCGAAGGCGACCCGGCCCTTGGTGCCGATGATCGTGTCGCCGAGGTGGATGCCGCGGCCAATGCCGAATGGCGCGGCGAGCGCCTCGAGGGTCTCGATCGCCGCGACGGGCGAGAGTTCGTGCCCGTCGACGCTGATCGGACGGCCAGCCGCAAACCCGATCGTGTGGCGCTGCGGTGCGCGCGGGTTGGTAAAGGCATCCTTCGAGAGCACCCATTGCTCCTCCGGGATGCTGCCCTCCGAAGTGAGCGTCTCCCTGCCGCCGATCGTCACGCCCCACAGGCCGCGGTTGATCGAATAGGCGGCGCCGAACGGCGGCACCGGCAGGCCGCGCGCGCGCAGGTAGTCGAGCTCCTCCTGGCGCTGGAAGGCCCGGTCGCGAACCGGCGCGATGATCTCGAGCTCGGGCGCGAGCGTGCGCAGCGCGACCTCGAAGCGCACCTGGTCGTTGCCGGCCGCGGTGCAGCCGTGCGCGATGCTGCGCGTACCGAGCTTTTCGGCCATGCGGGCGATCGTCTGCGCCTGCATGACGCGCTCGGCGCCGACGCACAGCGGGTAAAGCTGGCCGCGGCGCACGTTGCCCATGACCAGGAAGCGCAGCACCTGCTCGAAGTAGTCGGCGCGCGCGTCGACCTGGTGGTGCGCAACTGCGCCGAGCGCCAGCGCGCGCTCCTCGAGGGTGCGCGCGGCGGCGGCATCGATGCCGCCGGTGTCCACGGTGACCGTGATCACCGGGCGGCCGTACTGTTCGGCCAGCCAGGGTACGAGGAATGAGGTGTCGAGTCCGCCCGAATAGGCGAGGACGATAGGTTGGGTCATGGTCTCGGGATCAGATGGGGAAGAAGGAACGCAGACGCCTGGCGAGTGCGGCCTGGTCGCGCGCGCCGGCCGTCGCGATGAAGATCGTGTCGTCACCGGAAATCGTGCCCGCGACCTCGGGCCAGTTCGCCTGGTCGATCGCAACCGCGACGCTCTGCGCGGCGCCGACCGAGGTGCGCAGCACCGTGAGCGCCGGGCCCGCGAAACGCAGGCCGCGCACGAACTGCGCAAGCGCGGTGAAGTCGCCGGCCGGGCGGGCATCGCCGGCGGGCAGCACATAGCCGTCGGCCGCCTTCAGCACGCCGATTTCGCGCAAGTCCCGGCTGATCGAGGACTGCGTCACCGCGTGGCCCTCGGCCTTCAGCAGGCGCACGAGGTCGGCCTGCTTGCGCACGGTCCCGCTGCGGATCAGGCGGGTGATCGTGTCGCGGCGGTGGGCGGCTTGTTCCGGCGAGGTATGCATAATCTTGCAGAGATTATGCATAAAGATGCGGACATGGTCAAGGGCCGGCCGCGCGTGCCGGCGACAGGGCTCAGCGCTCGATCGTGTACTGGAGATCCGCGCTCTGCACGGCACCCGATTCGAGCTTGACCGTCCAGTCGTCGCCCAGGGTGTAACGCATCTTGATGGTGTTGATCGCTTCGGTGAGGCTGATGCCGTAGCTGACGAACAGTCGCGGCGTGAGATAGCGGCCGAGCACCAGCGAGGTCTCGTTGTTGAGCGACGACTCGAGGCTCACGTCCTCGAGGCCGACGATCTGGCCGAGCTGCTGCGCGAGAATGGCGCCGCCCTGCACGGCAAACGGATTGCTGGTGCGCCCGCCCTCCGCCGCCTGCGCCGACTCGAGCGAGCCACCGGCGATCAGCAGCGAGAGTATCTGTGATTGCGGGATCTGCGGCTCCGAGAACAGTGTCAGTCGCGGCGCGCGCAGCGTGCCGCGTATGTTGGCGCCGGCCCTGATATCCGGGAATTCGCGGCTGGCGCGGATGTCGATGCCGGGGTCGGCGAGCGGCCCGTTGTTGAAGATCAGCCTGCCGTGTTCGATGTCGAGCCGTCGGCCGAACGCCAGGTAGCGACCCTCGGCGACCGCGAGTTCGCCGGTGCCGCGCGCCACGTCGTCTACGTCAGTGCGGGCTTCGAGCGCGCCGGTGAGCCGGCCGGAAAGGCCGGAGGTATCGATCGTGACGCGATCACCGAGCGCGATGTTCACGCGCGTCGTCACGGTGAAGCGCTTGGACGGATCGACCACGGGCTCGCCCACGATGCGCTCGTCCGCGGACGAAAACACCGCCCCGGTGATATCCGCCGGGTCGAGGCGCGCATTCGGCACGAGTA
This sequence comes from Steroidobacteraceae bacterium, assembly GCA_035342635.1. GTDB lineage: Bacteria > Pseudomonadota > Gammaproteobacteria > Steroidobacterales > Steroidobacteraceae > CADEFQ01. The sequence continues at coordinate 23,706 of DAOQXO010000005.1, forward strand.
CCGCGCCGGTGACATCGATATGGCGCCCGTCGACGTCGAACACCAGGTCGGGCGAGGCGAAGATGCGCGCTTCGGGGACATTCGCGATGCGCAGGTTCTCGCCGCGCATCGTGAGCTTGCCGTATGGCAGGCCCTTGCGCCAGGTCAGCGCGCCGCCCGCGGCCAGGCTGCCGTCGCCGGCGGTCGCCGTGCTCTCGAGTGTCAGCGTGTCCTTGAGGAAGTGCGCATCGAGAGTGACCGCGCGCAGCGGGAGGTTCACCTGGTAGATATCGAATTGCCCGTCGCGGATCGAGAGCAGACCCTCGAATCGCGGCGCACCGAGCGTGCCGGAGAGGCGCAGGTTGGTCGAGAGGCTGCCGGACGAGCGGTCGATCGTGCCGACCAGCACGGCAATGAAGCCGAGCGAATCGGTGCGCGCATCGAGCCGGCCCTGCAGCGGCCAGTCGCGCCAGTCCTCGGCACTGCGCGCGATCTGCGCATTGCCGGTCAGATCGCCGGAGGCTCCGGCATCGAGTCTGGCGTCGACGACGATCGACTCGGCGGTGGCCGATCCGGTGATGACGCCGCCGCCGATTACCGTGACGTCGACACGGTTGTTCGCGAGCCGCCGCCGCGTCTGCACGTCGAGCAGGTCCGCACGCAGGCTGCCGCGCCAGGGTTCGTTGTCGCGCGCGCTCGCGGCGGCCTCGATGTCGACCGAGCCCTCGTAGGTCACGCCCGGTGTAAGGCCGGCCGTGAAGGTGCTGATCGGCAACCGTTTCGCGGACAGGGTCACGGCCCACTCCTGCGGGGCGTGGTTGCCGGTCGCGCACAGCTCCGCAACCGTGCCGCGCAGGCAGGTCGTCTCGAGTCGTTGCGAGTCGCGCGAGACCGTGAGCAGGGATGGCGCGGACAGGTGCAGTTCCGCCTCGTCGCCGTTTTCCAGGTCGAGCTCCCGGAACTGCAGCTGCCAGGTGCCCGCCCGATAACTGCCGGGTCCGCGCGCGCCGATTGCGACGGGCGCCGCGTTCGTGGTCATCGCCACCTCGTGCTGCTCGGTCGTGCCCTTTGCGGTGACGGTGAAGCGCTCGATCTTGCGCGCCCCCCGCGTGATTCCCCTGGCCTGCAGGTCGATGTCCAGCGCCTGTCCGGCGCGGCCGTCGAAGCGGACCCGGCCCTCGATACCGTCGACCTGCACGCCTGCGTAGTCGATGGCCAGGCCCCGCAGCGTCGCGTCGATCGCAGGCGCGGCGCGCGATCCGCCCACCGTGCCGCGCGCGGCCAGCCTGCCGGTGGCGCCGGCGTCGAGCAGGGCGAGGTCGTCCGCATCGAAGTCGAAGCGCAGCGAGTACGCGTCCGGTGAAATATCGCCTTCGAGCTGTGCGCGTGCCGCGCCAAGACGCAAGTCGAAGTCGTGGAAGCCCAGCATGGCACCACGGCGGATGATGCGACCGGCACCGCTCGCGCTGCCGCCGCGCACCTTGCCGCCGAGGCGTGCAAATCGCAGATCGAGGCTGCCCTCGGGCGAGAAGCCCTCGCCGCGCGCGTCGATGTCCAGGCTGACGCGACCGGGCAGACGCCCGTTGACCCGACCCGTGTTCACACCGGCGATGCGGCCGGCCACCTGCCAGGCTTCCGACGGCTGCCACTGCACGGCGCCGCGCAGGTCCGCGCGGCCTTCGTATCCCTCGACCCGCAGCACGTCGGCATCGAGCCGGTCTCCCGCAAGCCGGCCTTCGAGCACGACCTGCATCGGCTCGAGGTCCGCCGCGACGACGGCGCCGCTCGCGGTGATCGCATAGGGCATGGCGCCTGCCAGCTGGTAACTGCCCTGCGCGCTGTGGACGGCGGGCTCGGCCGCGGCAAGCGGCCAGCGAAATTCGCGCCACTCACCCGCGAGGTCGAGCGATGGGCCGGCCTCGTCGATGCGGATCTCGCCGGCGGTAGTCGCGAGCGCGCCCGAACCCCGGTGCCGGAACTGCGCGTGCCGCACCTGCAGTGTTCTCGCCGCGTACCTGCCGTTGAACTGCACGTCGAAATCGCCGGCTTCGAGACCTGCGGGATGCATCACGCCATCCGCGGCGATGCCATCGGCGGTGATGCCGACCTTGACCCGCCCGTCGATTTCACCGAGCGCCCCGCCGCCGCCGAAGTCGGCGATATCGAGCTGGCTTATCTGTGCGCTGCCGACGATTTTCCAGGCGCGCGTCAGGGTTTCTGCGGCGCCACTCACCGCGGCACGGAACGGTGCCTCGATGCTGCCGGTGAACGGCAGGCTGTCGAGGTCGCCATCGCCGGCAACGTGCGCGATCCAGCGGGTGGACTTCGGCGCGAACCATTCCACACGGGCGCTCGCATCGATCCGCATCGGACTGGCGGCGCGCACCGTGCCGTTGGCCGTGAGGTCCATGCCCTGGAAGCGGGCGGCAGCGCCGAACACGCGGATCGAGCGGTGACGCACGACGCCGCTCGCGCGGATGTCGGCGAACTCGGTGCGGACACCCTTGGTCGACACCAGCGTGAGCAGCGCGGCGCGCGCGTCGTCAGTCTCGATGCGCAGCAGCCGCGGGAGGAACCTGGGCGTGCCCTTGCGCGGACGCTGCGGTCGCGTCTTCACTTCTATGAGCAGGTTCCGCGTGTGGACTTCGGGCACTTCGATCTTCTGCCACAGCAGGGGCGCCACCGCGAGCCGTGCCTGGATGTCCTCGGCGACGAGGTGCACGCGCTCATGGTCGAGCTCGAAGCGCGACAGCTCGAAGCCGCCGGCGATCGTGCCGCTGACCGTGCCGATGTCGAGACTCACGGGGCCGACGCGCTCGGGCATCCGCGCGACGATCATCGCGAGTCCCTGCGGCGTGAACGCGATGAAATAGATGAGCGCAAATGGCAGCGCGCACAGCAGGGCGATCGCGAGCACCAGCAGGATGCTGACTGGGCGCGCCATCAGAGCTTCGGCGAGAAGTTGACGTGCAGGCGGGGCGTGGCACCGCTGACGGACAGTGCCTGCGCGATGTCGAAGCCCACGGTCGCGATCGGCAGACGGAAGCGCAGGCCGATGCCGGCCGAATACTCGAGCCCCTCGCTGACGGCGTTGAAGGCGTTGCCCGCATCGACGAACACGGCGAGGCCGAGGTTGCGCGGCAGGTCACGAATCACCTCGACGGTGCCGGCGACCATGTGCTTGCCGCCGGTCTTCTCGCCGTTCTCGTCCACCGGCGACAGGTCATTGAAGCCGAAGCCGCGCACGCTGCGGTCGCCGCCGGCGAAGAAGCGCTCCGACCCGGGGACCCCGTCGAAGTCGTCGGCCCAGGTCGTGCCGATTTCCGCGCGCAGCAGCAGGTGCCACGCAGGCGCGATCGAGAACACGTGCTCGGAGGCCGCGAGCAGCTGCAGGTAGTCGGTATCCGCGCCGAGCCCTGTGTGCGAGCCGCGCAGCTCGGCGTAGAGCTGGCGGCCGAACAGCGGCTCGCCGAGATATCCCTTCGGTACCGAGGCGACGCTGAAGCCGGGAATGAGGAGCAGGGACTCGACGCGCGAAGTGGCGTCCTCGGTGATCGCGCGCACGAGGCGCGTGTAGTACACGCGCTGCCAGCGATGCGGCACGCGGGTTATGCCGGCGCGTGCTTCGGTGTTGTAGGTGTCGAGGTCGGCTAGGGTCTGGTGCTCCCAGGTGCCTTCGACCTCCAACTTCTCCAGCGCGGGGTCGCCGATCGGCCAGACATAGCGGCCGGAAACCCGCTGCGAGATCTCCGCGAGCTTCACTTCGGCGCGGAAGCGGTGGCCGAGTGCATTGACGATGCGGTTGTCCCAGCCGATCGTGCCGCGCGCCTCGGTGTCGGTGCCGTAGCCGATGCCGAATGTCCAGCGCGACTGCCGGTTCGGGGTCGCGGCGATGCGTATCGGCACCGTGAACGTTGCCGGATCGCGCTCCTGCGGCAGCACTTCGACCGAGGCGAAGTAGGCGCTGTCGTCGAGCGCGAACTGCGTGCGGAGCAGTTCGCCGGCGTCGAACGGCTGCCCTTCCTCGTAGCGCAGGAAGCGGCGCATCAGTTCGGGCCGGATGACATCCTGCGCGATCTCCGTGGGCCCGAACCGGTAGCGCTCGCCGGTCTCGAACTCGATGTGGGCGCTCGCGGTGCGCGTTGCCGGGTCGACCAGCAGCTCGTGGCGCAGCAGGCGCGCATCGAGGTAGCCGTACGCCGCCGCGGTGCGCTGCAGGTCGCTCTTCACCTGCTCGTAGTCGCTGTGATGCAGTTGCGCCCCCGCCCGCAGCGGCATGCCGGCAAGCAGATTGGTGAACACCGGGTCGTTGGCGCGCGCGCCGGTGACCCGTACCTCGACGGTTTCCAGGATCACCGGCGGCCCGGGTTCGATGTGGATCTCGATGCGCCAGTCCTGGCCATTGGGACGCGCCTCCACGCTCGAGCGGACGGTCGGCTCGTAATAGCCGAACGGGCGCAGCGCGGCGCGCACCTCGCGCTCGGCGCGTTCGTGCAGCCGCTCGATCGTGTCCTCTCGAAGCCGATCGCGATCCTTGTAGCGCTCGAGGGAGAGGAAGGCGAGGACGTTGCGGCGCACGGGACCCTCGACGCCCTCGATGACGATGTCGATGTCGGCGTGGGCCGACGTCGCGACGAGCGCGCACAGCGCGAGCAGGCATCGCGCCGTGGCCGACCGGGTGTCGCGCTGGGGTCCTGGCATCTCGTCCGTGAAAAAGTAAATTGGCGGAGTTTAATCAGAGTTGCGCTGGTGCGGGCGGGTTCCCTGCGGGCCAGTCCTCCGGACCCAGCCTGTAGGAGGCGACGTCGGTGAGCCTGCCGGTTGCGTCCCAGGATTGCTCCTCGATCTGCAGGCTGTCGTCATGGCCCAGCGCCAGCACGGTCGAGCAGCGCGTGCCGTACTCGCCATGGACGACGAACGGGGCCGAGAGCGCGCGCTCCCATTCCGGGGAGAGCCCGGTGTCGGGCAGGTCGCCGTCGCTGGCGGGCGCGCGATCGGCGAGCAGCGCGAACAGCGAGCGCGGGTCCGCATTGCGCTCGCCGAGCCAGCGTTCGAGGCCGTGACGCACGCGCAGAAGCTTCGGCCAGGGCGTGTCGAGGTAGTGGTTGGCGAGTCCATGGACGCCGCTTGCCAGGGGTCGGGAAAAGGACTCGAGCCGGTTCGACAGGTAGTACAGCGAGTCGCGATCGGCGAACAACAGGTTGAAGCCCGCGTAGTCGGCTGCGGTCGCGCGCAGGCTCGCCGCGTGATCGGCGACGCCGCGGGTGTCCTTGAGCCATGCGGGAACCAGGCCGCCCCGCGAGGGCGCCCCCGCCGGACGACGCACCATCTCGCGGAAGTTCGTCACCACGCCGAAGCGGCGCGCGCGATCGACACCGAGCCAGGTGCCGCCCGCCTCGAGGTCGCGGCCAGCGAGGATCGGCAAGTCGTTCCACGGGCTCATCGCCGCTGCGGGGCGGCCATGGTATTCGTCGCGATTGGCGGCGACGACCAGCCGATAGCGCGGATGCGCGCGCCACGCGAGCACCAGCAGGCACACGGCCGCGGCCTCAGCGCACCGGGCGCAGCAGTCGGCGCACGAGCCGCACTGCGAGCCAGACGACGAGCACGACCAGTGCGACGGCGATCACCGGCGCGGCGAGCGCGAGCACGGTGAGCACGATCGAGCCACCGAGTTCGCCGGTCGCGACCGCGCTGTTGCCGAGGCCGCCGGTCGTCGCGGTTGACTTCGCGCGGACGAGTGCCGTGACACCCTGTGTCAGCCCGGCGACTCCGCCACCGGCGATGATCGCCGTGGTCCATTTCACGAGCGGCGGCAGGTCGGCCATGACCGCCGCTGCCACGACGGCGCCGGCGACGACCGCCGTGGGCGTGGCGATCACGTCGAGCAGGTTGTCGACGCCCGGAATGTAGTACGCGAACAGTTCGAGCACGGTGGCGACGCCGAGCATCACCAGCGCCGGGGTCGTCGCCAGCCACTCGAACGACGGCGCGAGGTCGACATGGCCGGTAGCGCCCGCGACCGCGGTGATCAGCAGCGGCAGGAACACCCGCAGGCCGACGGCCGCGGCAAGACCGATGCCGAGGGCGACCGAGAGCAGGGCGCTCGCCGTGGAGATCTCCATCAGCCGATCCGTGCGAGAGGCGTGTGCCAGCCGGCATCGAACCAGGACTCGATGAGTCGCCAGGAGATCGAGGTGCGCGGCGAGAGCAGCGGATGGCCCGCGGCGATCTCGGCGCGCGAGAACCACTGCGCGTCCTCGAGTTCGCCGTCGCGGCAGACGATTTCCCCGCCCTCGGCCCGGGCATGGAAGCCGAGCATCAGCGAGGAGGGGAACGGCCAGGGCTGCGAGGAGTGGTAGGTCACCTCGCCCACCGCGATGCCGGTTTCCTCCAGCACTTCGCGCGCGACGGCGTCTTCGATGCTCTCGCCCGGTTCGACGAAGCCGGCGATCGTCGAGTATCGATTCTTCGGCCAACTGGCCTGACGGCCGAGCAGCGCGCGATCGCCATCTGTCACCAGCACGATGACGGCGGGATCGATGCGCGGGAACAGTTGCTGGCCGCAATCCGGATTCGAGCAGCCGAGCACGTGACCGGCGCGCAGTGGCCGGGTCGGCGCGCCACAGGCGCCGCAGTAGCGGTGGCGCGCCCGCCAGATCGACAGCGCGCGCGCGTAGGCGATCAGCGCCGCCTCACGCTCGGGCAGCGTGGCCGACAGCGGCCGCAGTTCCTCGAACCGGGCACCGGGCGGCGCGATGTCTCCGTCCGCATCGTCCTCGACCAGCACGCAACGCGCGCCCTCGAACCAGCCGAGCAGTACGGTCTGGCGCTCCTGCGCCAGCGCGATGCGCGGATGGTCGCCGCCCAGGAACACGATGTGCGGTGCCGGCTCGTGCACGACGAGGTGGGCGGTGCCGCGTGCGATGAGATAGCGGGTCGAGCTGTCGCGCCGCGCGGTCGCGAGCCAACCCGCGTCCTCGCGTTCCCACGCGTTGCGGTCGAGATAAGGGCCGGCGAAATGATTGAAGTGCTTGCGCTGCTGCTGCATGGGGCCCGCCCGGGCTGCGGGCCATTATATAAGGTGTGCGCTCAGCCCGTATCGACCGGCCCGAGCCGGGCCGGCGCGGGTGTGCCGCGCGCGGCAGCGGGCGGTGCGCGGCGGCCATCGATGCGCAGCGCCGACAGCGGCGCTGCCGATTCGGCGCATACCGCGCAAACGGTGGCGCGCAGCGTATAGCGGTCGGCGAGCGCGAGCGCCCCGCAACTGCCGCAGTGGCGCAGCGCGAGCTCATCGCCGCGCGCCAGCGCGATCGCGAGGAACGCGGCGTGCTCGAACGAGATCTGCGGGGACTTCACCAGTGCGAGGTAGGTTTCGTACGCGACGCACAGCAACTCGCCCTGCGCGACCGAGAGCATGCGCGGATCGAGGCGCGCGCCCTGCGCAATGATGCCGACCATGCAATACAGGCCGGCCAGCACGGCCGCTTCCTGCTGCACGCGCGGCGTGCGCAGGAAATAGCTGCAGCGCTGCGGCGACTTGCCGCGACGGCGCGCCACCTTCTGGCCGGGATGCTCGGCGATGTAGGTGCGATAGAGCTTGCGCACGCGATCCTCGGTGAGCCCGGTCCAGGCGCGGATCGTGTGGGTGCGTGCCTCGTGCCCGATCAGGCGCAGCGCGAGATCGAAGCGCAGCCGATCGCGGCTGTAGCGGTCATCGGAGATGCGCATGGCGGTTCGCTCCCTGAATGGTGCCAGGCCCGATTTGGTTGAAATATCCCAAATTTGGGTATGGCCGGGAAGCCCCAAATGCGCGCAATATCGGCCGCGATCGGAGGGAAACGTGGATACAGGGCCATCCGCCACGGCGCTCGCGCCGCTCGCCGAGATCAACGAACTGGCGCTCGAGCTGATGACCCGGCGCGCGGCGGGCGTGCCGGCGGGGCTGCACGCCGTCCTGCGCGATTCGGTCGAGTTGTGGCGCGCGCTCACGCCCGAGCAGGGCCGCAGGATCGCCGGCTGCCCGTTCCTGCTGGTCGAGATCGACGTGGCTGCGCTCAGTGCGGGCGGCGGGGTGCGCGACAGCGGCGAGGGCGAGCACTGGTTCGAGGAGCAATCCCTGCCGCGACTTGCTTATCTTACGCTGACTTACGCGTGGCACATCGCGCGAAGTCGACCCCTGGCGGCGCGGATCGTGCTCGGCCTGCACGAGGCCGACAGTGCCTGGCTCGCGGGCCTCACGCTGCGCGAACTCGGTGCCTGCATCGAGATCGCGCCCGCGCTGCTGCGTCCGCGCTGGCTCGCGCACCCGGAAATCTGGCGCCACCTGCTCTCGGCCGCGGCCAGCGCCGCACCGGCGGAATTCGAACTCGCGCGCCTGCGCGGCATGCAGCTGCTGGCCGCGCCCTGGTGGCCGGCCGATCCCCGGCGCCCCCGCCTGCGCTGAGCCCGGTCGGACCGGGCCGGCGGACCATATGGTAGGCTTCGCGCCCCCATGTATGCGCTTTCCGCCCGCGGGCTCGTCAAGACCTACGACAACGGCGTCCAGGCCCTCAAAGGGGTCGATCTGCAGGTCGAACGCGGCGATTTCTTTGCGCTGCTCGGCCCGAACGGTGCCGGCAAGACCACGCTGATCGGCATCGCCACCTCGCTCGTCAACAAGAGCGGCGGCAGCCTCGAAGTGTTCGGCCACGACATCGACCGCGAGCTCGATGCCGCCAAGGCGTGCATCGGCGTGGTGCCGCAGGAAGTCAATTTCAACATGTGGGAGACGCCGCTCGCGATCGTCGTCAACCAGGCCGGCTTCTACGGCATCGATCGCAAGCTCGCCAGGCAGCGTGCCGAGTACTACCTCGGCAAGCTCTCGCTGTGGGACCGCCGCAATACGACGTCGCGCGCGCTGTCCGGCGGCATGAAGCGGCGCCTGATGATCGCGCGCGCGCTGATGCACGAGCCGCGCCTGCTGATCCTCGATGAGCCCACAGCCGGCGTCGACATCGAGATTCGTCGTTCGATGTGGGATTTCCTGCGCGAGATCAATGCGCAGGGCACCACCATCATTCTCACCACGCACTACCTCGAGGAAGCCGAGACCCTCTGCCGCAACATCGCGATCATCAACGGCGGGCAGATAGTCGAGCGCGATCGCATGGCGAGTCTGCTGCGCCGGCTCAAGAGCGAAGTGTTCGTGCTCAGCCTGCGTGATGCGATCACGGCAGCGCCGCCGCTCGACGGTTACATCGTGACACGCATCGATGACCACACCATCGAGGTCGAGGTCTCGGACGAACAGAATTTGAACGAGATCTTCGCGCGCCTCACCGCGCAGGGTGTCATCGTGCAGTCGATGCGCAACAAGGTGAATCGCCTCGAGGAGATCTTCATGCGCCTCGTCGACGGGCGGAGGGCGCCGCGGTGACCACGGGCAGTCCTGCACTCGGGCATGTGTGGTGGGTCGGCTTCAAGACCATCCTGCTGCGCGAAACCCACCGGATCCTGCGCATCTGGGGCCAGACGATCGTGCCCTCGGCGGTCACCTCGACGCTCTACTTCGTGATCTTCGGCGCGCTGATCGGCAAGCGCATCGGCCCGATGGGCGGCGTCAACTACATGCAGTTCATCGCGCCGGGCCTGATCATGATGGGCGTGATCACCAACTCCTACGCGAACGTCGTGTCGTCGTTCTTCGGCGCGAAATTCAGCAAGCACGTCGAGGAAATGCTGGTCGCGCCGCTGCCCGCGTGGGTGATCGTCACCGGCTATGTCGGTGGCGGGGTGATTCGCGGCCTGCTGGTGGGCGCCGCGGTGACGATCATCTCGCTGCTGTTCGCCGAGATCGTGATCCACCATCTGTTGATCATCATCGCGGCGGTCGTACTTACCGCCATCGTGTTCTCGCTCGGGGGCTTTCTCAACGCGATGTACGCGAAGAACTTCGAGCAGGTGAACTGGATCCCGTCGTTCGTGCTGACACCGCTCACCTATTTCGGCGGTGTGTTCTTCTCGATATCCCTGCTGCCGGTGTGGGCGCAGAAGCTCTCCTACACCAATCCCATCCTGTACATGGTGGGCGCATTCCGCTACGGCTTTCTCGGCACCTCGGATGTGGACATCGTGCTGGCGTTCGCGCTGATGATCGCCTTCGCCGCCGTGATGTTCGCGATCGCCGTCGTGCTGATGAACCGCGGGACCGGTATGCGCGAGTAGGGTGAGGTACCGTCGTCAGAACGGGAAGTAGCGCGGCAGCAGCCAGCTGAGCGTGAGCCACATGATGATCATCAGCGGCACGCCGGCCCGCACGAAATCCTTGAAGCGGTAGTTGCCGGCACTGAACACCAGCAGGTTGCAGTTATCGGCGAGCGGCGTGGCGTAGGCCATGTTGACCCCGAACAGCACCGCGAGCACGAAGGGCTCCGGTGCGAGGCCGAGCTGGCGCGCGCCCTCGATTGCGATCGGCGTGCCGATGACCGCGGCGGCGCTGTTCGACACGAAATTCGCCAGCACCGCCATGAACAGCATCGTCAGGCTGACGATCACCGGCGGCGACAGCGATGACATCGCCGACACGAGCACGCTTGCGAGGAACGCGGCGGCGCCCGTCTTGACCAGCGCCAGCGACAGCGCGATCGCGGCGACGGTGAGGAAGATCATCGACGAATCGAGCGAGCGGGTCGCATCGCGCCACTTGAGGCAGCCGGTGAACACCATCAGCAGAACGCCGACCAGGGCGGCAATCGACACCGGCGCGATGCGCAGCGTGGCGGCGAGCACGATCATGCCCATGATGGCGAGTGCGAGCGGTGCTTTGCGCGTCTCCGGCACGTCGGTGGTGGCATCGAGCACCAGCAGTTCGCCGCTGCGCTTGACTGCGGCGATCTGCTCGGCAGGTCCCTGGACGAGCAGGACGTCGCCGACGCCGAGCTGCTCGGCGTGCAGGTCGATCGGTTCACCGCCCATCGCCGACATCGCTTCCACGTCACCCGGCCGGTGCCGCGCGAGTGCGACGAGCTGGTAACGCTTGTCGAAGTCGATGCCGTCGAGCGATTGGCCGACGAGCATCGAGCCGGGAGTCACGACCAGCTCCGCGGTCTGCTGTTCGTCGGCGCGCAGCGGGTGTTCGGCATCGACGGCCACATCACCGGAGTAGAGGGTGCCGCCGATCACGCTTGCGTACTCCATCAGGTGTTCGGGCGTATCGCGCACGTGCAGCTGATCGTCGGCGGCGAGCACCGTCTGGGGCAACGGCATGATCGACAGGCCCGCGCCGCGCGTGATCGACTTCACGCGCATCGCGCCGCCGGTCTTGCGCAGCACGTCGGCGAGGCGCGCACCGTCGGCGGGACCGCCGGCCCGGATGCGCATCTGCGCGGCGAAGATGCGCGGCGAGGTGTCGGCCACCGCAACGCCTTTCGGCAGCAGCCGCGGGGCGATCAGCCACAGATAGAGGATGCCGACGCCACCGGCGATCGCTGCGGGCTCTAGAAAGTCGAACATGTGGAAGCGCGGCACGCCGAGGGTCGCGGCGGTGCCGATCACGAGCAGGTTCAGCGAGGTGCCGATCGGCGTGCCCATGCCGCCGATCTGCGATGCGAAGGTCATCGGCATCAGGGTCGAGGAGGGTGAGGTCCCGGAATGCAGCGCCACGCTCGTCAGGATCGGGATCATCAGCGCGACCTGCGGCGTGTTGTTGGTGAAGGCGCTGATCGCCGCGGTCATGACGAGCATGGCGCCGAGCGCGACCAGCGGGCTCGCGGCCCACAGCCGCGTGACCACGCGGCCCATCGGCGCAAGCGCCCCGGTCCGCACCAGGCCCTGGCTCGCCATGACGAGGCCGCAGATCGCGACCAGCGCCTCGTTGCCGAAACCGAGAAAGAAATCGGTGGGCTCGAGCGGGCCGTCCACCCCCTGGTAGGGAAAGAGAATGAAACCCGCCGCGAGCAGCGTGACGATCAGCAGGCTCGAAGTCTCAATCGCGATGTCGTCGCGCGCGAACAGCGCGAACGCGAACACCGTCAGGGCAAGAACGGCGATCGCATGGGCATCGAGGGCCACGGAGGGAAGCTCGCGGACCGGCGGCTGCACACCGCCGGTCCAGCTACCGTGCTGCGCAGGCTACTTCTGTTTCCAGGCGCCGGACGCGTCCTGGTAGTACCAGCCCGGCTTGGCGCCGCGCTCGACCCAGCGGCGCGCGAAAGTCTTGCGGATGTCCGGTTCCCACTCCGGGTGGTTGTTCGCCTTGGCGATCGCGGCATAGAGCGCGTTGCGGTCGGTGTTGTCCTCGGCGACGAGGCGCTTCACGGCCGCGCGATCGGGCAGCGCGATCGCGCCCTGGTCGCGCACTTCGACGAGCCCGTCGGCGGTGAGGCCCACGGCGCCGGAAGCGAAGTGCTTCTCGAGTTGCGAAAAGCGCTGCGACATCGACGCGGTGATCGCGCGGATCTCGGGCGATGCGATGTCGAGATTGGGGGCCTCCTGGGCGTGGGCGGCCGGCACCAGCGTGTCGAGCACGGCGGCGGCGGCGCTGCGCAGCAGGGACGGTTCGGCGCGCTGCATCTGCGGCTCGGCCTTGCCGGTCGTGGTCGCGGTGCCGGTGACCTGGTCGATGATCTGGTCGGCGGCCTTCTCGGCGGCGGCGGCCGGAAAGTACACGTTGATCGTCACGCAGGCCGCGAACAGCGTGCAGGCGAGCGCGAGTTTGAAGGGCAGCATTACCTTCTGCATGGTCCTCTCCCTAAACACAGAGTCATTGTGGGGCCACCGGATGAATGGAGCCTGAACCAGTGTACCTGCCATGTTACTGCACCACCACGCCCTCGCTGTTGCGGATACCCGAGGCGATCTGGCTGAACAGTTGCGGCCAGTTGACGCGGCCCTGGTTGCCGATGATGTCGATCCGCGGGATGCCGCTGCCCTTGACGATATAGTAGCCATGGTCCGTGGCCTCGACCCCGGACATCAGGCAGATGTCGTTCTCGAGCCTGCAGCGCAGGCCGAGCCGATCGTAACTGTATTCGTCGAAGAACTGCAGCAGGCCGGACTGCAACGCCTGTGTCACGCCGCCGCCGCCGCCGCCGACGTTGGACAACTGGCTGACCGCACGGGCACTGATCCGGTGGCGCGAGCGGTCGCCCTTCGTCGTCTCGATGCGCGCATCGAATGCGACGGGCGACCACGCGAACAGTTCGAGTCCCAGGACATCGACGTCGATACGCCCGGTGATCGAGCCGACCGCAAAGGTGCGGGTGACCTGCTCGAGGTCGAGGCTGCGGCCGCGCAGGTCGGCGAAGAAGCGGGGCCACTTGCCGAGCGGATCGACTAGCCGCAGGTTGCTCGCGACGAACGAACCATCGAACACCCGCGCCTGGATGTCGCCGGCGACGCGCAGCTCGTCACCCCGCAACTCGAGCCCAGGCACGCTGCCCGAAATGCTCCCCGAGAACTCCGGCCAGCCGAAGGCCTTGCACAGCGGCTGCATGCTGATCGGCTCGATCTCGGCATCGAAGCGGATGCTCATGTCGTCGCCGCCGAGGTCATTGATCGCCAGCGTGCGGATCGCGACGGCCCCGTCGAAGATCGGCATGTGCCAGGGTTCGATCAGCATGAAATTCGTCGCGCGCGTGACGAACTGGACGCGCGATGCGCCGCCGGACAGCCCGTAGGCGCCGCCCTCGGTCCACGCGAGCCATGACGGCAGGACATCGGCGTTCTTCGCGGCCGCCCAGCGCACTTCGCCGGTGACATGGTTCATGAAGAACGCACGATCGTTGTACATCGAGACATCCTCGACCCTGATCCCGATGCGCTCGACGGCATTGCGGGCGAGGTCCACCGTGCCGCTCGCGCGGCCACTGGTGATGAGGTCGCCGAAGTCGGTGGTGGCGAGCGTGATCTGCATCAGGCTGGTGTAGGCCGCCGGGAACTCCAGCGCGTCGATCACGAGGCGGCCGGCCTCGAGCATCGGGGCGTCTCCGAGCGCCACGCGTGCCGAACCATGCATGGCGAGCAGTCGCGGCGCGCCGACTTCGAGCTGCGTGAGTTCAAGCGTGGTGCCGGCGAGAGTGCCGCGGGCCTGCACGTCGAGCGGGTTCTGGCCGAAATCGAGCAGGATCGGGCCGGCGAGCGCCTGGCCAGCGCCCGCGGCCAGCGTGGCCTGCAGGTCATAGCCCTGCGGGCGCGCAGTGAGCGCGGCGGTCAGCGTCATCGCGGCCCCTTCGGCGATGATCGTGCTCTCCGGGTTCGACAGATCGATGTCGGCGAGTGCCAGGGTGCCGTGGATCGTCTGCGGCCCGCCGCGGCCGCGCGCGGTGAATTCGGCCGTGGCGCCGCCGTCGATCGTCCAGTCGTCCGGCAGGGCGAACAGCGGGGCGATCAGCGTGCGCAGGTCGGCGACGAGCACACCCATGGCACGACCCTCGGCTGTCCAGCCCGCAGGCGCGTAGCGCCCCTGCATCTCGATGCGGCCGCCCGCGAGGCGCGGGATGACTGCGCGTGCGCTGCCGGTCGACGTGCCCACATTGAAGTCACCCGACACGGACAGCGACAAGGGGCCGATCGGGGTCTGCTGCACGTCGACCCGCGCGTTGGCGCAGGCGTAGCGCGGATCGCTGATCGTGAGGCGCGCGCAGCTGAGCGTGACCCGCCGCAGTTCCGGCTGGTCTGCGCCAGGCCTCACCTTCGCGATGCGCACCACCGCGGCCGATTGCGTTGCGGTCCCGATGGTGAGCCGCGCGTCGATGCCGGTGGCGCGCGCATCGCCCCAGATAGCCTCCCCGACATGCACGCTGAGCGTATCGATCGCGCGCGCTGCGCCCGGCGACAGGAGGCCGAGCGCCGCCACGAGACAGCAGAGGTCGAGGCGATCGGGGATCCGCGGCATGTCCGCCAGTGTAACCGCGCCCCTGTCATGCAGCGGTAATACCGCCGTAACAAGGTTGACTTGACGGGCTGGCATCCTGCGCCGCATGAGTCAGGGAACGAGACACATGCAGGGACTGATAGCGCGCTTCGATGTCGCCGAGTACCGGCTGTGCCGGCGACTGAACCGCGGTGCCGACCTGCGGCCGCTGCGCAGGCTGTTCGTCGGCGCGAGCCGCCTCGGTGACGGCATGGCGTGGTACGCCCTGCTGCTGGCGCTGCCATGGATGTACGGGCTGTCGGCCCTGCGCCCCGCTTTGGCGATGGCCGTGAGTGCGCTGGCGGGCCTGTTGCTCTACAAGTGGCTAAAACGCACCTTCGTGCGCGAGCGTCCCTTCATCCGCCATCGCGGCATTTCGCTCGCGACCGCGCCGCTCGACCGCTACAGCTTCCCCTCGGGCCACACCCTGCATGCCGTTTCGTTCACCTGGCAGGCGGTGGCCTTCGCGCCGGAGCTCGCCCTCGCGCTGGTGCCGCTCGCGGCGCTGATCGCCGCATCGCGCGTGGTCCTCGGGCTGCACTACCCGACCGATGTACTGGTCGGTGCCGCGCTCGGCGCGGGATTCGGCGCGCTCGGCGCCGCGATCGCCTGACCGCGCCCGCCCCCATGCACGTCCTGTACGTCTCCGACGTATATTTTCCGCGCGTCAATGGCGTGTCGACATCGATCCACACGTTCCGGACCGATCTCGCGACGCTCGGGGTCACGACGACGCTCGTCGCGCCGGCCTACCCGGCCGGCAAGCCGGCCACCGACGATGCGCACATCCTGCGCGTGCGTTCGGGCGCGGTGCCCCGCGACCCGGAGGACCGGCGCATGCATCGCGGCGCGCTGCGCGCGACTCTCGCATCGCCGGCTCTGCGCGACGTCGAACTGGTCCACATCCAGACGCCGTTCGTCGCGCACTATGCGGGGGTACACGCGGCCCGTCGCCTGGGCGTGCCGGTGATCGCCACCTACCACACGTTCTTCGAGGAATACCTGCACCACTACCTGCCCGTCCTGCCGCGCGCATGGGGACGCGCCGTGGCACGCACCTTCACGCGCTCACAATGCGCGGCGGTGGACGCACTGGTCGCGCCGTCGGAACCTATGCGGGAGGCGCTGCTCGGGTACGGAGTGGCTACGCCGATCCACGTGCTGCCGACGGGCCTGCCCGCCGACCGCATGCGGGAGGGCAATGGCGCGCGCTTCCGGGAGCGACACGGCATCCAGGCGGGCAGGCCGGTGCTGCTGTTCGTCGGCCGGGTCGCGCACGAGAAGAACATCGAGTTCCTGGTCAGGATGCATGCGCAGTTGCTGCGTGTCCGGCCGGACGCGTTGCTGGTGATCGCAGGCGAGGGCCCGGCGCGCGAGGCACTCACGCAGCTCGCGCAGCGTCTCGGCATCGCGGGCAACGCGCGGTTCATCGGCTATCTCGACCGCGATGCCGAACTGCTCGACTGCTATGCGGCCGGCGATCTGTTCGTGTTTGCCTCGCGGACCGAGACGCAGGGCCTCGTGCTGCTCGAGGCCATGGCGCAGGGCACGCCGGTGGTGTCGACGGCCGAACTCGGCACTCGTTCCATCCTGACCGCAGGCAGCGGCGGCGTCGTGCTGCCCGAGTCCGCGGATGCATTCGTCGGGGCGATCACGGCGCTGCTCGCGGATCCCGCGGAGCGCCAGCGCCTCGCCGCGCTCGCCCGGGAGCATGCTTCGAGCTGGTCGTCGTGGACAATGGCCAGGCGACTTGTCGCGCTCTATCGCCAGCTCGTTCTGCGCTAAACTCCGGCGCCGGGTACCAATCTGCCAACGCGCGTTGCGCGGGAGTCTGCATGGTGACGAAACGTGCGTTGATCGTCGATGATTCCAAGTCGGCGCGCGCGTTCCTTTCCCGGATCCTCACCCGCTACGAAATCGAAGTCGATACGGCCGAATCCGCCGAGCAGGCGATCGAGTACCTCGGCGGCCAGCGGCCCGACGTGATCTTCATGGATCACTTGATGCCGGGCATGGACGGCTTCCAGGCCGTGCAGGTCATCAAGAACAACCCGCGTACCGCAACCATCCCGATCATGATGTACACCTCGCAGGAAGGTGAGCTGTATGTCGGGCAGGCGCGCGCGCTTGGGGCGATCGGCGTGCTGCCGAAACAGATCCAGCCGACCGACGTGTCGAAAGTGCTTTACCAGTTGAAGCTGATCCCGGATCGGCGCAGCGACGAGCAGGGCGGTTTCGAGCCTGTGTTGCCCGGCCAGCAGGCCGCAGGCAGTGCGTCACGTCCTGCGGCACCGCCCGTTGCCGTGAATGGCGCGGGCGCGGCGCCCGCGACGGCGGCCGTCGGAACCAGCGCGAACGTCGGGGCGGCGCATGCGGCGCCGGTGGGCGATGCATTGCCCGTAGGCGCCGCGCAGTTGCGTTCCATGGTCGAGGAGATCGTCAACGAGCACGCGGGTGCGATACGCCGCTCGGTCAATGCGCACATCGACGAGCAGGCTGTCCGCCTCACCCAGGAGGTGCGGGCGGTCGTGCAGGAGGCACTGCCGCCCGCGCCGGCCGCGGACGAGCCGCGTCGTCGCAGCTTGCAGTGGGGCTGGGTCGCTGCGGCGGCGGCGCTCACTGCGGCGGCGGTGCTCGGTGCCTTCTGGTGGCGCGAAGCCGAATCCGCGCGCGCGCTTGCGGGTCAGCTCACGGTGAGCCGCGAACACGTCGCCTCACTCGAAACCCAGGTTGCCGTGTTCGAGGCCGCCGAGGCCGCGCGCGCCGACGAGATCGCCTCCGGCGTGCTCGCCTCGGGCACGCTCGCCGATGCCGGGCTGCTCGCTCGCGCGCTCGTGCCGTACGGTGAAATACCGCTGTCGAACGATCGCCTGGCGGTTGTGCGCAATGCGCTCGAGCGGCTCACGGCCGGGAATTTCCACGGGGTCGTCGAAGTGACGACCTATCCCGGCCGCTTCTGCCTCATTGGCAATGCCACCGAGGGTTACTCGCTCGCTCCCGACGAAACGCCGGTCGCGCGCTGCGACCTGATCGGCAATCCGGCCCTCGAAGGTACGCGGCCGGTGCAGCGCGAATCGCTTGCGTTCGCGAACCTCGTCGCCGAGAGCCGGCGCGAGAGCGGCGGGGCGATCGACGTGCGCGTCGCGACCGGTGAGGCCACCGACACGGCGCTGCATTATCCCGAGGTCACCGCCAGCCTCACGGCAGGCGAGTGGAATCGCGCGGCTTACGCGAACAATCGCGTGGAGCTGCGTGCGCGCTCCGCTCCCTGAGGCCGCGCAGGCCGCCATGAGCGGAGCCGCCGATCGCTACCATCCCCGGGCGGTCATCGACACCTCGATCGCGCCGCCGCGCTGGATCCGCGGCGGCCACGTGCAATCGATCCTGCCGAGCCTGCCCTGGCGCCGGCCGGCGATCGAGCGGCGCGCGCAGCCGATGCTCGCGGCGAGCGTCGAGCGCCTGATCGACTGCGGCGAAGGCACGGTGCTGCAGGGCTTTCATGCCCGCACGGGCGATGGTCGCGGTGCGCTCGCCGTGCTGCTGCACGGCTGGGAGGGCAGCGCCCGTTCGCTGTACGTGCTGTCGCTCGCGCAGACGCTGTTCGAGCGCGGCCATGAGCTGCTGCGCCTCAACCTGCGCGACCACGGCGAGACGCATCACCTCAATCGCGAACTGTTCCACTCCTGCCGCCTCGCGGAGCTGGTCGGCGCGCTGCGCACGATCCAGGCCGAGGCGGGAGGCCGCCCGCTTCAACTCGTCGGGTTCTCGCTCGGCGGCAATTTCATGCTGCGTGCGGCGGCCGCCGCGCGCGATGCGGGCCTTGCCGTCGCCCACACTGTCGCCGTGTCGCCGGTGCTCGACCCGAAGGCCACGCTGGACGCGCTCGAGCGTGGATCGCCGATCTACCGGCGTTACTTCGTCCTCAAATGGAGCCGCTCACTCGCGAGGAAGCAGGCCGCGTGGCCCGGCGAGTACGACTTCGAGGCGCTGCTGCGCCAGGGCGGGCTGCGGCACATGACCGCCGAGCTCGTGCGTGCACATACCCATTTCCCGACGCTCGAGGAATACCTCGAGGGCTATGCGATCACCGGCGCGCGGCTCGCCGGCCTCGACGTGCCGACGACGATCATCGCCGCACTCGACGATCCGATCATTCCGCCCAATGACCTGTGCCGGCTGGCCGCGCCCGACTCGCTGCGCATCGTGCTCACGCCGCACGGTGGGCACTGCGGCTTCTTCGAGCAGCCGAACGCCCCGAGCTGGGCCGACCGACGCGTCGCGCAACTCCTCGCCTCTGTCTGATCAGAGCGCCCGGCGCATGGCGTCGTGCCAGTGCTCGAAGGCGGCTGCGGCCTGACGTGCCACTCCGGCATCGGCGCTCACTCGTACCGTGCCTGCGGCATCGGCCGGATCGGCCGCGGCGCGATCCTGGTCGCGCCTCAGCAGGCCGAACACGCCGAGCGCCGTGGCTTCACCCTGCGCGGGACGCAGCAGGTCGATGCCACACAGATCGGCCAGCAGTGCGAGCAGGCCGTCCGACTGCGCGAGGCCGCCCGTGACGATCGCGCGCGAGATGGGGCCGGCGCGTCGCAGTTCATCGACGTTAGCGCGCACGAGCCAGGCGATGCTCGCGACGACGGCGGCAAAGCGCGCATCGGCATCGCCTTCACCGACGAAGCGGGAGGCGAAGTCGCTGCGCCACCAGGGCGAACCGAGGCCGGAGATGCCGTTCAGGAACAGCAGCGAGGGCTGCGCGCGCGCCGCGCGGTCGAGACTTTCCCAGCGCCGCCACACGGCCCCGACATCCAGGTCTTCGCGCGCCGCGAGCCAGTCGATCGCGCTCGCGGCGCCGTTGACCGTGCCTTCGAGCGAATACAGTGTCTGCTGCGCGTCGCCGAACAGCACGCTCGCGAGGAGACCGCCCGGCTCGGCACGGCGGACGCCGGTCGGTCGTTGCAGGAAGGCTCCGGTGCCGAGATTGATATAGAGCGTGTCCTCGCGCGGCTCGCCCCAGGCGAATGGCACGGCCGACTGGTCGCCGGTCACGACGGCCAGTGCGAGTGCGCCGGGCTGCGCCAAGCCGTCCTGCACGGTCGTGCCGGGATCCGGCAGCCATTCGCGTGCGATACCGAACAGGTCGAGCAGTTCGGGCGACCAGTCGCCGCGCGCTGCATCCCACAGCTGCGTGCGCGAGCCGTTTGCGGGATCGACCTTCGCGCTCGTACCGGCCAGGCGCCCGGCGAGGAACGTGGCGAGCGGCCCGATGCGCAGCGCGCCACGCCGGGCCGCATCGCGTACTGCGGGCAGGTGCTCGACGCACCAGCGCATCTTGCTCGCGCCGTAGTGCGCCGACAGCGGCAGCCCCGAGAGCCGCCGCACCGTATGCGCCTCGGCGCGCAGTGGCTCGAGCGCCGCGGCGGCACGCCGGTCCTGCCACGAAAGCACCGGCGACAGTGCCGCGCCGCTGCGCCGGTCCCAGCACACGATGCTCGATCGCTGCGTGGCCAGGCCCGTTGCGACAGGCGGCAGGCGGCCGCTGTGCGCGGTGAGCGCCTGCGACGCCGCCGTACGCAGCGAGGTGACGAGCTCTTCGGGGTCGTGCTCGACGCGGTCTTCGCCAATGCGCCGTGTTGCGATCGGCACACGCGCTTCGGCGAGCTCGCGGCCCTCGGCATCGAACAGCAGCGCCCGGCTCGCATGTCCGCCCTGGTCCAGTGCCAGCCAGGTTGTTTCGCGCGTACCCATGCGGCTCAGGCGGGTAGCAGCGGCAGCCGGTCGACGTCCGCTGTCGCGCGCCGCGTCGGCAGGGACGGCGCCGCGAGGCGCATGACGTGCGCGGCGGTGGCGCGAAACGTCGTGAGCTTGCCGCCGTAGATCGAAATCAGGCGTGGCGCCTGCTCGCGATCGAGCGCGAACTGCGTTTCGCGAGAGCGGTGGAAGGCGTGGCCCGATCCGCCCGGCAGTACGCGCAGGCCGGCGAAGGCGCGTGGTACGCCGCCGCCGGCGAGCGCCCGCTCCGCCGCTGCGGGAAAATAACGGCGCAGCACGCCGAGCAGGTAATGGCGCTCACCGGCCGTGGCGGCCACCGCGTCCGGGTCGCCGCGGTAGCGCACCTCGGTGGTGCCGATCATCAGCTGGCCACGAAACGGCATGACGAAGATCGCGCGCCCGTCGCGCGGACTCTCGACGTAGTAGATGCCGCGCGCGGGCGGGCCGGGAAGCAGCAAGTGCGTGCCCTGCACGAGCTCGATATCCGGGATGTCGACTGCAGGCGAGACGCTGCGCGCCACGGAGCCTGCCCATGGCCCGGCCGCATTGACGAGCACGCGCGCGCGGCACTCCTGCACGCCGCCGCCCGCGGCGTAGCGCACGACGACTCCACCCGTATGGAGGTCCGCGCCGAGGAATGCCGCCGGGACGAGCGCCTGCGCACCGAGCCGTCGTGCGGACTCGAGCACCGCACGCGCGAGGGCCGCATCGTCGGTCTGCCCGTCGTGATAGCGGAAGACGTGCTGCAGCCCGCGCGTGTCGAGGCCATCGAGCGTGTCCCATTCGCGGCGCGCGAGCAGCCCGAAGCCCGCCCCGCGCGCGAAACCAGCGAGTGCCGCGTACAGTGACAGGCCCGTACCGAGCACCCAGGGGCGCCGGCGCGTTTCCGCGTATACGGGAATGTAGAAGGGCTGCAGGCGCACGAGTCCGGGCGCGAGGCGCAGCAGCGCCGTGCGCTCATGCAGGCTTTCGCGCACGAGACGCATCTGACCGGTCTCGAGGTAGCGCAGCCCGCCGTGGATCAGTTTGCTCGAGCGGCTCGAGGTGCCCGCGGCGATCGCCGACTTCTCGAGCAGCAGAACGCAATGGCCCGCGGCCGCGGCGGCCTGCGCGACGCCGACCCCGTGGATGCCGCCGCCGACGATCGCGACATCGCACTCGCGGGTCATGGTCACGCGGGCAGGTTTGCGCGCCCGCGCGAGCGCATCGCGATGCCAAGTTCGCGCACCGCCATGGATTCGACGAAGTCCGCGCCGCGCGCCGCGAGCGACAGTGCCTGCTCGATCTCGGTGACTTCGTAGATCACCCAGCGCCAGGTGCCGCGCCACAGCTGTTCGCCGGCGGCGAGCTTGTCGACGTCGCAGAAGAGAAACTCCGGCTGCAGCGCTTCGCACTTGAGGCGCGTGTGGCTGTCGTATTGCGGCAGCACCCAGCCGATGCGATAGCCGCCGATCTGCCGGGCGCGGAACACGGCCGGCAGGTCGAAGGAAATGATGACCACCTGGGTGCGCCATGGGCGCACCGCTTCGAGCACCTGCGGCACGACCTGGTCATGGCCGAAGCGCGCCAGGCTCGCCCGCTTGATCTCCACGAACAGCGTGATTTCAGGCCGGTCATCGAGCAGCTGCGCGGCATCGGCCAGCGTGGGGATGCACGTGCCGGCGTAGCGCGCGCCGAAGCGCTGGCGTTCGGCGGCCTCGATGCCCACGAGCTCGGCGACCGGTTTGTCATAAACAAAGCCCTCGACGCCGGTCGTGCGGACGAGATCGGCGTCGTGGATCACCACCGGCACGCCGTCGGCAGACATGTGCACGTCGATCTCGAGGAATCGCGCCCCGAGGTCGAGCGCCGACTGCAATGCCGGCAGGGTGTTCTCGGGGTATTCCCGTGCATTGCCGCGATGTGCGACCAGGTGGACGATGCGCGCCGGCTTCATGGGGCAGGGTGGGCGGCTGTCGGCAGTTCCGCACAGCCACACCTGTTCCGCGCGCGTGGCCGGTGTGCAAACATGTGTCGTTTCCGAGCTATGGTCCGGATTGACTGCGATCAGTATATCCGCGGGGTGACCGATGGGACGCACGAAGCTGCAGGGTTTGACACTCGCGATGCTCCTGGCGGCTTTGGGCACGCTCGCCGCGTGCGGCGGTGGGGGCTCGGACAACCCGTCACTGCCACCGCCACCGCCGCCTACTGACACCACGCCACCGAGCGTGCCGACCAACCTCGCGGCCACTGCGTCGGGCCCGACGCAGGTGCAGTTGACCTGGACCGCCTCGACCGATGCCAGTGGCGTCGCCGGCTATCGCGTGTACCGCAACGGCAGCGCGACGCCGCTCGCTTCGCCCACCACCAACAGCTACACCGACAACTCGGTGGTCGCGAGCACCACCTATTCCTACACCGTGCGCGCGTTCGACGCGGCGACGCCGCCGAATGAGTCGGCGCTGTCGGCGGCGGCGAATGTCACCACCCCGGATGCGCCGGGCGCCACGCCAGGCCTCGACACGCGCCCGTCGAACGCGACCTGCGTTGCCGGCGATCAGCCGACATCGAGCCTCGCCGTGGCGCGCGTGTTCCCGAACCTGACGTTCTCGCTGCCCGTGCAGATGCTGCAGGCGCCGGGTTCAGCCGCACGCTGGTTCGTGGTCGAGAAGGGCGGCGTGATCCGTGTTTTCCAGAACACGCCGAACGTCGCCACGAGCAGCGTCTTCCTCGACATCACCGATCGCGTGCTCGACGATTCGACCGAACGCGGCCTGCTCGGCATGGCCTTCCACCCGCAGTTCCCGACCGACAATCGCGTCTTCGTTTTCTATATCGGCACTTCGCCGGTAGAAACCCGCATCTCGGTGTTCCGCACCACCGACGGCGGTGCGACGCTCAACCCGGCAAGCGAGATCACGCTGCTGACCGCCGCGCGCACGCAGAGCAACCACAACGGCGGCAACATCATGTTCGGCCCCGACGGCCTGCTGTATTTCGGCACGGGCGACGGCGGCGGCTCGAACGACCAGCATGGCAGCATCGGCAATGGCCAGAACCTGCAGACGGTGCTCGGCAAGATGCTGCGCATCGATGTCGGCGGCGAGTCAGCGACGACCTACACGATTCCGGCGGGTAACCCGTTTGCCGCCACCGGCGGTTCGTGCACCACAGGCACGACTACCGCGGCACAGTGTCGCGAAATCTATGCCTACGGCTTTCGCAATCCCTGGCGCTGGAGCTTCGATCGCGACACCGGCGAGCTGTGGGTGGGCGACGTCGGCCAGAACGCCCTCGAGGAAATCGACCGGGTCGTGTCCGGCGGCAACTATGGCTGGCGCTGCCGCGAGGGCACGCAGGACACCGGCATGTCTTGCGGCACGACGGGTCCGTTCCTGCCGCCGGTGGCGGAGTACGGCCGCACGGCGGGCTTTTCCGTGACCGGGGGCTACGTGTACCGCGGCACGCAGATTCCCTCGCTCGTCGGCCGGTATGTGTTCGCGGACTACGGCACCGGGCGCATCTGGGACATCCCCTCGACGACCGTACCGACGCTGACAGTCACTTCCAGCCAGGGCTTCGATACCAGCCTCGACATCTCCTCGTTCGGCGAGGACGTGAACGGCGAGCTCTACGTCGTCGACCTCAACGACGGCGAGCTCTACCAGCTCGTGGCGGGCGCGGCCGGTGGCGGTACCGTGGCGACACTGCTGTCGGCAAGTGGCTGCGGCGCGAGCGGCGATCCGGCGCAGCCGGCCCCGGGACTCATTCCGTATGCGCCGAACGCCGGTTTCTGGTCGGATGGCATCGACAAGGAGCGCTGGCTCGCATTGCCGGACGGCGCGACGATCGATCCGGACGGCGGCGACTGGGATCTGCCCAACGGCAGCGTGCTGCGCAAGGATTTCCGGCACCAGGGCAGGCTCGTCGAGACGCGTCTGTTCATGCGCCACACGAACGACAACTGGGCAGGCTACACCTACGAGTGGAACGCGGGAGGCACGGATGCCACGCGCGTGGTGGGCGGCAAGACCGTCGATCTCGGCAGCCAGGACTGGATATTCCCGAGCGAAGCGCAGTGCCTCGCCTGCCATACGCAGGTCGCCGGGCGCAGCCTCGGCCTCGAGACGGCGCAGCTGAACGGCAGCATTCTCTACCCGACCACCGGGCGCACGGCGAACCAGATCGTGACGCTCGATCACATCGGCATGCTGAATCCCGGTATCCCGGACGATCCCGCGACTCTGCCCGCGATGCCCGATCCCTACGGCACGAGCGGTACGCTGACCGAGCGCGCCCGCGCGTGGCTGCATACGAACTGCTCGTTCTGCCACCGCCCGAACGGCCCGACCCCGAGCAGCATGGATCTGCGCTACACGACGGCGCTTCCGTCCACCAACACCTGCAATGTGACGCCGCAGAGCGGAGATCTCGGTCTGCCGGGAACGCCGCGCCTCATTGCGCCCGGCGCCCCGGAAAGCTCGGTCCTGCTCGCGCGCATCGATACGCGCGCGCCCGACATCATGATGCCGCCGCTCGCGTCGCTGCTCGTCGATGATGAGGCGGTGCAGCTGATCCAGCAGTGGATCACGGGACTCGCGAACTGCAATTGAGGCGCGCCAGGCGCGCGGGCGGAGCGGATCAGGCGCGGCGTTTTTCGTCGAACTTGACCACCGGCTGCGTGCCGGTGACCACGATGTCGCCCTCGATCACGGCGCCGTTGGCAATCGCGAGGGATTTCGCGGCGATGCTGCCATGGATGACTGCGGTGGCGCCGATCTCTAGCTTCTCCTCGATCGTCACGTTGCCGATGACTTCGCCCGCGATGACGGCGGACCGGGCCTCCACATCGCCGTGCAGGCGCGCGCCGACCGAGATCGAGAGCCCGGCGCCCACTCGCGCATTGCCTTCCAGCGTACCCGACAGCACGAAGGGGCCGCGCGTATCGATGTCGCCGCGGATCCGACTACCCTCGGCGATATAGGTGGGCGACACCCCGAACTGATCGAGAAGGCGGCGCCTGGGCTGCTCTGACATCGTGCACTCCTCCTCGCGCTAGAATAGCGAAGCTTGTTCGAGGGAGCGCGACCAGCCATGCACCCAATCCTGCGGATGACGGTTTTCGTGACCTGCATCGCGATCCTGGCGGCCTGCAGCCGCGAGCGTCAGGACTGGAAATCGGCGCAGGCCGCCGACACGATCGAGTCGTACGGCAGCTTCCTCGCGAAGCACGGCGACAGCGCGCTCGCGACCCAGGCCGAGGCGCGCATCAAGCAGCTCGGCGAGGAGCGCGACTGGCAGGACGCCGCGACCATCGACTCGCTCGAGGCGTATCAGGCTTATCTGCGCCAGCATCCCGAGAGCAAGTGGTCGCAGGAGGCGCGCATCCGCATCGAGAACTTCGCACTCGGGGGTAGCGCTCCGGCGGCTGCCGCGCCCGCTCCCGCGCCCGCTGGCGTGCCACCCGCGATAATCGCGGCGCCGGCGCCCGCCGCGGCCGATACCGCTCCGTCCGTCGCCGCCGCAGCACCGCCTGACGCAGCGCCTCTGTCCGCGCCGGCGCCGAGGGTGTCCGCGCCCGAGCCGCGCATCGAGTACGGCGTGCAGCTCGGCGCGTTCAGCAGCGAGGACAAGGCGCGGGCGGAATGGCAGCGTATCAGCGGCAAGTTCGCGAATGTGCTCGGTGGCCTTTCGCCGGCTGTTTCCCCGGTCAAGAGCGGCGCCGGATCCCTCTACCGTCTGCGTGCCTCGACGGCGAGCGAATCGGCCGCGCGCGGTATCTGCGAGTCGCTGCGTGCACAGGGCCAGCCCTGCGTGGTCGTCCTGCCCGTCGGAAAGTGACGCTGCACGTCACCTGCCGTCACGGCGCTTCCATTGCTGCGAACGT